>JAGHAU010000126.1 GCA_021161345.1 Anaerolineales bacterium | reverse complement strand
TTTCGATAACTAATCTTATCTCAAGCGCTCATATACTAAATTACAATAACAATTGTTCTGCGAGCAACCTCATTGCCTTGATCGTGATATATTTGGCAGCGGAGCCATGTCGTGTAAAATCAAATGCTACATATGGATTGAGCCTTTTTGAGGGGATGTGCAAAAACCCCATCCACTCAAAAACAAGTTAGGGTACTGTGCATATTGACGCTATGAATTTACCAAATCGTTCCAACCGATTGATATTGATGCGATTGTACAGGAATTGGTGTCCCGTACAGGACCGATTTCCTCAGCTGGATAGCCCTGGAATATACCTTTTTGGGGGGATCTGCAAAAATACCCTTAAAACAATATCTATCCGGAATAATATCGCCTGATAGGTTTATGACACGCCAGATCAATTATTTGCAGGTGAATGTAAAATTCATTGTATTGGTTCTGTTGCCTGCCTGATCAGTAATTGTATCCGCCATGGTAAGCACCTACTGCCCCTCATACCAGATATTGATCTTGATCTATCCATCGGACAAGGCACCTGTGTTTAATTGTGGATCATTATCATATCCTGGCCCAAAATTCGTTTAACAGCTTGTTATTGGGGGAAAATCAAAACAGAATTATCTCATTTGAAAGAATAAATTTTGTTTGTTTTTTTGGAGGGATTAAATCACCCTTAGTGATTTGTGAAAATTATTCAGACTGCCAGATAAATAAACCTTCCTGTTCGTAAAAGGATCCCTGGATATGCAGATTTTTACTGGCACCCAAATATTGAATTTCTAAGGAATCATTTATTTTCCCTCTATTGACTTTTGTCTAGTAGAGGGCTAAACTTGTGATCACAACGATCTCTTATCGAACAAGGATATTATGACTGTATGACTGATGGAAGAGGGTCGGAATTGGGAGGGGGGCGCCGCCGTCAAGGAGTGATGGGTTTTTTACGGCCTGCCCTTTTATTTTTATTAACCCGGGAGAATGCTCATGGGTATTCCTTGCTCGATGGATTAACTGAGTTTGGTTTTAATCCTGATCGGATTGATCCCAGCTTATTGTATCGAACACTTCGCGAGATGGAAGAATCGGGTTGGGTTAGTTCCTATTTGGGTGAAGAAAGTCGGGGTCCGCAGCGGCGAGTTTATCAGCTGAAGCCCGAAGGTAAAACCTTCTTGGCTGAGTTAATCGTCGGGTTACGCCAAAGACGAGACGAAATAGACATCCTGCTGCAGACCTACGACCAGAAAAACAAATAAAACATCAAGCCAGAAAAACAAGCTGATATTAGGAGATTTGAATGAAATTGAATGGACAAGAAAATATAAATGTTCTGGAAGCGATTAAAAGAGTTGAACACCCGGCAATAGCCACAACATTATTGGACCTGGGAATGGTGAGGGATATCACAGTCACTCCAGACGGAAAAGCAGCCTTAACTCTGGCATTGCCCTTACCGAACATCCCTGACAATATCCAGGATTTCCTCATCAAGAGCCTTAAGTCCGCAGCGTTAGCCGCCGGTGGGAATTTATCAACTGTAAAATTAGCACTGATGGATGAAGAAGAACGCCAAAATTTTTTGGCCAAAGAAAAACTTCATTGGAGAGGGTAAGAAATGGATCATTTATTCACACAACAAGATTGGTTTGACCGATTGCTCCCGGAAGGATTACCAATTCCAAGTTTAACTTTACTGAGTGGACCAGGGGGTTCCGGAAAACCGCTGATTGGCAATGTGATTGTCGCATCGTGGCTGCGCCAGGGCGGCAGCGTGATTTTTATGTCTTTGCAATATCCCGATCATAGTTTTGTTGCAGCTGGTTTAAAAAGGGTCAGTCAATTGGATTTGGGAGACTATCAAGAGCAGACCGCCTTCATAGAACTTGATGCTGAACTGGATGGGATCACCCCTCCCCAGGGAAACCGGTTTAAGGCTAATGTTGTTAAACCTGAAATCTGGGATGCCGCTATAGATCAAGCTTGCGGTATGGTGCCGGATAAAGGTCCAGGAATTCTGATCTTTGCTTCAGCTCTAAACTTGTTACTGTTCTCTCCTACTTACAAAAACGGGATTCTTGAGAAAATGATAGCTGCCGCCCAAGGAGATCAAAAAAGAACATATCTCTTCTCTGCAAGCACCACCGCAAAAGCTGAGGAAATTGCAGAATTAGAAGCTGCTGCCACCAATCTGATCATGACCCGCAGCACTAAAGAACCCTTCCGCCTTTATATGCAAATAAATCGAATCGACGGCGAAGAATTTATTTCCGATGAAATCGAGGTTCCTTTTTCAGCGAATGCCCTCATGGATGTTAAAGAAGTGGCTGACCACAGCCGAAAAAAGGTCATCCCTCTCGTCTCGGAATTATAACTAACAGGATCAACGGAGAAAAGATGTGTCAAATTACTGCCTATTTGGACGATGAAAAAATAATGGAAAATGTAATGTTCGTGGAACCAACACCAAATGGAATTGTGTTGTCTACAATGTTTGAACAACCTCTCGAAGTCTCCGCCACAATCCGGAAGATCGACTTATTAAAGAATGTACTTTACTTGGAGAATATTTCGAAGGAAGGAGTAAAAAATGGAGGAGAAGGATAAGCTCAGAATATTGATTCCCCATTGGATTGCTCATAATAACGACCACGCACAAGAATTTCGCGATTGGGCAGTCCTGACCGAGCTGGTTTCTGAAGAGATCACAGCCGCTGCAGATACTGTTGTCCTGGCCAATAAATCCTTATCAACAGCATTAGAGAAACTAGGCGGGCCGCTTCAATATTCCCTCCTGGATTAGAAAACAGCCAGGGAATTACGAGAAGAAATAAGGTTGGCAAGATGACCGAAATCGAATATCCGCTTTGGAAGTTGTTAATGTTGACTTCAAGCTCAGATAAATTTATTGAACTCTCATGTTCAGACTGTATCAATCTACTGGATTATGATGCTGGTTTGTTAACAAGAGCAGGAGATCTTTCAGATCTCCTGCCAGTCATTAAAAATCACTTATCCATCTGTTCAAATTGTCGGACAGAGTTGAATTCTTGGTTGGATAGACTTGGCAGTAAAAAAAAAAAAAATATACAATTGATTTTTCGATCATGAGGAAAGGTTATAAAAAATGGAAGCAGTAAAAGTGGAAATCAATCTAACCATAAATAATACTCCCAGAAAATTGATGGTGGGAGTTGAAGATAGTTTATTAACTGTTCTGCGGCACAATTCTTTTTTCAGCGTCAAATCTGGTTGTGACGACGGAACTTGTGGTGTTTGCACAGTCCTACAGAATGGAAAACCGATCCTCAGTTGTAAAACTAAAGCAGTTGATGCCAATGGGACAGAGATCACTACCCTTGAAGGCCTTAAACAAAATTCTGAAATCCACCCTATACAACAAGCCTTTATCGATTCAAGTGCCATTCAGTGTGGTTATTGTACTCCCGCGCAGATACTGTCAGCAAAAGCACTGTTAGATGAGAATGCAGACCCAACGGATGACGAGATCCGGAAAGCCATGAACCATGTTCTTTGCCGCTGTACAGGGTATGTGCGCGTAGTGGATGCGGTTCATCGCTCGGCGGCAGCATTACGAGGGGAAAAGGTTGAAGCATTCGCTCCCATTGAATTAAGATTGCCCAAAAAAGATGAGATTATCAAACTTCCGGAAGTTTTCTATCGGCATGATGGAGGTAGGAAACCATTACCTCCAATTGTTTTTACACCAGATTCGATGGAAAAAACCCGGATTATTGGAAAACCCGAAATTAAAGTGGATGCAAAGAAACTAGCATTGGGACGGCCAGTTTTCACTGATGATTATCATTTAGACGGTATGCTATATGGCGGCTTGTTAACCAGCCCACATGCCCATGCTCGAATTCGCAGCATTGACACTAGTGAGGCACAGGCTTTACAAGGAGTACACGCTGTCCTGACCCACAAAGATATCCCTCGTATTAAATATGCTTCAGGCGGACAAAGTTATCCTCAACCCTTACCCTATGATCAGGTCAGTTTGGACAATAAAGTTCGTCATGTGGGTGACCGGGTAGCAATCGTTGCTGCTGAAACTCTTGAAATAACACAGCAAGCCCTGGATCTAATTAAGGTTGACTATGAAATTCTACCTGTTGTGGTCGACCCAGAATTAGCTATGGAGGACGGTGCACCTATCATCCACGATGAGCCAGACACAGAAGGGATTTTTAATGCAAAGAAAAATATTGTTTGCCACATCGAAGCCGAAGTGGGAGATGTTGACACCGCCTTTACAGAAGCTGATCATATATTTGAGGGGAGCTATCGAACCCCAAAACAACAGCAAGTCCACCTAGAGCCCCATATCTGTATATCTTATCTGGATGAGGATGATCGGCTTGTTCTGAGAACCAGCACCCAGGTTCCCTTCCATATCCGCCGGATGCTCTCCCCCCTGATTGGCTTACCTGTAAAAAAGATCCGAGTGATTAAACCCAGGATCGGGGGTGGATTTGGAAACAAGCAGGAATTGTTATTAGAGGATCTCTGTGCCCATCTCACTCTTAAAACAAATAAACCGGTGCGGATGGAATATACCCGAACCCAGGAATTTACCAGTTCCCGCAGCCGCCACGCGAATATTATTAATTATAAAGTCGGCGTAAAAGGTAATAAAATCAGCGCTGCAAGCCTGTATCTGGTCGGGGATACCGGTGCTTATGGTGCCCATGCATTAACGGTAAATATGGTAGGCGGGTTTAAGGGACTGACTCTTTACAATCCACCCAATGCCAGGTTTATCAGCGATGTTGCTTACACAAACACTCCGCCCGCAGGTGCTTTCCGGGGCTACGGTGCCATGCAGTGCGAATTTGGCATCGAAGTATTAATGGAGGAAATCGCTGAGAAATTAGGGTTGGATGTGGTCAATTTCAAACGCGAAAACTGGCTTAAGGTTGGTGAAATAATGCACCTATCCAAAGCTCTTGGAGAGGGCAGGGAAGGCAAGGAACAGATCCTGTATACCAGCGCTCTGGACCAATGTGTAGATATCGGCCTGCAAGCCACAGATTTTTATAAAAAACGGAAAGAATATGTAAATCAAACCAACCGGCACCGCAAGGGGATTGGCATGGCAGTTGTCATGCATGGCAGCGGCATAGCAGATCTGGATATGGCATCCGCCACACTCAAAATGAATGATGATGGCTCTTTCAACTTACTAATGGGAGCAACAGACCTCGGAACAGGTTCAGACACGATCCTGGCACAAATTGCCGCAGAAGTACTGAGCATCCCGCTTGATGATTTGATCGTGTATTCTTCAGATACAGATTTCACACCTTTTGATAAAGGAGCCTACGCCAGCAGCACCACATACATCAGCGGAGAAGCGGTTCGAAAAGCTGCCGAAAAAATTAAGCAGCAGATCATAGAACATGCAGAAAACATGTTTGATATTCTCGATCCCAAGGGTTTATTTGTAGAGAATCAACATGTTCATGCCCCCGATGGTCGGTCACTCTCTTTCGCTGAGGTCGCTCTAAGCAGTCTGCACCAGCAAAATCAACACCAGATCATGGCTACTGCTTCACACACCAGCCCCCTCAGTCCTCCTCCAACCGCAGCACAGTTCGCAGAAATTGTTGTAGATACAAAAACGGGAAAAATTGACGTGGAAAGATTATTAATGGTCGTAGATTGCGGCCGGGTCATTAATCCCGCCACCGCAGCAGGCCAGGTAGAAGGAGGAATGGCGCAAGCATTGGGATTTGCGCTAACAGAAGAAATGTTGTTTGACCAGAACGGGCAACCCCTGAATCCGAATCTAAGAGATTATCATATTCCGAGAGCCTCTGAGATGCCGGCAATGGATGTAATATTCGTCCAAACTGATGAACCAAGCGGTCCATACGGGGCAAAATCGGTCTCTGAAATTTCTATCGATGGAGTAGCCCCCTCCATCGCCAGCGCGGTTCATGACGCGACCTGCGTGTGGATGCGCGAATTGCCGTACACCCCGGAGCGTGTCAAAACGGCGCTATCAAAAAGATAATGGCTAAAATAACCTGTATTGCAAATAACACCGCAAAGAAAGATTCTGGTCTGCGGAGCGAACACGGTCTGGCTTTTTGGATTGAAATCGGATCAAGCGGTATGCTCTTTGATACGGGGCAAACTGAAGCTGTGCTGTCCCATAATATGAAAATGTTAGGCCTGAAGGGCCAAAATGTGAAGGCAGTGGTTTTCAGTCATGCCCATTATGATCACACAGGCGGATTGGAAGCTGTGCTCTCAGAGAATACAGGCCTAACTATCTATGCACATACAGATATATTCCGGCCTCGTTACTCCCTGCGTGAAGGTAAATACCAATCTATTGGGTTATCACTCACACAAGCAGACTTAGCTAGCCGTGCCAAACTTAGTCTCAGCCATACCCCCACTGAAATACTTCCCGATCTTTGGACGACGGGGGAAATTCTTGAGCGTCTTGAACCCGAGGGACGCAGCACTCACCACTTTATAGTCATTGATGAGACTTGGCAACCTGATCCTTATCGGGATGATCTCTCATTGGTACTAAAAACGCAGAAGGGACTTGTTGTGATTTGTGGCTGCTGCCACGCCGGTTTATTGAATACTCTGTTTCATGTTCAGAAGATGTTCAAACGTCCTATCATCGCCGTTTTAGGCGGAACGCACTTGGTAAACGCCGATGATATGTATTTAGAACACGTGATTGACGTATTCCAGGATCGCTACAAGCACATTAAATTTTATCTCAATCATTGTACCGGCGAACGCGCTTTTCAAAAACTGAAGAGCGTCTTCGGCAGTCAGGTAAAGGCCTGCCCTGCTGGAACAATTATTCATTTCAATTGATAACAACAGGAACATAATGCCAGCAGAAGAAAAAACAAGCTCTTATCATATTAAATCAGAATTATCTACTAATCGCCTCAACTTCTTCGGTGGATTGTGGCATGGGGCTTTTTTGGCACTGGGTGTCTCTCTTACACAACCGACAACAGTGATTTCCGCCTTTATAGCTGACCTGACCGGTTCAACCGTCTGGGTAGGTGGGCTTTCCACTGTACTTATAATAGCGGGGGCCCTGCCACAAATTTTCGTTGCCCGTTGGATCGAACCGCGTCCGCGGAAAATGCCCTACTTGATGACTGCCATTTACCTGCGCGTGATTAGCTGGGGAATCCTAGCCTGGCTGATCTACGCCATTGGCGACCAACAACCCCTGACTCTAGCCTGGATATTAGTGGGTATGTTAGCCATCTTTTACGCTGGGGGTGGACTGGGAAACATCCCTTATACAGATATTATTGGCAAGATCATTCCCGCAGAAAGACGCGGAGCTTATTTTGGTGGTATGGGAGCCTTAGCTGGACCGCTTTCTGTTGGGGCGGCCTTTTTTGCCCGCTACATTATGGCACATGTGACCTATCCCAATAACTATGCTTTGTTATTCGGATTAGCCGCTGTCGGGCTGGGGATCGCTTCGCTGGGATTTTGGGTTATGAGGGAACCTTTGAGCTCTGCAGCGGAACAAAACTTACAATCCTGGCATCAATACGGGCAGCAGCTTTTAACCGCTGGCCGCCGTTTAAAAACTTTGATAGCCGCCCAACTCCTGACCGGATTCAGCTTGATGGCCCTCCCATTTTACGTGGTCTTTGCCCGGAATCAATTGGATGCCCCTTCAGAAGCCATAGGATGGTTTTTACTAGCCCAAGTATTGGGAGGACTGATTTTCAATCTGGTCTGGGCTCGCTTGGTAGACCAGGCTGGCAGCCGCTGGATGCTGTTCTTTTGCGCTATTATTTCGACATTGACCCCTCTGTTAGCCATTATCCTGGCTTCGTTTGGCTGGTTTGCTTTAACGCCGGTATTTTTCCTGGCAGGTGCGAGTTTCGCCGGACGCCAAGTTGGTTTTCAGAGCGCACTCCTAGAGATAGCGCCAGCCACCGAACGAGCCACCTATGCCGGACTCAACGCTGTGTTGCTCCTTCCGATAGCTTTTCTTTCATTAGGAGCTGGGTTATTTTTACAGTTCTGGTCATATACCGCGCTCTTTTTATTTACTGCGCTCTTCGTCGGCGTTGGTATTGTTGTTATTTACCGATGGGCATCCGAATGAAAGTATTATTTTCTCCGGCAGTAAGGCACGAGAGTGATTACTTTAAGATTTCAAGGACATGCTCTTACTGTGTTTTCGCAACCTGATGCAAATATTACAAAAGGACTAAAAAATGACGGTAAAAATCGGTATTATCATCTGTGACCGCTACCGCCGCTGCGCAGGCGGGAAATGTTTTCGGTCCCTAAAAAACAAAGAGGGTGCATTCAGCATATACACTGACCAGGATTTGGAACTAGTTGGCTACACAACTTGCGATGGATGCCCAGGTGGCAACATTGAATACGCTGGCGAAGAAATGGTCAAGAACGGTGCCCAGGTCATTCACCTGGCTACCGGCCTCGTCGTTGGGTATCCACCTTGTCCTTACATCGATACCTTCAAAGATTTTCTTGAAGCACGTTACGATGTAAAAGTCGTGGTGGGGACACACCCCATCCCACAGAAATATCATGATATGCACACCCGTCTGGGAACTTGGGATGATCCGATCTGGGAACCGCTGACAGCACCTACTATGACCGACAAGGCTACCAGGATTTCATATAACTAGATGAAAAATTCTTTGAGGATTGACACAAAAACAGGTATCTCGGCTGACAGGTTTGCAGCTGCGCTGATCGGTCTGGGTGTGCCGGAGCAGGATATGGTACAAACTATTAAATTTGCAGCTGAAGGCCTGGGTATGTTAGATGCTCATACTCATCTCGAATTTCTCCCAAATGAGGTTCTTGCTCACCGCTTGCACCTTACTCCCTTGGAAGAACAGGGTACACTCCCCTGGAAAGAGACCCCTGCAGTTCTGGAAAAGGCCTTATCCCGCGCAAATGTAGAAGAAGTCTATGCTGATTTTGCCCTCCGCACACTTTCAATCCTGCATGCCGCCAAAACTCAGAATACCTCTCTTTCTCCCGATCAAACCGCCTCCTTGCCCATCATCGGCACAGCACACACGCCATACAAACACGAAGCCCCTTACCAACCCCAGCCTGAAAACTTGAATGATGGAGGATTTTATATTCAGGTTAAGTCCCAATATGCGGAGGCTACTTACGGGTTGAACACATTCAGCCATATCTTTGTTTTGTCATATTTAGATCAATCACTGGATCATGAAATCACCGTTCGCCCGCCCTGGAAAGATGACGATAAACGCTACGGCACATTTGCCACTCGCTCCCCAAATCGCCCCAGCCCCATCGGCCTGACCCGAGTCAGGCTGCAGCGCATTGAAGGTGAACGCATCTACACTGGTCCGCTTGATCTCTTCGATGGCACACCCGTTTTGGACATCAAACCATTTATTCAAACCCTGGATGGCATGGCCGACGAAGAAGATACTGGCAACGATGGCTGGCTAGAAGGCAGCGATCACCTTGAATTGCACCGCCTGGGGATTCCTCATCCCCACCCGGGCGAGTCGGCAATCCTGGATCAACCTCAAATTCTTGTCGCGTTGCTAACTGGCATAGCCTATGGATTACAGCATCTGAGTGTGGATTGCGGCTCAGTAATATGCACGTCCCCGGTGAATACCGGCACTGATTATGTCCTTGAACCGGCAGCTCAAGTCATTTTAGAGCAGCACAAAATCCCCAATCAACCAGGGACAGATTCCGGAGAACTCGTCACACCGGATGGGGCAGCCATCCTGGCTTCGCTGTCCCCCATATTTATCAAAGCCGAAGCTATGCCATCCGAGGACAAGAACATCGCCTACGGATTGGGCGGGCAATATTTAAATGCCGGATCAGCCTTCGGTGCCCTGCCTGTGCTTTTGGTCGAACAACATACATTGGAATAAACCATGACACTCTTTTGGTTATCACTTCTTCTTCTCTTACTGATTTTCTCCATGGATCAGCTTATTAATAAAATGTATCGGTATGAAAAAAAGCCCCACCGTGTTACTCCAGAAAAACACGATATAGATTTTGAAGAAATTCTGATACCTATCAATAAAAACTCTCAGCTCTACGGTTGGTGGA
>JAGHAU010000015.1 GCA_021161345.1 Anaerolineales bacterium | reverse complement strand
GATCGTCTGTTTTTGGGTAAATTATCGCAAAATATCGATTTTAGAGACGTGACCACATTTTATCATACCTGGCACTCCGGGCTGACGGGGAAAATCCATCCTACGGTATAATCCAACCATGAGTAAATTTTACACTTCCAGGGGAGATCAGGGAAAAACCGATCAGATCGGGAAAGGCAGATTATCCAAATCACACATCCGGATCCAAACGGTCGGAGCCCTGGATGAGGCCTCTGCTGCCCTGGGTTTTGCGCGAGCTCAGATCTCAGATCCAGCAATCAATGAGCTGATTAAAACAGTCCAGCTGGACTTATACCGGATCATGTCAATCGTTGCCCTAGAAAAACCTGATCCCAAGAAATTCCCTGACCTCGAACCCGCACGTTTAGCCTGGTTAGAAAATCAGATCGATCACTATGGATCACAAACAGAAGTCACTAAGGAATTCATCCTGCCAGGAGAGAATTTACCCTCTGGTGCTGTGGGGCTGGCTCGTACGATCGTCCGTCGGGCAGAGAGAAATGTTGTTTCCCTGGCTGAAGCGGGAATGTTATTTTCGGAAACCGCACTCTCTTACCTGAATCGCCTGTCATCTTTATGTTTTGTTCTTGAATTATTCTGCGCTCAAAATCCGCCTTCCGGGACAGAGAATCCATCATGACAGGGACCATACTCAATACGGCCACCATCATCCTGGGAGGATTGTTGGGGCTAAAATTCGGAAAACTCCTATCAGATAAGGCGCGTGAAACCATTATCATCGGATTGGGCCTTTTTACAATCGGCATTTCAGTCAGCATGTTCCTGGAAACGAACAATTCCCTGATCGTGCTGGGAGGTATCCTGATCGGGGGTTTGCTGGGGGAAAAACTGGGCATTGAGGACCGTATCAATAATCTCGGAGAAATCCTGGAAGCCAAATTCAGTAAAAATCAATCATCTTCACAAGCCAGGAAAGACTTTATGTGTGGTTTTTTGGCCAGTTCGATCCTCTTTTGCACAGGTCCAATGGCCATCCTTGGTGCTATTCAAGACGGTTTGGTCGGCGATTTCCAGCTTCTGGCGATCAAATCAGTCATGGATGGTTTTGCAGCCTTTGCCATGGCTTCCACTCTCGGGATCGGAGTGCTTTTCTCAGGACTGATAGTATTTATCTACCAGGGATTTTTCAGTTTGCTGGCTGTTCAGCTGCAGGGCATAATGACACCAGCGATGGTGGCCGAGTTAACTGCCACTGGCGGCCTCTTACTGATCGGGTTAGCAATCAGCAGCCTGCTGGAGATCAAACCCATCAGAGTAGGAAATTTTCTACCCAGCCTGGTGATCAGCCCATTGATCGTATTTCTGCTGTCATTATTCTGAGTGCAGGCCTTTTGATTCCCCCCCGGCCTATTTCTCGAGATCATATTTTGTATTGTAAAACCGGAAAGGTTTCTTCCAGCCGCTTAAATCCGAATTTTTTATATAATTCAAGAGATGCCAAATTATTGGATTGGGTATTCACAGTAATTTCTACAATCCCCTGCTCTTGAAAGGTGTTTAGAATATCCTCTACCAACAGGGTAGCTAAACCCTGGTTTTGATATTCCGGATCTACTGCCAACCTCGCCAAATGCCCCCCCTGCGGATTGGTCGTGCTGATCTGGTAGGCAGCCACCTTTCCCTTTATTTCGATCACTCTGGCAGAAAAAGCTTCCTGGTAAGCTGCCTGCTGCTGGCTCATGCTGTTGCGCCATATCAAGCTAAAAGCACTCAAATCTATCTCATAAACTTGCTGAAAATCTTCTGGCAGCATGTCGCGGATCTCCAAGTCTGATCTGCTTTCGGGCCATATTGCCTTCGCGATATCCCAAACCAGCACCACTACTTGAAATACTTCCTCGAATTCTGACCTTTTTAATATCTTTTCCATCTTATTATTCATCACCAGTGAATTGATCAACACTCCAGGATATTTCTCCTTCATCCAGGAAATGACAACTGGCCAGAGAGCTTTCCATGCATCTTCTACCGGGAAACCAGGCCGGACAGCGAATAAACGCAGCCAGGTGATTTGATCCTCGTCTGGAGGGCAGGCCAGTGCCGCCACGATACCCTGCTCTGCTTCGAGGAGATAAAATGGGTCATTCTTCAGCCAGTCCAGGGGAGATTCCCAACCCAGATGGCGGTGGATGAATGACTTTTTTTGAAGAAGCTGGATCAATGCGGATCGATCAGTGGGAACTGCTTTTCTGATAACGAGATCCTGCCAAACATTTAACATAATATTCGTCCAGATTTATCTAAGTCGATAGAACTGAGAAAAACAGAGTTATTTTTCGAGCAAATTCTGAGGGATTTTCAAGAGGCTGCGCAGCAGTTTTTGCCGCAAGTTCGGTTTTTCCAATTCTTCTAACCCTTCCTGCATTGAGAATAAGGCCCCGGGAATATTGCGGGTCTTAAGCTTTAATGCTGAGATGGACTGCTTAGTCTGCAGATACATCTGCTTTTCACCGTTATCCTTAAATATCTCTGCGGCCTGCACAAATTCGTCAATAGCTTCCTGTTTTTTTCCCAGGTCCTGCAGAGCAGTAGCCCGATTAGCAAGGGCCATCCCGTGTTTTAAGACATCTCCTGCCTCCTGGAAAAGTTCAGGGGTACCCTGGACAGCATCCAGGGCCATTTGGGGTTTTTTAGCTTTAAGCAGAGCCACAGATTGGTTATTGCTCATCTCGGCAGCGAGCAGGTGTTCCTCTTTATTGAGATAAAAAGCGGCGGCCTGAGAAAAACATTCGGCCGCCTGCTGGAATTTACCTGCCCTGTAGAGATCTTTTGCTTCTTCTTCTAACAAGTCTGGTTTATTATTATTTTCAGTCATGTGTCATCAACTAGAGAGTGATATCCAGTAATCCTTCTGCAACATCCCGCATTTTATCTACGGACATTTGGCTAAGTTTCTGGGCAATTTCCAAATAAGGCTGGTTCACTGGCTTGAGGATAAAATCCTGGAGATCCAGTGGTAGTTTTGTGAAGGCTTCTCCTGCTTTTTTTGCGTGAGCCCATTCAGCAATCGGTCCGCTGTCAACAATTAGATCATTCATTTCCCGGTCATATAATCGCAGCAGCGCATTTAACTCAGCTACCGGAACAGCGAAACTTCCTTTTTCGTATGATTTCAGACGATAAGTTGTCAGTCCTAATCTCTCCGAAACTTCTTTCATGCTAAAATTCGCTTCCTGGCGGAATTTTCTTAAAGAGGCGCCAATTTTCAGGTTCCTGAGTTCAAGCCGCTGGGAAAGGTTCTTAAGACTCCCCATCTTATCATGTGTGTCAGGGGTCATGTCCTCCCAAAATCTCTCCAGGGGAACATCCAGATAAAAGGCCAAAACCTCCAATTCAGGCAGGGAAGGAGACTTTTCGCCCATTTCGTATTTATTGATTGTCCGGGAGGTCACACCAATGACTTCTCCGCAGGTTTTCTTGGACTCACCCCTCTGCGTTCTGGCAGATCGCAGCAGTACTCCTATTTTTTTCGACAATATATTTATCGCCAGTTGGTAATCCATAACAAGATTTCCTCAATTTATTCAGTTAGATTGGGCATGGTATATCCCATACCTGTTCGAGTAACGATATGAACGGGATTGCTGGGATCCACCTCGAGCTTGCTGCGCAATCTGGAGATTGTTACCCAGAGAATTTCCTTGTCATTCTTATATCCATCTCCCCAAACCGATGATAATAATTCCTCCGTGGTCAGGATCCTTCCTTTATTATGAGAAAACTGGAGCAGCAGCCGGTATTCGGTCGCAGAAAGCAGTATCTTTTCATCTTTCAGGAATACTTCTGCCCGGGCGAAATCAATTTTCAAATCCCCGTGATTAAAGATCACGGGCTGTGACACATCACGAGAAAACATCGACCTTCGTAAAACAGCCCTGACCCGGGCTAACAGTTCAGAGGCGGAGAACGGCTTGACAATATAGTCATCCGCTCCAACATTTAACCCCTGGACACGATCACTCTCGTCGCCCTTGGCGGTTACCATTATGATCGGTACCTGGGAAAATCCCCGGATTCGGCGGCAGGTTTCAAAGCCGTCCAGTTTCGGCATCATTACATCGAGCAGAACAAGGTCAATTTCCTGCTCCGATACAATTTCAACCGCTTTTTCTCCATCCAGAGCTTCGAGGACATTAAATCCGTCCACAACCAGGTTGGCAGCGATCAATTGGATATACCTGGGTTCGTCATCGACAATTAAGATAGTTCCCTTTTCCATATCTCGGTCTCCTCAATTAAACCGACTCATCACCCTCTACAATTGGTAGAGTGATATAAAATGTCGTCCCTTGCCCAGTATCAGATTCCGCCTTAATCGTTCCATCATGGGCAATAATAATTTGGCGGCAAATATACAAACCTAAACCACTCCCGCGCACAGCCATGCGGGTCTCTGGTACCCGGTAGAATCTCTGGAAAATCCTTTCTAAGTGTTCCTTATCAATTCCGGGCCCATCGTCAATCACCTTGATCACTGCGTCATCGCCATCAACAAATAACCTGATAATCACCGTTGATCGCGGGGCATATTTGATTGCGTTATTAATTAAGTTGTCAAAGACCTGGCCGAGGCGCATTGGGTCTGCCTGGACTATAACACCCTGGCTTTCAATTTCAAGTTCGAGATTTACATCAATCTCCCGTAATTGGGAACGCTGGATCATATCCCGCAGTACCGCATCCAGACGAACCACTTGCAAGTTCATCTGTAAGGTGCCAGATTGCAGCCGGGAAGAATCCAGCAGATTATCTATAAGTTCCTGAAGCCGGTCAGCTTCCTCATCAATAATTCCCAGGAATTCCCGGTAAGTAGGCACATCCCAATTAGTGTCTTCCCGCAGCAGAGTTGTTGTATAACCCTTGATAAAACCTAGAGGCGTCCTCAGATCATGAGAAACAGTGGCAACAAAATTCTCCTGCATAGCCCACATTCGCTGGGATCCTTCGATCTGAGCTATAGTGCTGACCAGAACGTCTCGTTCCAAAAGCTGGGCGATATGGTCAGCGATGAATGTAAAAGTTTGTTGGTCCTGGGAATTGAATTCAGGGCCGCCAAACCGGATCATGATCAATACTCCGACAGTAGTTTTTCCGTGGCGGAGTGGAGAGCCAATATAATAGGGAATCTTTAGCCGATCGTCATTGGGTCCCTGAACAACGTCCTGATGAGTTGTCAGCTTATTAGATTCAAATACTTTCTCTATGAATGACTCACCCCAGGCAATATCTGCTTCTTTGGACCTCCCTCTTCCGACGGATCTGGCGAAGGCAGGCCGCAATTCACCTTTCTCTTCCAGGTAGATCACAAAATTATCAAAAATGATGAGTTTCCTGGCCTGCTCTACCAGGTCAGGGAATACAATAGATACATCCTCTGCGTGAGATATCAGCTTGCTGAATTTAAATAGCGTCTCTATATACGCTTTTCCTGAAACTGTACGATCTCCCATAATTTATGGATGTACCCGCGATAGATGATTTTGAATGGCTTGTATGTATGTCACCCTGCTGTTCTTAAACTTCTTCGTGTATTATAACGTTAATGAGAGTTTTTCACTCGTTTTTTGAGGAAAATACAACCTTAAACTGGAGCTTACTAACCTGTTATCCTGAATTTACCGTAAAAATGTTATTGTTAGCTGGCTGTAAAGTGATCTCTGTTTACGAATCAGAAAATCTATGTTGTAATACAACCACTTATGAACAACCAATACCAGAAAGTTAGTCCAACAATTTTAGTTATCGATAATGATCCTTCCACGTCCGCATTGTTTAAACGTCTGCTGGAAACCAAAGACTATAATGTTTTAACTACAAATTCCAGTAGGGAAAGCATCGACATAGTACAACGAGTGATGCTTGATCTGATCATTCTTGACCTTCTAATGCCAGAAATGGATGGATGGCAGCTCTGCAAAGCCATCCGAGAGATGACCAGAACACCAATTTTAATTATATCAGCAATTGAATCATCTGAAATCATCACCAAGACTTTGAACCTGGGTGCTGATGATTACCTGGTGAAACCAGTCTCATCTTTTACTTTAATAGCCCATGTAAAGAACCTGGTCCGAAGGCATAAAACAGAAGAACTTGCCCTTCCTGAAAACCAGTAAACCCACATTATACTTTGAAAGAATCTCCAGGCCCTGCTGGAATTAGCAGGGCCTATGTTTTTAATATTCTTGAAAGATTTTTGGTATAATGAACTCAGTTTAATAATACTATTGCAGGGGAGAGTCCCACCTAAGGGCACCGAAGGGGCAAAGCTGCTGTGAATACTGGCAAATCAGCAGGCTAAACTCTCAGGTAAACGGACCTTGCATTTACGAACCTCTGGAGAGTCCCCGGACACCGAAGGAGCAAAATCTCTCAGGTCCCCAGACAGAGGCACACGCCGTATCTCTTTGCGTGTGCTTTTTTGTTAAACGGATTTGAATATCAATAATTTAAGTAAGGAGCAAAAATGAAAATACCTGCTGAATTAAAATATACCAAGAATGATGAATGGGTCCGCGTTGAAGGAGATATTGCTGTGATGGGTATCACAGATTATGCCCAGGACCAGCTATCTGATATTGTTTTTGTGGAGATTGTAGCATTAGAAGGAGACTCCCTGGACCAGGGAGAAACCTGCGCTGTGATCGAATCAGTTAAAGCAGCAGCGGATGTTTTTCTCCCTGTCGGCGGTGAGATCATCGCTATCAACGAATCCTTGATGGATTCTCCCGAGCTTGTCAACGAAGATCCATTTGGCAATGCCTGGTTGGTTAAGATCAAGATGTCTGATCTTTCGCAGCTGGAAGACTTGATGGATGCGGACACGTATCAAAAACTGGAAAGAGATCACTAAAAACCGGCCTTCCGGTATCTCTTCTACCCACCGATAAAGATGGATCATTTATTCGTAAAAAAGGACCTGACTATGTATACACCACATACCCAGGCAGACCGAGATGCGATGCTAAAGGTGATCGGGGTTAATGAACTGGAAGATCTTTTCCAGTGCCTGCCCGAAAAGGGCAAATTCCCCAACCTTGAACTCCCTGACGGCATCTCAGAGATGGAAGCCCTGGATGAGCTCCAATTTATTTCATCAGTGAACGAAACACCCCAGGAATTAGTGTCTTTCCTGGGTGCTGGCGCCTACAATCACTATATCCCAGCGGCGGTAGACTCGATCCTAAGACGGAGTGAGTTCTATACCGCCTACACTCCCTACCAGCCGGAAATCGCCCAGGGAACCCTGCAAGCGATTTTTGAATATCAAAGCTTGATCTCCGCGCTGACAGGAATGGATGTCTCCAATGCCTCACATTACGATGGCGCAACTGCTGTAGCAGAGGCAGTAAATATGGCGTATCACAACTTCCGGGGAAAGAGACGCAAGATCGTTCTTTCCAACGCTGTAAATCCCCAATACAGAGAAACAATACAAACCTATATGAAGGGGATGAACCTTGAATTCGTGGGAGAAGACCTGGATCCTGAGGCAGGACCTGATGATCTTATTGAACTCATCGACGAGAATACTGCTCTCGTGCTGGTTCAATATCCAGATTTCTTCGGCAGAATATTCGATCTGACTAAACTATCAGAAGCGGCGCATGCCCAAAAGGCGCTATTCTCAGTTCACATAAATCCGATTGCACTGGGGCTTCTCAAACCTCCAAGTGAATTTGACGCAGATATCGTCACAGGCGAAGGCCAGCCGCTGGGCATTCCCATGTCATTTGGCGGCCCATACCTGGGATTATTTGCTACAAAAAAACAGTATGTTCGCAAGATGGCCGGCCGCGTGGCGGGAGAGACTGTAGATACTCACGGTAACAGAGGGTATGTACTGACCCTCAGTACTCGCGAGCAGCATATCCGCCGGGAGCAAGCAACTTCAAATATCTGCACTAACCAGGGTTTGATCGCTCTGGCCTCCACTGTATACCTCACCTTACTGGGTAAAAGTGGATTAAAGGAACTGGCAGAATTGAACTATCACAAAGCCCATTACGCAGCTGATAGGATCAGCACTGTACCAGGGTTCATTGTCAATCCTGTCCAACCATTCTTTAACGAATTTGTGGTCCACTGCCCTGCCCCTGCCGAAGAGGTCAATGAGCATCTGCTGTCGCGTGATATATTGGGCGGTTATGATCTTGGGCTTGTTTATCCGAGCCAAAAATATGAACTATTGGTTGCCGTAACCGAAATGAATCCACGGTCGGAGATCGATTATATGGTTGAGGTTTTGGAGGAGGAATATCATGACTGAAAAAACTATCTTTGAACTCTCCAGACCAAATCGAAAAGGAATCCGATTCCCGGCTCCGGATGTGCCTCTGGCTGAACTGCCAAAGGACTTCCTGCGAGAGAATTTACCCTTACCAGAGGTTCCAGAAAACGAAGTTGTGAGGCACTTTACAAATATCTCCCAGCTGAACTACTCTGTGGATAACGGTTTTTATCCTCTGGGATCCTGCACTATGAAATACAATCCCAAGATCAATGAAGAAACAGCCCGCCTTCCAGGTTTCGCCCACATCCATCCCCTTCAACCAGTGGAAACCGTCCAGGGAGCGCTGGGGCTGATGTACGAAACCCAGCAATGGCTAGGTGAGATCAGCGGATTTGATGCAGTCTCTTTGCAGCCCGCTGCGGGAGCTCATGGTGAATTGACCGGAGTGTTAATTATCCGGGCTTATCATGAATCCAGGGGTGATACAAAACGAACCAAGATGCTTGTCCCTGATTCTGCCCACGGGACCAACCCAGCCTCCTCTGCAATGAGCGGCTTGGAGATCGTTCAATTGGCTTCGGACAAACAGGGAAATATTGACCTGAAAGCGTTGGAAGCGGAATGTGATGACACCCTGGCTGGCATAATGATCACCAATCCCAATACCCTGGGACTTTTTGATGAGAATATCGTAGAAGCCTGCCAGCTTGTCCACGATCATGGCGGATTGGTATATGGTGACGGCGCAAATATGAATGCCCTGCTGGGCGTTTACAGACCGGCAGAAACAGGTATTGATGTAATGCACTTCAACCTGCACAAAACTTTCTCTACCCCGCATGGCGGCGGTGGACCCGGATCCGGACCAGTGGGAGTTACAAAAGAACTGGCTGAATTCCTGCCATCGCCTGTGGTAGCGATGACTTCTGAAGGGGATGAACAGAACCCTGCTTTTTATGACCTGCTCGTACCTGAGAAATCAATCGGCAGAGTGAAATCCTTCCACGGCCATTTTGGAATTGTGGTAAGGGCTTTCACGTATATGATCTGTTTAGGGAAGAATGGATTATTGGGAGTCTCAACCCATGCCGTTCTCAATGCAAACTACATCCAAGCCCGGGTAAAAGATGTATATCATATTCCTTACGAAAGATTATGTATGCATGAGTTTGTGACTGAAGCTAAATGGGAGGACGCCCCTGGAATCCGAGCCCTGGACATATCCAAGAGATTGATCGATTTTGGTTTCCACCCCCCCACAAATTATTTCCCGCTTATCGTCCATGAAGCATTGATGATCGAACCAACTGAAACTGAAACGATGGAAACCCTGGATGCGTTTGCAGATGCACTCTTGCAGATCGCAGATGAAGCGAAAAATAACCCGGATATCCTCCACAATGCGCCCACAAATGCGCCTTTCGGTAGATTTGATGAGGTGAAAGCAGCCAAGGATTTGATCCTGAGAACACAATTACCAGAAAATTACGGGAGTTGAGGTCCGATCAGGGAATAAAGGGAACAAAAGCCCGGATTGATGTTTAATCCGGGCTTTTTTATATCTTGGATAGAGATGATAAAATATCATTGTAATAAAACTTACCAGGATTTGGCAACCTATGTCCAACAAAGAAGATTTTAACTTTGTAGAACCCCGAGACACCGTGGAAATTCACCTTTCCAATGGAGAGGTGATCTCAGGTCCCCGAGGAGGAACGCTCGAGGAGTATTTTTACCTTCTAGAAAAAGGAGGAACTCCTCCGATAGTTGGAGCTGTGGTAAATGGCAAATTAACCGAACTTTCCTATCCAGTGATGATGGATGTAGAAGTACAACCGATCACCATGGAAGGATCTGACGGGATGCGTTTTTACCGCAGATCTTTGACATTCCTCCTGGAAAACGCATTCAGTGATCTATTTCAAGACGCTATTCTAACCGTTGATCATTCAGTGACTTCCGGTGGATATTTCTGCCAGGTATACCGCCGGGCTCCCCTCAGCGAAACAGAATTGGAACAACTCGAAAAACGCATGAGAGAGCTTGTCAAGGCCAATATCAAATTTGAACGTCTGAAGATCTCACTTCAAGAGGGTATAGAGTATTTTGAAAAGAAGGGCTATAAGGATAAGGTTCGTTTATTAGCCCACAGAAAGAAAGATTACCTCACACTCTATAGACTCGGCGACCAGATGGACTACCATCATGGCTACATGGTGCCATCAACTGGATATCTAAAATGGTTTGACCTGGTTATGATGGAAGACGGGTTCATCATTCGATATCCCCGCCGGAAAAATCCGATCGTTCTTCAGCCGGTACAAAAGTATTTCACCTTGCTTAATGTCTTTAAGCGTTACGGCAATTGGCTCCACCGCCTCGGAATTGACAGTGTGGGAGCATTAAATGATTCTATCGACCAGGGCCATATTCGAAAATTGATACTGGTTTCTGAAGCTCTGCAAGAACAGCATATCACTGAAATAGCTGGCCAGATAGAAGAAAAAGCTGAAGAGATCGATGTCATCTTGATCGCAGGGCCATCCTCTTCCGGAAAGACCACCTTCTCGAAACGCCTATCCATTCAACTCCTGGCAAGAGGGATTTCCCCTTTCCCGTTGGAAATGGATAAATATTTTGTGGACAGAGAACATACTCCCCGGGATGAATACGGTGAATGGAATTTCGAATCCCTGGAAGCAGTTAATCGCGAACAATTATCCCGCGATATCAAACAATTGATCGAAGGAGAAAAGGTCCAGCTCCCTCATTACGATTTTCAAACCGGTGAAAGCGGTAAAGGAGATACCGTTCAACTTCGGCCAGGCCAGATCATCATCCTGGAAGGAATCCACGGACTTAACCCTGAATTGCTTCCGGAATTCCCCCGTTCCTGTACTTATCGCATCTATGTTTCTGCCTTAACGCAGCTCAACCTGGACCGCCACAACCGGGTTTCCACCACCGATACACGTCTGATTCGCAGAATCGTCCGGGACGCAAAAGAACGCGGGTATTCAGCCATGGAAACTATCAGGCGCTGGGAATCTGTCCGCCGGGGAGAAAAAGAATTCATTTTCCCCTACCAGGACAACGCTGATGCCATGTTCAACTCAGCCCTGGTATATGAAATGGCCGCACTCAAACCGGTAGCCGAACCCATTCTCCGCCAGGTTCCATCGGATTCCATAGAACGAATCGAAGCGAAACGATTGCTGGCATTTCTGGAGTGGTTCCTCCCCCTGGACATCGAAATGATCCCTGATAACTCCATCTTAAGGGAATTCATAGGTGGATCCAATTTGAAGGATTTCAATCTCTGGGAGCATTAAGAGAGGAATATTCAAGAACTTAAATAAAAAAGGCGTTAGATATCATATCCAACGCCTTTTGATTTCAGATCAGACGCTTATAAACGGGGGAATCTACGCAGAATTGTCGCGGTATCTGGCAGAGACACTCGCTCGCCATAACTGAGGTCAGATAACTCGCTTCCTTTTCTCTTTTCGACATCCTGATAGATATACAACAGCGTACCCTTTTTAGCGTGTCTTTTATTGACATAGGCCTGCCCCAGGAAATACCCTTCAGTATCATTGGCGCAGCTAGTAACCTTACCGATCACCCTGCCCTGCTCATCCATCACCGGGTCGCCGTAATGAGCTTTTCGGACCCTCTTTTCGCTGAAACGGAAACGAACGATCACCCGCTCGCGGGTTTCTTCCTTTGCCAGATAGGCCTCGCGTCCGATAAACCACGGTTTATTCACCTTCACATAAGAGCTAAACCCAGCTCCACCAACACCTATATCCAATTCACCTGCCATCTCATGACCGTACAGGGGAAGTCCTGCCTCAGTTCTTAATGAATCCCGGGCTCCCAGACCGCATGGTTTAATACCAAATTCTTTCCCGACATCCAGCAGCTTTCGGAAAAGCGATTCTGCCTTATCCGGGTGAACGAATAACTCATAGGCAAACCGTTCTCCTGTATACCCGGTCCTTGAAACAACCAGATCGTATTCTTCGTTTTTTACTTCGCACAATTCAGACCATCTCAAGTGATTGATCTTCCTGGTATCATCTGAGTTGAATCCCAAAGCCAGTAGAATATCCCTTGATCTGGGTCCTTGTAAAGCGATATCCACACGCTGGTCAGCCCCTTCCAGGGGGTTCTTCAGGTTTCTCAGGATTGTGCGTATACCGTAAGCCTTCGCCCAGGGTCGCTGATTATCAACCTTAACAGTCCCAGACTTCACTTCGTTGAGCCATTTCCAGATCTTGGCCTCATTCGAAGCATTCACAACAATCATGTACTCCATATCAATCCGCCGGTAGATCAAGGTATCATCCAGCACATTGCCATCTGGATCCAGGAAATGAGCATAAGTAGATTCTCCAACTTCCAGCGCGGAAATATCATTTCCCACCACGCTGTCCAGAAAAGCCATTGCATCCGGGCCTTCTGCCTGGAAAACACCCATATGGGTCACATCAAATATACCCGCTGTTTCCCGGACCGCATTGTGCTCTTCCATGACCGAATTGTAGCGAACGGGCATTTCCCAACCCGCAAATGGAACCAATCTGGCTCCCAGCTCAACATGCAGATCATATAAAATAGTTCGTTGTAATTCCGGATCTTCGATCTCTTCCCATACAAAATCCGGCAGCGGCTCGCTCTTTTCTTCCTTCATACCCAGGTAAAAAGGCTTGTTTTTACTATGCCGTTCCCCGTCTAGGATTGAATCATGTTCTCTATCCGATTCCCTGACAATTACAGGTCCTGGAATCTTCCGCAAGACATCGTCATCAACCCGGACATATCCGTCGGACACAGCCCGGAGCCAGGTTAAAACCAGACCGGATTTATCCGCAGGTACAGTGAGATGAAAACTTTGCAAATCGTCACAGGTTACCATTACGGGAATGCTATCTTCCGGTGTGTACAACATGGCAGGTTGATTTTGACCGCACTCCATGATCTCAATATCACTGCTAACCAGATAATCCAGGAATTCGCGGGATTTATCACCACTGATGATGTAGGATGAGGTCGTTAACCTCTCTTCAACCGTATCATCCAAATAATAAAAATGGGGATATCCATGGGAGCTTGGTTTGTAATCGATTCCGGCGCTTAGTGCCAAATCCCGCACTTTCAACTTAGCGTCCTCCAGTGTCTTAAAATCTACTTTTGCCCTTAGTCGCCGTCCCTGGTAGTAAGGTTCGCAGGAAAACAGGATGTCAGCAATGATGTCTGCCACCTGGCGTGTTTCTTCCTCTTTGAATCCCCGCTGGGTGATCCAGGGGGTGCCTAAACGGACCCCAGAGGGATTTAAAGCAGAAACATCACCTGGGATTGTATTCCGGTTTGTCACCACGCCTGCGATATCCAGGATCCGGGCAGCAAGGTCGCCGCTCAACCAGGCTCCATCTTTACCCGTGACTGATTTTGTGTCAATGTTGGTTAAATGAGTATTGGTTCCCCCAAATGGGATTCTGAAACCGCGCTCCTGCAAATGATCATTCAATACCTTACAGTTCTTTACAATCTGTTTCATTAAAGCTTTGTGCTCTGGCGTTTGGGCCAATTTAAAGGCGATTGCCATAGCGCCGAATACATTTACATGGGGACCACCCTGCTCACCCGGGAATACTGCCCGGTCGATCTTCTTGATAATATCCAGGTCAGTGCTCATCAAGATCGCTCCCCGCGGTCCGAGCAGGGTTTTATGGGTTGTGGTAGAGATGATATGAGCATGGCCAATGGGAGATGGATATTCGCCGGCAACGACCATCCCCGCCACATGGGAAATATCTGCCAATAAATATGCCCCGACCTGATCAGCAATTTTCCTGAATCTGGCCCAATCCAACTGCCAGGAATAAGATGAAACACCGGCTATGATCATCTTTGGCTTGTGTTGAAGCGCAAGGCGTTCAATTTCGTCATAGTCCAGCTTCTCTGTTTCTGGATCCACTGAGTAAGAAACGATATTATAGAATTCGCCAGAACGATTGACCCGTGAACCATGGGACAGATGTCCACCATGAAGCAAATTCATTCCCATAACCGTATCACCAATATTTACCAGGCCATGGAAAACGGCGTTATTTGCTGGTCCACCAGAAAGAGGCTGGACATTTACATAAATGTCTAGAGCGGTTTTTTCGTCGTTTGCGAAAGCCTGAGCAGCCCGCTGGCAGGCGATACCTTCCAGGATATCTGCATATTCCACACCCTTATAATAGCGATCATCGGAATAACGCCGGTACTCTGTGAGCAGCTTATCATAATCGAAGAGTTCATCTTCAGTTAGACCACCAGTCAGGTCAAAGGAATACCCCTCAGCGTAGATATTATGAAAGCCTGAGCCCAGGGCGCGCCGAATAGCTTTTGGGGTCATGCTTTCACTGGGGATAAGGATCAATCGCTTGTATTGGCGCTCTTCCTCGATCTTGATCAGTTCATAAAGCTTAGGATCAACTTCCTCGATACTCCCCCGAACTAAGTAATCTTTCATTGTTCACTCCAAAAATACTTCTCTAATTGATACCGCTTGATCTATACTTTTTATCAGTTCCAGACAATCGAACCAATGCATTATTATACAACAGGCCCAGATATGTGAATGGTTTGAGGGTGGGATTTATCACAAAATTTATACTCTGCAAACAATATCCCTGATACTGGAAAAAGGATCGGTTTAATCCTCTTTTTTGCCCCTACCCCGCATAAATAAGTATCCAATCATTGAAACAACAATAGTCATACCGGATATCATCCAGGTTGAAGATGGTACCCGGATCCATGATTGCATTTTTGAGGGAACTTTCACCCGGGGCAGGATACTTGCCTCCGCAGCAGATCGATGTCTTGCTTCATCGATCACATCCAATAAGTATTCTTTAAGATCACCCATCGAAAAGAATCTGACCAGGCTGGTTAACATATCGCTCATATCATCAGAAACTGTCAGGTTGATCTTCAGGATCTCCTGATATGCCTCCACAGTTAAAGCCACTACATTGGACCAATCTAAATGCTTTACACGTTCTCTCGCATTTTGACAGACCTTCAGGTATTGGTCTGGTGGAAGATTGCATATTCTTTCGATTTGTTTTGCAAAAGCAGTTGGTTTTTGGTCTTTTGCCAACCAGGCACCTACATCTTCGCTCACAAGTTCGTCAATAGTCTCATTTGACAATCCAACTACAGGAGTTCCAGATGCCAATGCTTCGATCACTACCAAACTTTGGACTTCCATTTTTGACGCCGAAGGAAATACATGTGCTTCTTCAAGGTAATCTGGGATCTGTTCCTGTGTAATCTGTCCCACAAATTCCACGTTATTAAGGTTATGTTTCTTGATATACTGTTCCAGTTTTGTCTGGTATTCATTATCAAGAGGTTTTCCGATCAAACGCAAGGTATAGGAATCGGGCAGAGCATTAAGTGTTTTTAATAGATAGGATTGGTTTTTGCGATCAGAGAGGAAACCAATAAAAACCAGTACTTTTTGATCAGCTGTATTATCAGCATATTTGCGTTGATTGTAATGGGCTAAAGCCCTCCCGTTGGGAACAACGAAAATCGGCCCTTCAAAACCAAATTCTCTGATCGATTCCAAAGCAGGTTGATTCAATGCTATTAAAGCGTCACAATTCCTGAAGAAATTTCCTAATACACTTTGAACTGCATAATCTGTCAGTGAGCTTTTCAGGATAAGAGCCGGGACATGGATGGCCTCAGTTGTCCCGAATTCAATTGCCCTGGAAGGCAGCACATGGGTCGTATGAACGAAGGGAACCCGGTTCATTTTGGCCCAGATCTGCCCGATCAAACCCATCAAGGCAGGTTCATGGGCATGTATGATATCAGGTTGAAAATCATCGAGAAATTCGAATAATTGGCGAACTGCCCGGGAGGAAAGATCTGGCATCTGAAATTCTGTATTTCCAGCGCTGCGAATGCCGTATATCACCAGATCAGAGTTTTCCTGGCTTATCCCGGTCTTATCTGCGGGACAGACCATTACTACTTCATGGTCTAGGGCAAAGCTATGAGCCAATTCATGAGCAACCCGGCCGGCTCCACCTCCGTGACCGGGTCGAAATATAGATGTGAATACAATCTTCATTTTTTACTTCCTGTCCTAAATTTATGAACCAAAATCAAATTCTTCGATTACTGATCCAAATCTATCGGTCATTTCTTGTCTGCTAATACCCATTTCAGACAGGGAATAGAAATGCTGGCTCTGATGTTTTCTAGCTTGATTTGCTTCAAGTTCTAACTGGGAGTTGAATTCATCTGTCACAGAAAAACCGAATTGCTGGTAAATACGGCATATGGTTTTTTCTGCATCCTGCACAAGATCATCGAATTTAACAATAATAGCCTGATCCTCAGGAAGTTCTCTTAATCTCTTTAATGGATAATTGTACCAATGCTCGGATGATTTAATGATGAAATCAGCACAGGCATATTCTTTAAGTGGTGAACCCAGCATTTGCCACTCGCGTTCCTTAAGGCTGATATGAGACGGGACGGCTTGCAGCGGGTCTCGGATCAAATAGATGAATTTTGCGTCAGGGAACTTTTCAAGCAGTGTATCGATTGCCGGTGAAAAATTCGGGTTCTTGGAAAGATAACTCTTCTTGGGCTGCCCATGGGAATAATAATGCCTCTGGATGCAGCTCTCATAATAGGACATGTTTCGACTTTTATCTTTCCGTGAAATTTTATGATCATAATATATATACGGATCTGCCTCATCTTCCATGGAAGCGAATGACCAAATCTTCAAAGTGGAGAAATTATGTATAAATAAGTATTCGTCTTCCTCTGGAGCGCGAAGTCTG
>JAGHAU010000082.1 GCA_021161345.1 Anaerolineales bacterium | reverse complement strand
CGATGATAGTTCGCGACCAACCTGTGAGCCTACCTGTTCAGCGAGGGAAGGGTCCCAAGTAGCGCCAAGGGACATCTGACTGGGAATTGGGCTGAGGCCGGAGATCAATTCAGAAAATTCAGATCGATCCCCTTCCTGAGATAACCCAACTAATAATGGGACATATTGTGGGGTTTGACCACCTGCAGATGCAGTTTCGTCATCGGGAAGATTTGATGTATCGAATTCAATCAGCTGGAGATTTCTGATCAAATTCCAGCAGTCCTCAGGTATTCTTTCCTGGTCTTGAAAATTATCATTGTCCCGATCCAGAACGACACCACCGATATGATAATTGGAAATTAGATCAAAGATAGCTGAAGCCGAGCTGGTATCTGCTCCATTGAAGGAAATTAAAAATAATTGCCCCACTTTTTCTTCAGGGGTCATGGATGCCAGCTGGATGTGGGATGCTTCTGAAGGTGACTTAGAAAACTGAGCAGCAGCAGCTGAAATTTTCGGGAATGCTGATATAAAAAGTGATCCGATGATGGAGATACTTAGCAAGGCGTGCTGTATGAGAATGCGAAATTTCATTGAAATTACTTGTCCACTACGAATATGGGGGTCCAATTGCTTTAATTACTATTGTAACCGCTCTCGCTCAATATTCGTAATCCAAGTGCGGGGTCACCTGTGAAAAAGCCGTCCACTCCGCACTCCAGGGCATGTGATATATCCTTTGGATGAGTCAATGTGTAGGTAAAGACCTTTTTTCCTAAAGCATGAAGGGCATTAACTCGCGGTTCAGTTACGCTGGAAAATGAGATATTTATAGATTGGTAACCAGATATTAATCTGGAGAAGAATATACAAAGATCAACATGGCCTGGTTTGCGCAGCAGTAATCCTCTGGGAACAGTAGGGAGATACTGCACTATGCGTCTAAGAGCAATGGGGTTGAAGGATGAGATCAGGACCCGGTTATTGCCGTGGGAGGCTTGAACGATTTTAGCAACTTTGGAGGGCAGGCTATCTAGTGGCGAAGTGAGATTCTTTAACTCGATATTCAAGAATGTGTCCGGATTAAGATCATTGAATATTTCATTCAGGGTAGGTATCTTGGCATTGGGATAAGAAGTCCCAAATGCGGAACCGAAGTGGAGGGATTTCAGTTCTTTGAGTGTGAGCTGTCGTATTCTTCCTGAACCATCAGTTATTCTGGAAACTGAGCAATCATGAAAGACGACTACTTCGTCATCCGCTGAAAGTTGTACGTCTAATTCGATAACTGGAGCGCCCTGGCTAACTGCTAAATTGAATGCTGCCAGGGTGTTTTCAGGAGCGTGGATGCTGGCACCTCTGTGAGCAATAACGACAGGATTGGGAAAGGAGTTCAACATTAACAACCAGATTGATTATTTATAAATCGACGAAAAACGCATCAGCTGCCTGGTCTATCAATTCTCTGGTCATTTCTGGTTTGCACCCGAGGAACTTAGAGATGTCTAGAATCTGATTGCAGATCTCTCTTGGATGTGAACCGCGCAAATTACGGCCAGGTTTGATATACCAGTTCTTAATTAAGTAGGCCAGGTTTTCCTCGTTGAAAGGAATTTTCTTAGATTCTGCAAAAGATTTGAATATTGACCTGTACTCCTCAAAGGACGGGTCGCCGACCCTGATCTTGTGGCGAAGGCGTCTCAGGAATGCCTCGTCTACAAGGTCTCTGGGGGGAAGGTTGGTGGAGAATACGATCATCTCATTAAACGGAACTTCAACCTTGCGTCCTGTGTGAAGGGTCAGGAAGTCGATCTGATTTTCAAGAGGGATGATCCAGCGATTCAATAAGTCAGTCGGCCTGACTTGCTGACGGCCAAAGTCATCAACTAGCAAAATTCCGCCTGCCGCTTTGAGCTGGAATGGGGCTTCGTAAAATTTCGTAACAGGATTGAAAACGAGATCAAGGTCAGTCAGCGTTAATTCACCGCCAACCACAATAAATGGCCGCTTAATGCGGATCCAGCGTGGATCGCGCCTCATGCCGGTTTTTAATTGACCAGTTCCTGTTTCTGCTATATCGCCTTCAGGGATGATCTCATGATTCACAGAATCATACAGTTTTACGACCTGGCCTTCGATGAAGATGGCGTAGGGGATGTAAATACTTTCCCTGAGAATCATCGAGCCTACTGCCCTGGCAATACTGGTCTTACCGTTGCCGGGAGGGCCATATAAGAATACGGAAGTACCCGAGTTAATTGCTGGGCCTACCCGGTTAATAATGTCTTCAGAAAGGGTCAAATCGGAGAGGTATGCTCGGAGCGCCCGAGGAGAAACATTCAATTTGCCGAGACTTTGGCGAATAATCGCTCTGTTATAATCCTCCAGCGGGACCGGGGCCTGCGCTGCGTACTGGCTGCGGTCCAAAGCTTCGCGAGCACGTTTCATACCAGCCTGTGTAATTCCATATTGATAGGATCCTTCACCGAGGCCCATTGTGGATGCCTTGACTTCAATGAATTTCTCTCGTTTTAGAGTTTCAACTATTTTGTCTATTATTCCAGTGTAGGGCAATGAGATTTTTTCCGCGATTTCATATCCAGTTAGGTAGCCCTGAAAATAGAAAATCTTTAACGCAAGATCCTGGAGCCAGAGTTTCGATAAACCGGTATCGCTTATTTGTGTGATAGGAGGAGGACCAAAGGGTTTTGTGCCTGTGTGATGGAATTCGGCCTCAGGAATGGAGGGTTGTACTCTGGGAGGATTCATAGATCGTCTCCAATAAACATCAATTGTCAATGCGTTATAATAGACAAAACACGCTAAGAAATTATAGCATGGTTAATGTGGAAAAACATAAATAAAGGATGATATGAGACTATCTGTAATAATACCTATATAT
>JAGHAU010000207.1 GCA_021161345.1 Anaerolineales bacterium | reverse complement strand
CTACGATCTGGTAATCTTCATATTGAAAGTCGTCCTGGGACAGATTAATGAGAACCTGGTAGCGTAATCCTAAATCGCGGATATTACTGCCAATTATGGGATTCAGTTCATCAATCAGCCCCTGATCTGACCCTGGAGGTGTCAACAGGACACCTACCGGGGACAGCGGGGTTGGCGTATCAACGGGAGCAATCGTGGGTTCTGGTACAGCTGTGAATGTCCCATCTGCCGGAGAAACCGGTTTCTCACTCCCGATGCCGCAGCCAGTCAATAACAGGGTAATCACAAGAAACCAGTAAATGGCTCGATAACTTTTCAAAGTTTACTCCTCAAATAATCCAATTAGGGTTTATTTTACTACTTTTCTGGGTCTGTTCTCTTTCTGGTATAATAAAAATAATGATTAAAGTAGCAATCCCGGGAAAAGGTGAACTCGATCTGAAATACGTGGTTTTTGACGTAAACGGCACTCTGGCTGTTGATGGCCAGCTTCTGCCCGATGTTCCAGAGCTGTTGGATAATCTTAAAGAACACCTGGAAATCCACCTTCTTACTGCAGACACCCATGGTAAACAAGCTGAGATCGACAGCATCCTCAACCTCAAGGCCGACCGGATCAAAACCGGAGATGAAGCCCGTCAAAAAGCAGCCTATGTGGAGAATCTGGGCCCGAATAATACTATTGCTATTGGCCAGGGAGCAAATGATTCCTTGATGTTAAAATCAGCCGTAATCGGGATTTGTACATTGTCCGCGGAGGGTTCTGCCCTGGAAACCCTGCTCGGATCCGACCTTGTGGTTCCCGATATCCAGTCAGCCATAAAAATATTACTGAATCCAACTCGGCTTATAGCAAGCCTGAGAAGTTAACCAGACAGGAAATCATATGCCTATTCCGAAATCAGACCAAATCCCAGATGATCCGGAAGACCTCACACCAGCACGGCGGAGGCGAGCGGATCGAGGGTTAATCCCGGAAGACTTGATCGAGATCGCAGAAGATATAGAGGAACTGGCGCATAAAACTATTCCCTCTTTTGACTTTTTCCTGTTCTCTCTCCTGTCTGCAGCTATCATTACTGCCAGTATCCTGGTTGATTCCCCTGCTCTTTTGGTATTGGGCGCCCTCACCGCTCCAGTCATGGCCCCATTTATCGGAATCTCCCTGGGCACTGCGACCGGGTCACTGAAATTCTTCAGTCAGCGTCTGGCTGGATCCCTGGTAGCAAGCGGGTTTGTCTTCCTGGTGGGAATCCTGGGAGGATATGCAACCTTTGTCCTCAAGACTCCCAATGTGCAATTTTTGATCTACAATGCCCGGGTATCCTGGACCCATATAGTCTTGTTAATTGCCGGAACTGCCTTGGCGGTAATATCATTAAAACAGAAGGGCCAGACTCCGGTATTACCCAGTGTTGCCATTGCTTATGAGCTCTATGTGCCCTTGGCGATCGCCGGGGTTGGTTTTGGCAGTGGTCAACCCCATCTATGGCCGGACGGATTGGTCCTGTTTGGCATCCACCTGGCAGTGGTAGCCATCACCGGAACAGTAGTATTCATGCTGCTCGGCATCAAACCCCTGACATTCATTGGCTATACACTTGGCAGTCTGATTGCGATCTTAAGTATTTTAGGAGTCATTGGTCTAAGCAGCGCAGGTGCGGTTGTCGGTGGAAAGATTGCCATGCCTACCCTTGTGCCTACTGCTACCCTTACAGGTACCCCAGCCCCTCCCACAGCAACAGCTACGGAAACACCTATACCACCTACACCCACGATAACTCCCACTGTACCGACCGCTACATATACACCTCTGCCCACAGAAACCAGCACAGCGACCCCAAAGCCAACCCCATTCTATGCGGAGATCGCTGTTTCTGTGGAATATGCCGGTGCTTATATACGCAGTGAACCCAGCCTGGATAGCCAGATCATGACATCACTCATTAATGGGACAGTGATAGAGATCCTGGATCCTTCCCCCTCGATTGATGAGCAGGGACGCAATTGGTTGAGTATTCGATTTGTCAATGAAGACGGATTGGAAGAGGATGGCTGGATAATTGATAATTTACTGCTGATCTCAACACCCCGCCCTGAGTGGTAGCCCCCTACTCTGAAAGGTCTTGCGGTTGAAACGCTCCGGGGAGTAATTCCCGGACTGTATTTTGCTGGACAAGATTGCCATTTTCATCTACCAGGAGCACTTCTATATCCAGGCCAAATTCAGCCAGGACCTGCCGGCAGGATCCGCAGGGGGTCCCGCCATTGCGGGTTGCAACTGCAATGGCTTCGAAATCTCGCTCGCCTGCACTAACAGCGCTCACGACTGCCGATCGCTCAGCGCAGATGGTATCGGGATAGGCGGCATTTTCAACATTAACACCAAGAAAGGTCTGGCCGGTTTTTGTTAATAAGGCTGCGCCAACAAGGTAATTGGAATAGGGCGCATAGGCTTTTTTCTTAACCTCGATAGCTGCTTTGATTAATTCTTGTTTTTTCTCTTCAGTCAGGGTCATGATGAAATCTCTCCTCATCACCAATTGAATCTGTCGTCTTGTTAATCCATGCCTTTAGCTTTTCAGGTCACAGAATTGTACTACTTCTCCCAGAGTATGGAAGCATGAAAATTACTTCTGATCCTTTTTCCGGATCTGCCGGGCAGGCACTCCGACTACTACTGTATCCCGGGGAACATCCTTTGTCACCACAGAACCTGCACCGGTGCTGGAATTTTCGCCTATCTCAACCGGAGCCACCAACATGGAGTCGCTGCCGATAAAAACACCGTCGTGAATGACCGTTTGATGTTTGTTTTCCCCATCATAATTACAGGTGATTGTTCCAGCGCCGATATTCACATCTTTTCCGATCCTGGCATTACCAACATAAGAGAAATGCCCCATCTTGGATCCATCTCCAAGGTAAGAGTCTTTAATTTCTCCGAAATTCCCGATATGGACTCCCGGGCCCAGATGGGCACCCTTACGCAAATGGCTGAAAGGACCTATATCCACTCGGTCCTCAATCCGGGATTCCTCCACCACAGAAAATTCGATTTCACAACCATCACCTACCTGGCTGCTGAAGATCCGGGTTCCGGGTCCAATGATACAGTTTTTACCAATGATTGTGTCTTTTTGTAGATAAGTATTTGGCAGGATCACTGTATCCTGGCCAATGGTCACTTCCGGATCGATATAAGTTGTAGATGGGTCAAGAATGCTAACGCCCGCAAGCATCCATTCCCTATTGATCCTCGAACGCAAAATCTGTCCAGTTTCAGCCAGGTGTATCCGGGTATTGACACCGATCAATTCATCAGGATCTTCTATTTGGACCGAGGCAACCTGGTGGCCTTCATTGGCCGCCAATTCGACCAGATCAGTCAGATAATATTCCCCGCTCGATGATGGAACCAGCTTTCTAAGGGAATTCCATAACCAATCTGCTTTGATACAATACATTCCTGCATTAAGCTCTTTGATCTCCAGCTGTTCCGGGGTTGCATCCACTTCCTCAACGATCTTTCGGATCATTCCGGCTGGGTCTCTGCCTATCCGGCCAAATCCGCGCGGATTATCTTCCAGGAGCGTTAACAAAGTCAGTGGACCTGAATTGGATTCCTGGGTTTTGACCAGATTTTCCAGGGTTTGGGTTCTTACCAGCGGCATATCCCCATAAAGTACCAGGATCAGGTCGGATTGACCGCTGAGGAGTTTTTCCGCCTGCTGCACAGCATGGCCAGTCCCCAATAAATCATCCTGGACTGCATACCTCAACTGGTCTCCCAGGGTTTCTTTGGTTATCTCGCCGCCATGGCCTATGACGATCACGGGAGGGCTCTCAGACAATGGGGCTGCAGCATCAATTACATAATTAATGAGTGGTTTTCCCAGCAGCGGGTGCAGAGGCTTGGGAAGATCAGATACCATCCTGGTCCCTTTTCCGGCTGCTAAAATCACAACGTCTATGATCATAGGTTTTCCTCAACGATAGGGTCTGATTAAAAACTCAGCGAGCGGGACATCGGTATTAGTCCTGGCTCGCTAGAGGGGTGGTTTTTCATTTTTTTTATTCAGGAGAGTCTTGTTATAGCTTGTTTTTTCACTTGGAAATAATAAGCTGGGGAGCCTGGACTCGAACCAAGATCAAAGGCTCCAAAGGCCTCTGTGCTGCCATTGCACCACTCCCCAAAGTCAGCCAAGGCATTGTATCATAGGATTTTTTTTGTGGCAATGGAGATAGAATTTCAGCCCGGGTATGGGCTTTCAGGGAACTATAATGCATCCCCACCGGGGATAAATCCAAGTTTCTGGGCCTGATCGAAGGAGAGGGAATCAGGGCTGTCAATCCGGGTAATTTCCTCTTCCAGTGTGGCGGCTTTCCAAAAATCATGGACGTCGTTTTCTCCCTCTGAAATGATTTCAGGTTCCTCTTTCTTTTCCTGGCTCTTTTTTAGTGTTGATTTCTTAGCTGAGCCGTTTGAACCCTTGGGAGTTTCCGTGGGAAGGTCTGCTTTGGCAGCCTTGGAGGGGGTTTTCTTGGTGCTTTTTTCCTCAGTCTTTTTTTCGGACGGAGTTTTGGTAGTTTTTGCGGCTGGTTCATGTTTTTCTACCAACCCCTCAATGATCTCGGTCACTTCCTGAATTGCAAGATCGACCGTGGTCAATACCCAGGCCAAATCATTATTTTGAGTCACCGGGTTGGTAATAATGATCATCCCGTAGCTGGTGTTGATATGCGACCAGAACAAGTCATATTTCTCACCGGAGAAATACCAGACACTTTCTGGAGATTCATTACCAAGGTAAAAGGATATTTTATTAGTAGTTTTAAAGGTATTCAACAGCAAGGGCATGACATGGGTTTCATAAACGGTATCGGGTACTATACCAGTTTCGGCGCCGATCACACCGCTGGCTTCGATCACCATGATCGATATAGCGCCCAATTCGCCACGCAGATCTGCGATCCTTGATGTCACATCCGGCGAGAGAGCTTTTTTTGTTAGTTTGATCAACTCTTCGGGGTCTTCTTCAACCGGATCCAGCCCCATGGTTTTGCGAACTGCATTGAGGAATTCTGGCATTTTTAGTGGTTTAAGGAAGAAAGCTTCAGGATCCAGATCGGCGATTTCTTGATGGATATCATCATCTTCCATTCCAGTGATGACAATTACCTGCATCTCATTGTAAGTGGTTTTCAGTTTCCTGATAAGCTCTATACCGGATAATCCAGGAAGCCCTACATCTGCTATTAACAGATCAATCCCTGTCCCAACAACCTCGACTATGGCTTCTTCACCCGAAGGTACGTCAACCAGGTCCAGGTCCAGGCCCAAGGTTTCCAGGTTCGCACGCAAAACAGTGCGAATTTCCTGATGATCGTCAACAATTAACACTCGGAATTTATCCGTCATACTGTTATCATAACATGCGGGTGATAAGAATAACCCCCCGGAGGGGGTTATTACATTACAGATTTATTAGGTAGGGGGAAATACCGCCTTCCCTCTCTTGGGAGTGTAATTTTAGAAGGAACCGTAGATCAAAACTCCGTACACAGCACACGACAGGAGAGTATCCACCGCAGTGTACAACAGGTGGAAATTGATCGGTGATCCATTCTTCTTTCCATAAGTATTGAAATAAGCCACGGCCAATGCTATCAAAGCAATCAAAGCAGGAACACCATAGATGAGTGGTTGAGCAAGGGTTTCCGGGATGCGCGGGATCCAGGCCGAGAAAGGAACATAATCCCAGGTCTTCAAACCGGGCAGAGTGGCCAACTTCATAAACCAAAAAACACCGACTCCTGTTATCATGCTCAGAATTTCGCCTATGGTTCTGTAGATTGGTTTATTAAATTGGGAAAAGATCATATTGAATATAAACCCAATCAGTCCTATACCACCCCAGG
>JAGHAU010000235.1 GCA_021161345.1 Anaerolineales bacterium | reverse complement strand
TTGGCTTTTTGATTACAGATATGATCCAGGCTTTCTCCCTTTTCCTTCCAGGTGTAAAAGGTATCGCGGCTGAGGATCTCTGGGTACCAATGCCGACGGTAATTTTTACGTGTATGGTCCTGAGACATAAAATTTCCCCGGGGTGTCAATTTTTTGATCAATTCAACTTCCTCGGAGGGATCGTGGAGTGTGATGCCTTCCCACATCCTGCGGATCCCGGCAATGATCTCATTATCAAAGATCAGCTGCTGATATGAGATCGTATTACCAGCATCAGTGGCTCCGGCCCCGTAGATGATCGAAGCTCCCTCTTTAAGGAGCGGGATTGCAGTGACAACTTTTTCAAAGCCAGCCTGGGCATCCAATTCTTTGGCGTCAGAGGAAAGTCCTCCACACATCGACCGCATGCCGTAATAATTTGCCATGATCGCAGCTCCGCTGTTTATCATGCCCCTTTCAGGCGCTCCCAACGCCAGCAACCCGGTTTTCATATCCAGGACGGCCGAGACACTCCCATAGAGCAGCGGGGTTCCTGGAAAAAGGATTTGCAGGACGACTATCCAGGCCAGGATATCTGCATTGATGACAATTAGCTCTCCCAGCAGAGTGGCTGGAGCGGATGCACCTCCCATCGCCATACTCAATAATGTGATCGGCACGCCATATTCAGCCCATTTGAGCATACAGTGGATGTTTTCTGGAGTGAAATATCCTGGACTGATTGGGCAATACAAAGTGGCAAAATTAGGTTTAGCCCTGAATTCCTTCTCCCCGCCTGCGACTGCGAAAATCATCTCGGCCGCAGCATCGACGCGATCAGGAGAGAGCGTACGATGAACAATAGGTTTGGTGGTGCAGCGCAGTAATTCCGCGATCTCGACCAGGTCTGAATATTCTCCCTGGTCCGTAGCTGTCACAGTAGGCCTGACAATATCAACCTGGGGGAGAGCGTCCTGAATGGTGACGATCTGGCGAACATCTGCCCAGGTAGATGGTCTGTGTTCTCCATTTTTCAGATCAAAGACATTAACCGGGGTTCCGGCACCCATGAAGCAGGCTTCTTGACCAAACTTGGTTAACTGCATTCCATCGCGGTTATAGAACTTCAACTCTTTAGGGAGGTCCTTCAGAGCAAGATCCACTTGCTCCAGAGTGAGCCGGACCATCTGGCTTTCTCGATCGACGAGAAATCCTTCCTTGGCAAGGCGGGCCAGGAGTTCAGGATCGGGTACACAAAAACCCACATCAATAAGAATATCCACTGATTGTTCATGGACAAGATCAGCAATGGATTGAGCATGTTTTGTCAGCGTCATAACTCAACCTGGAACCCTGGTCTACAAGAACTAAAATTGAATAGCTGTCATTCACTTCCTTCAGAATTTTTTATCTGAGAAGCAAATTTAAGGGGGTGAAATTCTCCCCATCGATAGGACAACTTGTGCATTTTCAGCATCATAAAGGATTCAGTATTCTGAATACCTTTAATTTGATGTAATTCATCATTAAGGAAAGAAACAAAATGCTCCCTATCCCTGCAATAGACTTCCGCGATCAGATCGTATTCCCCAGCCGCCTGGAATAAATAGGAGACTTCGGGGAGCTTGGCAATTTCATCCGCAACGGAGGAGATCAGATTGGCTTGAACTGAGATGCCCATCATAGCTGCCTCGTTCCAGCCCATATTATGCGCTTCCACGATGGCAACGATTTGCATTAAACCATTTTCTGTGAGTTGTTTTACACGCCGCCTGACCGTACCTTCAGTCGTGTTTAATTCATTAGCAATGGCAGTGAACGGCGTGCGGCCATCGTACTGGAGTATAGTTATTATCTGGCGATCCAAATCATCTAACATATTCCCATTTTACTGTTTTTCGTAATAATGTCAATGTGATTTGTTGTAATTCGTCATATTTTCAGTTCATTCCTTCGTTTTTATGTGATTTAATAATGATGTTGTCCATTAGAATAAGAATAACATCAAAGAATATCATTACAAACAGAAAGGAAAGCAGAATGGTAAAAAAAGATTACAGCTTGAATAAAGAACCGGCGAACAAGCAGCGCCTGGCTGAATATATCATGGACGATCAATGGATAATCAATTTTTTGAAGAGGTCAGAAATTGGCCATATTGCTACCCGGTGGGGCAATCAACCTTTCATCACTCCCAACACATTCTATTTTAATGATGAAAAACGGGAGATTATCTTTCATTCCAATATTGTGGGAAGGGTCAGGTCCAATATCGAGCGCCATCCTGAAGTGTGTTTTGAAGCCAGTGAATACGGGCGCTTCCTTTCTTCGAATATTGCCCTGGAGTTCAGTATGCAATATCAGAGCGTGATCTGTTTTGGAAAAATCCGGGTCATTGAAGATCACGAAGAAAAAAATCATGGTTATACAAACTGATAGAAAAATATTTCCCTGATAAAAAACCAGGGCAGGATTACCGGCCGATCACAACTAAAGAACTCAAAAGAACCTCGGTTTATGCTATCATGATCGAAAGCTGGAGCGGAAAAAGGAATTGGGCGGATGAAGCCGAGCAAAGCGATCAATGGCCCTAATTAAAAGGCTAGAGGCCATTATTTCACCTGATCCCCTAGCCCCCCTGAAAAATACACCCACACGCACCCGTAGATCAATTGAAGGCCCTTCGCTACTTACTCCTGCGGAGAGTTGCTCAGGATAAACTCTTGACTTCGAATCAGCGGAAAAACATTAAAAGGCCCATCAGGACAAGAAAGGTATAAATCACCCGGTTGAAATTCTCCTGGGTGATTTTTTTTGCGATCATTTCCCCCAGGAAGACTGCCAGGATTACCCCAGGAAGCGAGAATAAAAACTCTTTCAGGATCTGCCCTGACCATAAACCTGCTATAGCATGCCCGGTAATAATCATTAAACTGGATACAAAAAAGAAACCCTGCAAGGAAGCCCGGAAAGCCTCTTTTTTCCAACCCCGGATCATCCCATATATCACAACGGGGGGGCCGTTGGCGTTGTAGGCACCACCCAGTATCCCCGCCAGAAATCCAAATGGCACCGCCAGGGCTGGGTTTTTCAGAACCGGCAGCTGAATTCCCAGCAAGTTGTAGAGCCCAAATCCGATCAGAATTACACCCAGGATCGTCCGAACGATATTTTCCGGAAATGCAGTTAACATTAGCAAACCTAAGGGGAGGCCGGCCAGGGATGATATCAAAAGGACCAGCGTATCCTTCCAGATTAATTCTCGCCATTCCTTAATTAACATGGTCAGGGCTATAACCAATCCCGCCAGCGCTACCAGCGGCGTGGCCTCTTTAACTCCGACCACCAAAGCCAACAACGGCATAGCAACCAGGGCATTGCCAAATCCAAAGGCGGACCGGACCAATGTAGAAAGGAAGATTATGAAAACGACCACAGATAGCACAAAAAGATCATCCATCAAAGTTCGCTTTCTTTCTGCCTCGCTGGACCAGGAATACGCCCACGATCATAACAACCAGGCCGATGCCCTGCCAGAGACCAAGCCGTTCTCCCAGCATGATCCAGCTAATAAATGCAGTGAATAAGGGCGTCAGATTCATCACCATATTCATTTCCAGGGCTGTTAACTCCCGCAACGCATGATTATAAAGCAGGTAACCCAGGGAAGTATTTACAAGCGCCAACCAGAGCACAACCCAGAGAGATCTGGTTGTGAATTGAGGAATTCCCTCTACAACCAGCGCTATGCAAATGGTTATCAGTCCGCCGATGATCAGTGGAAGAGTAGTTAAAACGAGTGTGTCCAACGACCTTTCCCGAGCGATTCCCCGCCCCAGCAAGCTGAAGGTCATAAATCCTATTAGCCCCAGCGCCACAATAGCAATACCCAGTGGTTCCCCCGGTTGTAATCCTCCGGAAAAAAAGACAACACTACCGGCCAATGATACGAACACTCCCAACCCCTGCCATCGGGTCGGAATTTCTTTCAAGAAGATTGCCCCACCGACCATTACCAAGAGCGGGATCAAACCCATCAAAAAGGAACCTGTTGTGGCAGGGATATATTTCAGCCCCCAGAACAACGCTCCGTTTCCAATGGTGTAGGAGCTGATCCCAATAATGATCAGGTGCAGCCATAGATTCTTTGGAATCGGTTTTCTTTTCCCACGCTTCAGGAATAAAAAGGGTGCCAGAACGATTGCTCCCAGAGAATACCTTAACCCCGCAATAGTGAGCGGGCCAAGGGTTTCCAGTCCAAACTTAACAACCACAAAGGAGGAGGACCAGATCACGGTCGCCAGCAGCGCTTCCAGCAACGCCAGCTTTCTGCGATTCTTCGAAATGAATTCTCTTATCTGCGAGCGTTCCATAATCCAATCCTTCTGACGACTAATTAAATCTCTCGTTGATAGAGCCTGTAACGCCTCAAGGGCTTGCTAGTAATTTATGAATAGCATTATTCATATGATAGTTATCTTCCAGGACGTAATTGATTTCCATCCATAGATCAGGGCTGAACAGAGATTCATAGAGCGCTCTGTAGAGCAGGCTGTCTATCCCCCGGCCGTGATATTCAGGGATCACACCCAGGGCAAACATACGGTAGTTGTTCAGCTTTGGCAGACCAAACACCAATTTTATCCAGCCGAAGGGAAATAAACGTCCATTCATGCCCTGTAAAAGTACATTGATATCAGGAAGGGCAATCGCAAAGCCTATTGGCCGGCCATCTGGATCTATCGCAAATAATGCCCCCTTGGATTGGATGACCATTTTGAGGTCATTCGCAAGCGCGTCCGCTTCTGGTTCTGTCACCGGGGAATACCCCCAGTTATTGATAATGCTGGAATTTGACAGGTCCAGGAAGGTTTGGACTTCTTCGTCATATTTCTTCATGTCCACAGGGCGAACGGTGACCCCGTACCTGTCTGCAACCCGATCTGTCAGGGTCAGGATCTGGGCGGGAATTTGATAATCCTCTTTACCGGAAATGTAATAACACAGTAAATCCTTGGCCTTTTCCAGACCAAAAGCAGTAAGTTGATCATCGTAATAAGGCGGGTTATGCGGTGACATGATGCAAGGGGGAGGAGAGAAACCCTCGACAACAAGACCCCAGGCCTCGGACACAAAGGTCCACGGGCCACGCATAAAGTCCATCCCTTGTTCCTTGAGCCAATCTACGGCCGCCTTCAGCAACACCTGGGATGCTTCAGACTCCTGAACACATTCATAATAGCCAAATAATCCGATCTTCTCTTCCCAGAAATCTACCGCCAGGTGGTCAACAAAAGCAGCAATGCGTCCGATGATCTGATTATCCCTGATCAATAAGAAAAGCTGGTAATCACAATGTGAGAGCAGTGGGTTAGTGTCAGGATTGAATTGATTGCGGAGATCGAACCGAAGCGGGGCTACCCAATTCGGATCCTCTTTGTAAAACATAAAAGGAAAATTGATAAACTTCCTGAGATCTTTCTTGTTTTGAACCGGCAGTATGTGCATTGATCCTTCCCGTATGTGTCATTATTTCTTCTTCCACCAAATGCCAGTACACTCTGGCAAAATAGGCTCAAGTTCATCGCCAATCTTATCCAGCATCTCTTCACCAAAGAAAAACTGGACTAATTCCAGGGCTTCTTCCCGATCCTGAAATTGGTAATCTGTCCGCAGCCAGATCCGCTGAAAGCCTGCTCTTTCCAGATACCGAAAATAATTCTGGAGTTTTTCTGGCGGTTCTGGGCTTGTGACACCCGTGCCCAATGTTTCTATGATGATGATCTTGCCGCCATCCCGCAGCAGCCGGTTGATCTCCTGGAGGCCAGCCTCCAGCGAAGTCTCCCAATTCTGCTCTTCCCAAACCACCAGATAACAGATACTCCAGCCCGAGATCACCAGATCGGCAGACCCTGCGTCCAGTGGTACGTGGCGGTGGTCAGAAGCAGCGGTCAGATAATTGCCTGATCCCTGATCCTTCAGCCGCGAAGCGGCCACACCCAGCATCTGGGGAAAGAGGTCAAATGCAAATACTGATCTGGCAATAGGGGCCAATAAACTTGCCAACCGTCCAGTTCCAGAGCCCAGGTCAATCACATCCTGGTGATCAAGATCCGCAATCTCCAGGATCGCAGGTAAAAGTTTTTCCTGATAATCTTCCCTGGCGACCAGGCGCTGATAATTCTGTGCTTCCTGTTTGTATACCTTTTGATGATCGGGCATCTATTCCTCTATTTCACTGGCTCCAAAACCCAAAAACATATCCAGGGGACAAGATTGGGAATAAAACTATCGGCTTCCCACCGCAGCAGGGTCAGAATTTTTCGCTAATTCCTGGTAAGGAGAAAATTCCTCCGATCGTATTTATATTTTTCAGGGCAGCTATCCAATCTCCCGGGGTTTGAATACCTTTTCCCTCGAGAATTTGAAAGTTGGTTTCCAGATCATCTTTTAAGGTCATAGGGCTGGGAATTAAATCCCGGTTGAGAAGGTCCTTTTTCAACTCCTGAAGCGGATATTTTGAGGGATTAATATGATATGACGCTGCCATAAACACTCCACTGATAAGTGAGTGTTATGTATTGTACTGTAGGTCTGGAAAAAGGATGCTGAATTGTCTTCAAATCAGGAGCGATTTGAGATATTGCAAAACAAACTGAAGCAGGATCAATCCCAGGATGATCGCCAGGAACTTAAAGGTGTTCGTCCCGGAAAAACGCCAGATCTTATCCCGTAAGACTGACCAGAAAGTTACTGCCCTGGTTTCCTCCTCGTCCGACTGTGTTTGAAGAGAGGTCCTTTGGAATTCATAATCCCCATCTGCATTGCTGAGAATAAAACCATTCACCTCTCCGCTCCCTTCGGGCAGGAATGTGATCTCAAAGTGATCAAAAAAGGAGAGATGGAAAAATTCCGTCTCCGAAGTTGGTTCAAGTTTCATCCAGGCTTTATCCGGGATCAACTTCAACATCAGATCGCCATTTACATAATCAATAGAATAATAATCAAAGGCCATATCCAGATCCTCAGGACCTAGGTAGTCTCCCAGATAAGCACTATAGATGAACGAATCCAATACTACGGGATAATAATCAGCCCTGATCGCGGCCTGGCGCCCCCTTTCTGTCCGTGCGAAAACATAGTAATCCAGGGTGTCATCGAAGAGGTTTTCCATTCTTAGCACATGGTAACCTTTTTCCAATTCCTCATCCAGATCAAATATTCTCACCTCTTCGAAATTATGGAAAAGGTAAAGATAGATCAAATTCTCTTTCAGATCATAGATCGTGGAATACTGGGTGGGATAGTCACCTTCAAGTTGGGTAGCAATTAAAATATCGCGCATCAGGTCGACAGAGATACTGTCAGAATTCTCAAACATACTCCGGGCAGTCCAGTAGCGGTCACAATACCGGCAGCTGTTCTCATCAACAATAGATTGAAGGAAGTTCGTTCCTACCAAAAAACGTCCTCCGTGATTGTTCTGGTAGGGTTCGATTATCACTGAATTACCAGACGCGTCACCAAACATGAATTGGAAGACCCAGGTATCATAGGCGTGATATCTAGCAAACAGGTCCAAAACACAATCTACATCAGCACATGTCTCCAGGGCTTTGGCTGGTAAAGATCCCTGATATTTCGGTTTATTACCTTGTTCAACCTTGACCGGTTCTTCAATGGACATGGCATCAAAGAATAAACCCTGGTCGTTCATACCTCCCTGCCAGATAAAACTGTCATATCCAACAAGAGCTCGTCCAAATTTCCCGTCTTCTGGCGGGAGGAACCAGATCCTTGTTTCTGAATCTGTAAAATCTTCGTTATTGCCGCCCAAAACATTTTCCTGATCTACGCCGTAAATCACCGTACAACCAGCATCGTAGAAAGAAGAAACCCGATCACGGATTTCCTGGATATTCTCCTCTTTTGATCCAGGAGCCAGAAATACACCCAGCATAAGGATCAATAGCAGGATCAGGCCGATTTTGTACCAGGTTTTATTCATAGGACAAATATTCCGGGGCAATAGATCTGGTCAATTTTTATATTTTAACAGCACTAATCCTCCAGTACCCCCACCTGTGGAACTGGATTTCCTATTCCTGAGGATTATTCAGTTTTCAATATTAGTTGAGGGCAGATCTTTTTCTATCTGTGCTGGATCGTAAAACTGAAAATCGTTCTTCCCGTCTTCTTTTACATTGTACAGAGCTGAATCAGATGTTTTAATCAGCTCTTCCACATCTATTTGGTTCTTTTCCGAGAAGTTGATTCCAATGCTAACGGTAATAATAATTGATAGATCCTTGACTTGAAAAGGATCAGAAATACTGTGAATGATCTTTTCTGCCACCTTGATGACATTCTCTTTGGTATGGATGTTCTCTAATAAAATAATAAATTCGTCTCCCCCCAGCCTGGCCACTATATCATTTTCCCTTACTGTTCGCTGGAGCCGAGACGCCAACTCTATCAGCGCCAGATCTCCAACTTCATGGCCAAATTGATCATTTACTGATTTAAAATCATCAATATCAATAAAGAATACCGCCATCATCCTCTGGTCATCCGATCGCCGGCTTTTAATCTTCAGGAATTGCTTCTCAAGGTACTTCCGATTCGGTAATTTAGTAAGCGGATCATGCATGGCTTCGAAAATCAGGTGGCGCTCATATTCTTTCCTTTCAGTTATGTCCCGCATGATACACTGAATATGATGAGGATCCCCAATCGAATCAGGTACCAGGGCCAGGCTAATTTCGACCGGGATCTCAGGTCCATTTTTCTTACGAAGGACGTTTTCAAGGATCGGCAGATCAGATCCTGCCAGAATATCATTTAGATATCCAGTTACATCCACATGGTCATTGCTGCCAAACCAATTGGTAAACTCTTGTCCCATCAATTCCTGCGGCTGAAAACCAAGCAGTTTTGCCGCTTGAGGGTTGGAGTTCAAAACACGCCAATTCAGATCCAGGATCAATACCCCATCATTTGTACGATCAAATAGAGCTCGATAGCGGTCTGCTGTTGCCTCGCTTTCCAAGAAAGCCTTTTTTATAACAACGTCAGCTCTCCAGATATAAATTGCTGCCAAAGCTGTATATATTGTTTGGATCGAATATCGTGAAAAATCTGCTGGGAGCGGATTTGGATCTACCAATATGCCATATTGCTCAAGGTATAAAACGATCAGATTAGCTACCAAATTAACTCCCGTGATGATCAGGGCGGATCTTCCTCCGATCGTTAATCCAGCTAACATCACAATTAGTACCTGGCCAAGAATGTTTACCCCCCGGATGCCTGAGATGAATGCCAGGTCCAGAGTCAGAATTAACCAACCCAGAATCACTATGATCCAGCCTGCTACTTCCAGTTTCCCTTTTTTGAGAAGATAAAAAGAGAAGAATACTGCAGCTGCTCCTACCGCTCCTTCCAAAAGAACCTCAGGGTGGTCTGGGTCGAGGATATAGGAGGTCGGTACGATTAACACTATCATCACCACGGCGGCAATCAGGGTTGCAAACAGGATGCTGGACCGACGCTGTTTCTCGGGGTCTGAAAATCTGGGCACTGCAAATAGTTTTATCATCGTTAAGAAAAACCAGCCTTCGTGGCTGGAAAATCAACTAGCTTACTTTTCTCATGATAATGGGCATCATAGGGAGAATTCCTAACAACTTTGTTATCAGAAACCGTCCTGGTCTCTCGGTCAGCTTACAAAAAGCTACAATTTCCCTGTATCCAGTCCTTTAGCTCCATATTTATCGAGCCCTGACCCAAATACCCATTGTGTTTCCCGGCCAACATAAAATCTCCAATCGTTCGGACGGTAATTACAGTTCAATATTTTGATCTTTTGTGATCGTCAACCGTAAACATGGGCGTCTTATATTTTACAGGACTCCTTAGTTCGAAATCAGGATTTTATCAGGTTAAACATTTACCTATTCATTCAGTTAAAATCGATCTGTTCGGGTGTCACCAGGTGCACACCAGCTTCCTGGAGTTCCGCTTCCCGCTTCTCAATGACACTTTCAGCATCCTTGTTGTAGTTAGAGTGAGCTCCTTGCACAAGGAAAACATCATAATCCATTTTTAATCCTCCCAGACTCGTCGCTCGGACGCAGCCCTGGGTCACCAATCCAGTGATTAGCAGGTGTTTAATTCCCCTGGCCTCCAGGTCGCTTTGCAGTGTTGTGCCAAGGAAGGCATTGCCATGTTTTTTATGGATACGAAGATCGGTCGCCTTGGGCTTCATATCGGGATGGAGCTGCCAGCCATCAGAGTTCTTTTTCAGGATGGAATCATTTTCATGCTGGATATATACCACCCTGACTCCAAATAAATGGGCTCTGGTCACCAGGGCATTGATGGTTTCAATTACTTTCCAATCATTAAATACGGGATCATGTCTGGTAAACAACGCGCGTTGAACATCAATGATCAGCAAAGCAGTTTTTTTGGGAGACAATAAGGTGAATTTTGCCATAAGTATCTTCTCTATTTTTTACTCTGGTTGAATTGTATCACTCCTGAATAAAGGTATCTGGCGGGATTTTTCGATTACTTTCTCCGGTTTAAATACCGGGATTTCTGAACGAACATCTCCCTTGACAATCTCCTCCTGAAAACTTCAGACAGTTGTCTCCAATTGGTATTTATAGGTCATTCATCGACCCAAATCCAATCGTCCCGCGGACTCTTTTGCGGGGCAGGGCATCTTCCAGCAGCTCCAGAGCATTCACTTTGACCCGAATATCCGCCAGATCTCCCAACTGGTAGCATTCCGAACGCGAATCACAGTAAATACACTGGTGCTGGCAGCCCCGGTGCAAATTATGTTGTACTTCAGGCCAAACCAGGTATCTGGCTACTTTACATGATTGAGGATGGTCTTGGCAGAGATTTCAGTGACCATAGATGTCCTGGTAACCTTTCCTGAACAGGAAAGGTTGCCAGGATTTATACTGAATCGCAGGATTTCAACTATTCAATACCCCCTGAGCAAATTCAGGGAATTTCGTCAAATACTGCCTTGGGACCGAAACCGACACCTATCATACTAGGGCCTGTATGAGCGCCCAATACCAGAGACATCGGCCCCATCGGAAGCCAATCGCATTTATAGATTTTGTCTATTTGCTCCCTTAACATAGAAGCGCCGTCTGGATTGAAAGCGTGCAGCACTTGAACCCGCAGTTCACTTCCAGGGGCATGTTTCTTTTTGATCTGATTAACCAAACCCATTATGGCACCTTTAAACGATCGCACCATGCCCAGCTGGATGTAAGTCCCATTTTCCTTTTCCACGCCGATCATAGGTTTGATCTTGATCAAGGAAGCGATCACTCCCTTCATATGGCTAATGCGGCCGCCGTGGATCAAGTATTTCAGTTCATCGAGGGTATAGATGCTTTCACAGGCGTCCCCGATCTTCTTTGCCAATTGAAGGACCCTGTCCACAGCCCAGCCCGCCTTGCTGGCCCGGGCTGCTGCCTCAACTTGCCAGCCAGCCACTGCTGATAGGGTTTTCGTATCAAAATGAGTGACATTAGCCTCTGGTACCAGCTCTGCCCCAGCCAGAGCAGAATTGAAGGTGCCGCTTAAGCCAGAGGTCATGTGAATTGATAATATATCGGGGTCCTTTTTTGCAAGGTTACGATAAAGCTCAGCGAACTCCCCTGCTGAGGGCTGGGAAGTTATCGGCAGGTTGTCAGATTCTTCCAGCAGGTCATAAAAATCCTTCGCTTCAATATCAATCCCTTCCCGATAGGTTTCCCCGTCGAGGGTTACGTTCAGGGGAACTATATGAATATTAAGTTCGGCTGCCTCTTCGGCTGAATACCTCAGATCTGTACCACTGTCAGTTACTATTTGCATCAGAAACTCCTTATCTATAGTCGCCTAAAATTTCTTGCCCATACTAAGGCGGTCTTCGGCGTAATATCCCAAACTTTCATAAAACGCCTGTACTTCAAAATTATTCGCCCGGATCTGTAAATTCAGCTTGGGGCAGCCCAAACCCATCAAACGGGACTCGACCCTTTTCATCAGGGAAGTGCCAATTCCTTGGCGCTGAAATTCCGGATCCACACCCAGGTAATAGACCCAGCCGCGGTGGCCGTCGAATCCAGCCATGGCGGTACCCACAATCTGATCTTCCAACAGTGCAACCAGAAAGAGCTCCGGCTGGACCTCTCGTTTGGTCCGGATATCCCGGGCGGGGTTGTTGTGGAGTGGAGCATCCGGGAAGACTTTATCCCAGAGTTTGATGACGTTCTCTTGATCTGTTTCGCGAAAAGGGCGAATGGTTATTTTCAAAAGGTTTTATAATTGGAAGCTTACCTGCTGACACATACAGCAGTGAATGAAAATTCTCTTCCAATTGTCCTCGATTATATCAAACTAATTTGCTATTCATCTCCTCCGAGAAGGTTATGAAAAAAATAGTGACAGGAGTAATTTTTATCAAAGAACAGAATAAAATGCCAGTCCCAACGCTCCAGGACCGACGTGGGTACCAACTACCGGGCTGACGTCTGAAAGATGGACCAGGGTAGGATTAAAACACTCCTTCACTTTTTCAACCAGTGATCTTCCCTCTTCCAGGCAATCAACATGCACCACAGCAGCCTCCGCCATCACTCCTGCACCCAGTCTTTCTGCTGCAATATTCAACAGCTCCTCGATTCCTCTACTCTTGGTTCTCGTCTGGGAAAGGGGCTGAATGGTGCCGTCCTTAAAATGAAGGATCGGTTTGATATTCAGCGCAGTTCCCAGGAGCCTTTTAGCTCCACCGATCCTACCTCCCTTATGAAGATATTCCAGGGTGTCTACAACGAATAAGAGGTGAGTATGGTCCCGTGTATTTTCTGCCACAGCAACTACTTCGTCGATGGTCTTGCCCGAAGCTGCGGCCCGGGCTGCTGCTACAGCCACAAGACCCTCCCCCATAGCGCTGAACAGGGAATCCACCACCCTGATTTGTAAGCCTGGTACAAAATCCTTTGCCGCCTCCGCGCTTTCCACTGTGCCGCTGATCTTTGAGGATGCCAGCACATTGACAATGCCACTGCATTCATCAGTAAGCTTTCTGAAGAACTCTTTGAATTCCGCTGCTGATGGCTGCGTAGAGGACGGGAGTGATTCGGATGTTCGCAGGCGCTGGTAGAAGGTATGGGGATCGATATCCACGCCATCCTGGTAGCAGTGGTCGTCCCAGATCAACCATAATGGAATGACCCGAATATCCAACTCTTTGATCAATTCTTCCGGCAACGAGGATGAGCTGTCCGTGACAACCAGGATTTTATCGTTATTCATGGAGCCCTCCTTGAAGGATTAGGCCTCTAGCTGATAAAACGATATTTATTCTTTTTCGTAACGATTAAATAACCTCTCGGTGGAAAATACAGACCGCCTATGACGAATCGAGGGGAAATTGCTTTTTACCTGAATTTATTCCCCGCCTGGAAGGCCTTGGTAATTTCTGCTCCAACTTGATGGTAGGCGCGGGACTTGGTGGCATAGATAATTGGATCCACATGGTTGATATCAGGGTTTCCGCCATCGGATAACATATCTTCATCAACTTTCACGTCCAGGATCTCACCCACAAACTGGGTATGCAGGCCAATTTCAAAATGGTGCAGCAGTTTACACTCCAGGACCATGGGGAACTCTTCGACGTAAGGAGCATCCACCAGGTCAGAACGGATGGGAGTCAGGCCCGTCACCTGGAATTTGTTAACGTCCCTTCCAGAGACTATACCGAAATAATCCGCTTCCTCTGCATATTTTGCAGCAGGCACGCTCACTGTGTAAGCGCCCCTCTCCAAAATATTCCCATAAGTATAGGTTGCCTTACGGAGCGATATTGTGAGACAGGGAGGTTTGGAACAGCATATCCCACCCCAAGCTATGGTCATTACATTGGGCTGGCCCTCTTTATCATAAGAGCCCACGCACCAGACAGGTGTTGGAAATATTAACGTTTGCGCCCCAAGGGATTTTTTCAAGGTTCTCTCTCCTCCATGCAGATTAAATATGCGAAAACAAATTTCAACCTATATTGAGTATAGCTAAAACAGGGAAAAATTGTAGGTCTCCAGGAACTGATTTATTTCACTAAGGGATATTTGAAAACAGAGTAGGGCCACACCCAATACACACTCTTGGAGGATAGGAGGAAACCCCGCAAAGAAAACAAAAGGGACCCTTTATCAACTAAGGAGTCTGTTTATCTAACTCACGAGGCTCTTTTTATTTCTTGTCCACCTTGTAGGGTGAACTCTATATTCATGGGGCTGTTTTATTTCAACCCAGAATGGACAAAACTCTGGATAAATCTGCGTTGAAATATCAGGAAAATAATAAAAAGCGGGGCAGCGACCATCAGGGTTGCCGCTGTCAACAGAGACCATTGTGCTCCTATTTCTCCTAGCTGAGTGAAACGGACCAGCCCGGCGGTCAGCGGCCGGCTTTTATCGCTGATGGTGATAATCAGCGGCCAGAGGAATTCGTTCCAGTGCCAGGTAGCGGAGGAGAGGCCAAATGCAATCAGGGATGGGATTGAAGGTGGTAGGTACACATTCAGGATCAGCTGCCACCAGGAACAGCCATCGATCACACCTGCATCCACCAGATCCCTTGGCACACTCATAAATGCCTGGCGCATTAAAAAAGTACCGAAGGCAGAGCCAAAATATGGGATCGCAATCGCTAACCTTGTGTCAAATAACCCTAGTATTCGTATGGTCGAAAAATTGGGTGCTAATAAAGCCGAGGTGGGGATCATCATCTGAAGCAGGACAAAGAAAAATATCCAGCCTTTGCCGAAGAATTCATAGTTAGCAAAGGCAAATCCAGCCAAAACAATCGTAATCAACTGTACAGCCAAAATAAGTAGAACAACTACGATAGTGTTGATGTAATATTGTCCAAATGGTGCCAGGGACCAGGCTCGGGTATAGTTTTCAAAGGTGAGTGTATTACTGAACCAGACATCACCCCTGCTCATGGGATCGTTGGCCGGACGGAAGGAAGCAATAATTGCCCAAATGACCGGAACAGACCAGAGCAAAGCCAATAACGTTGCCAGCAGGTTTGTTATCCAACTGCCAAACTTCTTTAATGTTTTTCGGATACTTATGCTGTCCATATACGACTCAGGCCTCCCTTCGATCCGAAGTGATGAAATTGGTCACTGTAAATGCCAACAGGATTACCACAAAAATCACTGTGATTGCGGCGGATGCACCTATATCCTGGTACTCAAACCGCTCCAGCCAGAGTTCGAATAACAATACTGTACTCGATCTACTGGGTCCGCCGCTGGTTAAGACAAAGATATGGTCCACTGTGCGGAAAGAATCAATAAAGGCAATGATAGTAATAAACAAGGTCGTGCGCCGTAAGAGCGGGAATGTGATCCTCCATAAAGTTTGCCAGCCGTTAGCCCCATCCAGGGCGGCCGCTTCGTATACATCACTGGGCAGATTTTGCAGTCCCGCCAGATAAAAGACCATATAATATCCAGAATTTTTCCAGATAGCTACAATAACAACAGATAATAATGCCAGATTGGGATTGCCGGTCCAATTTTCCGGACCCGTATAACCCAAAAATCTAAGGGTTGAATTGAATAAACCGTAATCCGGGGTGAAGAAAAATAACCAGATGGTTGCTGCGCTTACCATCGGTAAAACCATGGGGTGGAAAAATGCCAGCCGGAAAAATCCGATCCCGCGAACCTTTCGATTCACCAGCAGCGCGAACAGGAAACCCAGAATAATACTGAACGGCACCGTACCCAGAATGTAGGAGAGTGTATTCTTTATTACCTCAATAAAATAGGGGTCGGTAAAGAGATCAACATAATTACCCCAGCCAACAAAGGTAGGTTCCCGGAATTTGGCAATATTCATGCGCTGGCGAAAAAAACTTTGATAGATAGACAGCAACACCGGCCAGGCAGTGAACAAAGCAACAAATACTGCTGTTGGGAAGATTAAGATATATGGGAGGGGTTTAATGCTTTTTCGAGAGGCTTGCATTATCGACCTGGGCTCCTCGTAAAAATGGGGTGACCATTCTTCTTGCTGGTCACCCCATTATAGTTCACTTATCCGTTTGGATAAATTACGGGCAGAAATCTGCCAGGGCAGCATCAGCCTCAACCTGGGCTGCGGCCATCGCGTCAGCGGGGGTCATTTCGCCATTAAATGCCCTCTGGATATAGTCATGGAAGATTCCACGAACCTGTCCAAGATTTTGGGTTGTTAATTCAGCACCGGCAAACTGCAGAGCATCTCGGGTAGCGAGAGCCTGGGGCACCTCAGCAACATAAGCCAACATAGCCTCAGTATCATAAGCACTGGTTCGACTGGCAACATAACCAGTATTAATGCTGTAATCAGCTACATATTCAGGCCGTGAGACAAACTCAACAAACTTCCAGGCTGCATCCTGTTGTTCCTGGGCTGCGCCTTTCATGATATAGAAATTGCCGCCACCAGGTACACTGGCAGAAGTGCCAGCTTCCTTACCGGGCATAGCCATTACACCAACCTCAAATTCTGCCTGAGCCAGGATTCCTGTTAAGGATCCGGAAGTGTGCACAACCATGGCGGTTGAACCACTGGAAAAATCAGTTGCGGCTGTAGGCCAAGCAGATTGAACGCCGGCTGGCATTGCGCCGTAAACAGCTGAAAGATCATTATAGAATTGCACTGCTTCAATCACTGATGGGTCATCAAACACCACTGTGCAGTCATCATTGAGGATATTTTGTCCATTGCCGATGGCCAGGGGTTGGAAGAGCCAATATGGCCAGCCAGACGGGAATTGTAAGCCCCAATTTGTGGCATCGCCCTCTTGCACGGTGAGCGCCTGGGCAGCCTCAGCCCAAGTCTCCCAACTTGTTGGCGGCTCTAAACCAGCAGCTGCAAACATATCAACGTTGTAATACAACACAACGGCGCTGCGCTGGAAGGGGATGCTCCAAAGCTGATCATCATAGTAGGAATTCGCCAGGAAAGCAGGTAGGAAATCTGCTTCATAGGCATCGCCGTTTTCCATGCCAGCGACGTATCCATCCAGGGGAGCGATATAGTCAGCATTGATTAAGTCATAGAGAGCGGTTGCCAGCATCACACCCAGTGCGGGTGGTTCCCCGCCACCATCAATGGTGGTTGAGATTGCTGTTTGCACATCACCATACCCGCCGGAGAAAACCGGCTCAACAGTGATATAGGGATATTCTGCCTGGAACTCCTCAATGTAGCCATTCAGGATGGCGGCAATGGGAGCATCCACGGCTACCGGGTAGAAGACCTGGAAGGTTACAGGTTCCATGACGGCTTCTTCAGCTTCAGCCTCTTCTTCGGCAGGTGCAGCCTCTTCAACCGGAGCGGCTTCTTCTTCTACTGGCTCAGCAGCCGGCGCGGAAGCACAGGCGCCAATCAACAAACCCAGTATCAGAATTACCGCAAAAATCTGATACAACTTCTTCTGTTTCATGTTCCTCTCCTTTCTAAAAAGATATTGTGAGAAATTATCTATCGGATCATGCGAACAATATTCAACTCAATAATCTCAGAGTTAAAACACAACTTGCTGAAAGTCACGGCCTGGTTATCCAGCGTGTAAATCGTTGACCTGACGCTTAGAATTGGCGCTCCAACTGGCAGCTTAAGAAACTCGCTGATGTCTGCCGGGAGAGATTGGGCCCGGATATAGGATTGAATTTGATGCAGTGGGGTGTTAAGTGTTTTTGCCAGCAATTCAACCAGGTTACCTTCAAAGGCTTCCCAGCTGGTGACCTGAAGACCAATTTCTGACGGGATAAAATCCTCTACATAAATAACTGGTTTCTGATCAGCCAGAACAATCCGCTGGATATAACGAACTTTAGCGTTTGCTTTCAGCTTGAGAACATCACTGACATCGGGGGGTGCTTCGACGATTTCCGTCGATAGGGTTTTAAAACTGGGTGTATAACCTACATCCTGGATGATCTGTGCAAAAGGAGAAAATTCGTTCAGGGAATCCTGGATATAAGGAGGTTGAGCAACAAAGGTTCCAATACCATGCCGTCTGACGATCACACCTTCATTTTCAAGGGTCACATAGGCTTCCCGCAGAGTATTTCGACTGACTCCAAGGTCTTTGGCGATCGAGGCCTCAGACGGCAGCTGATCATTACGTTTAAGCTTATTTTGGGAAATATAGTTGAGCATGTGCGCTTTTACTTGATTCAAGCGGGTATCGGTAGTGATAGCCATACTCATCCTAAGTGAAAAATTGGGTTTAGTACACTTGTTCAATAACGAGAGGTTGGACGTCCTATGTCTTCATCATAAAATATTTATAACCCCCTGTCAATAGGAGTTCCCATGACAAATATCATATTTTATGATGTATTTTTAGGAGCTAGGTAGGGTAATAATTCAGGGCAAAGTCAGTAGAAAATCTACAATAATCCGGTTAAATTCAGCAGGTTTTTCAGCCGGTAAGGCGTGCCGGGAGTCTTCCACGATAACCAGCTCAGCATTCGGCATCAGCTGGGTGTAGCGTTCTTTTTCCGCATTCGAAAAATAATCTCCATCCGCACCAATCACCAGGGTCGGTGTCAGGATTTCCCCCAGGCGCCCCACCACACTCCAGCCAAAAGCCGCTTTCAAGGAGGCCAGGTAAGATGGTTTGTAGTTTTCCGCCCAGCGCTGGATAAAGATCTCCCGCAAACCCTTCTGTTTGGGTTCTATGAAAAAACGTTCCGCCAGCACCTGGCCCATTTTCTCAAGTCCGAATAACCTGACTATCAACAAACGTTTCCAGTAATCGATCCTGTCCTTGAAATTGTGCGCGATTAACTCTGGCACGCTGTTGACAATCACCAGGCTGCGGACCAGTTCAGGGTGGTCCAGGGTCAGTTGAAATGCTACCATGCCGCCCAGGGAGATGCCCAGGATATGGGCAGATTCCAGCCCAAGCTCAGAGATTAATCTGGCAGTATCCTCTGCAAACAGGGGAATGCTGTAAGGACCAAGTGGTTTCCCGGACCTCCCGTGCCCGCGCAGGTCAATGCTTATCACCTGGAAATGGCTGGAAAACTCTGGGAGTTGCATTTCCCAGTCCTGGCTGCTGGATCCCAGGCCGTGGATCATAAGCAGGGGGTCACCCTGGCCTATCATTTCGTAATAGATCTCTATATCTCCAAGGTTCATATTTGGCATAAGTTGCTCCCAATAACTAACCTTGATGAAATAAATTCTCTCATGACTTTAGTATATCCCCTACTTCAAGGAAGATAACGTATAAACGTTTGAGCGTTCTAATATTTAAACAGGTATCAATTCCAAGAGGATTCTACAAAGAAGATTGGATCCATGATGCGCCAGAGATACCGGAGCAAGGGAGTGACAGGCAACAACAAAATCGGGGATAGGAGCGGGGCAGCAACTGCCAGTGAATAAATCCACCATTTTGGTTTCCTAATCTTTCTGTTCTCCGGTAAGGAGTAAGCTGGCAGGAAAATCATCAAGCCATAAACGAAAAACCAGAAACCACCCAGGATATTGGTGGGGCTCATGCTCATTTCAGCTAAGGAGCCGGTCAACCCAAATAGAAGAAAAACGTGTGCCGGGGGGAAATCAAAATAATGAAGCAGGATAGTCCAGACCAGGAACATGGGAATAAAAACGATCACGCTGTGAAAAAGCACAGTATGCAGATAATTCGCAGACGCAGTAATAAAAGCCTGCCCGATCTCTGCTCCAAAAAGGGGCGCCAGATTGGTCATAGAAACTGTCACAGCCTCTTCCAGTAAAGCCAGGATCGTACAAAACAAGGGAAATTTCACCTGCCACGGAAGAGGAATGCGCTGAATCAGACCCCTGATAGGATCCCTGAACCGATACATCAGTGACCCCACTAGAATAATCCAGATCAGGATCAAACCCAGGGCCATCTTGATGATCGCTTTTTCATGAGCAGGGGCATCCGACATCAGGATCAGGAAAGATATCAGGGAGATGACCAGAATAGAATAGACCCCGATCGCCTTTACAAGGCCGGAGGCAGTAAATCGTGAAAAGATCCTGTTTGGGAAGTTATCCTTTTTTGCCATAATTTTCAGATGATTTCTATATATAGATATACAGCAACATGAGGTTTTAAGTTTAACGTTGAAATATCCAGGATCCAGCTTGCTTTGACGATCGCCTTCGCGACAGCAGTTCATCTCGCTGTCTTAGGCGCCCTGGTTTTTATGTTCCTTCAACTGATCTAGAAAACAATCAACTGGCTGATATAGAGTTGGATTGTTATTTGTGAGTTGTTTGACACATTTCTGCCATAAAACTATGTTATGCTGATTTCATGGTTCAAAAAATATTGGTTGTGGATGATGAAGTATCGGTAACTGACCTGATCAGCTACAACCTCGAGAAAGCCCATTACGATGTTCTTGTCGCCCATGATGGAGAGGCTGCTCTTGCATCCGCACATGAGCACAAGCCTGATCTGATCCTGCTGGACCTGATGCTGCCCAAAATTGACGGCCTAGATGTCTGCCGGGAACTCCGCAAGACCAGCCAGGTGCCGATCATAATGGTCACCGCCCGGGGGGAGGAAACCGACCGGGTGATAGGATTGGAACTGGGCGCTGATGATTACCTCTGCAAACCTTTCAGCATGCGTGAGCTGCTGGCCAGGATTAAAGCCGTACTGCGCCGGAATCAAAATGCTGACCAGCAAAGCCCGGCAGCTGCTATTTTGAAAGGCCCCGCCGGACTGGTACTGGATGAAGATTCACGGACAGTCGCAATAAATGAAATCCCTCTGGTGCTCACCAGGCTGGAGTTTGATTTGATCCAGCACCTGGTCCTCAACCCCGGGAGAGTCCTCTCCCGGGAACAGCTGCTCAGCCAGGCCTGGGGGTATGATTTTGTGGGCGGTGTCCGGGCTGTGGACAGCGCCGTTAAGCGCCTGCGGAAGAAAATCCAACTCATAAATCCCTCCCTGACCCTGATCGAGACTGTCCGGGGGATCGGATATAGAATGGCGAGGTGAACAGGTGCAAACACAGATCCGACTGCGGCTGTCATTCAGCCACCTTTTGGTTCTAATAATTGGCATGGTCCTGGCCGGGATCCTGGTCTGGATAGCTGTGGAAAATATCTACCTCATCACCCAGCGGGAGAACCTGTTGGCCCAAGCTCGCTTAACAGCAGCAGCGCTGGAAGGCTCCCCAGTACCTTCTTTTTCACCCGATAGCTACTCTCAAACAACCAATGTCTCACCTGGCATCCATACCCGTCTATTAAATGAGGGCGGCGCAGTGGTCATCGGTGTTCCTTTTCCTGAAGGAGAAGACCCCGTCCAGGTCCCGCTCAGCGAGGACCCGGGGTTTGTTCCAGCCGCAGAGTTGATCCAGCGCCCTGAAATCCAGTCGGCCCTGGCTGGCGTTCCAGAAACATCTGTCCGCATTATTAAAGCTTTGGATGGAAGACGAGTGCTTTATGCTGCCGCTCCAGTATTCGGAGAAGAAGGAAAGGTCATCAACCTGGTTTACCTGGCAACACCATTGCCGGATCGCGGGCTGCCCGGGAACCTTTCCCTGCAGCTTATCAGCGCTGTACTACTCGCAGGGTTATTTGCCAGCATCGCCGGTATTCTACTGGCTCGGGGTATCGCCCGTCCGCTGGAAAAACTGGACCAGGCGGCTGCCGCCGTTTCTGGCGGAGACCTTTCCCAGCAGGTACCAGCCGGGGGAAATATCCGGGAGCTGGATAATTTGGGGCAAACCTTCAACAAGATGACAGATAGTCTGCGCCAATCGGATCAGGCTAAAAATGCCTTTATTGCAGACGTCACCCATGAACTTCGAACGCCGCTGACTGTCATCAAAGGGACTGTAGAAACGCTGGAAGACGGCGGGCTGGATGATTTGGCTGGAAGGGGAAAACTGCTGAACTCAATGAACCTGGAAACCAACCGGCTGATTAAGCTGGTAAATGACCTGTTGGTCTTAACAAGGTCAGATGCCGGCGCTCTCTCCCTGGATATCCAGACCTTTGATCTGGGCGAGTTGGTCCAAACCCGCTGCGAGGTTATGGAACCGCTGGCGATCCAGAAAGCAGTTCAGTTTGAACAGGAGAAGCCCACTGGTTTTCAGCCCCTGGTAATTGGTGACCCAAACCGCACAGCCCAGGTGCTGGATAATTTATTAAATAATGCCCTGCGCTATGCACCCCGGGATTCCAAAATCGTAATATCCCTCGAAAATCCGGGAGCACAAATCCAATGCTCTGTTTCTGACAGCGGTCCGGGGATCTCCAGAGAACATTTGCCGCTGATCTTTGAGCGCTTCTACAGGGTGGATAAATCCCGAAACCGGGAAAGCGGGGGCACCGGGCTGGGATTGGCTATTGCCCGGTCATTGATCGAAGCCCAGGATGGCTCGATCCGGGCTCAAAGCAAAACTGGGGAAGGTACAAAAATTACATTCACTCTCCCGGCTGGGAAATTGCCAATAAACTGACCATGTTCTGACATCCTTCTGACATGGTGATCTCCTAAGATGAAGAAAATGGATATTCACCATTAGGAGGCTCCCATGAAAACCCAATCAACTTTACTTAACACGGTGTTAATTTGTGCAGTGGTATTCCTGGCTATTAACGGCGGGGTTCCTGCCCGG
>JAGHAU010000284.1 GCA_021161345.1 Anaerolineales bacterium | reverse complement strand
GGATTAAAATATTGCAGATTCTCGGATGTAGAAAAACCAAGATCAATAAGTTCCTGGCGCCTTTTTTCAAGGGAGAGCTTATAAAAACCCTTTATGCGGGAGCTTTTATCCTTCTTTTCCATACATACTCAATTACTAGCCATAATTAGGGTAAATATCATCTTCCTAGATAAGATAAGCCATCTGGACTAGCAAAAACTATCAAAATCAGAACGGATAAGGTAAAATGTCACTGAACCCATGGCTAGCAAAACTAAGAAAGAACTCGAAGAACAAATAGGATCCCTCTACCAGGCCAGCAAGGACCTGGTGGGTGATTTTTCTCTGGAAACTCTCCTGACACGTATTGTCAGACTGGCTCAAGCCCAGGTGCAGGCTGAATATGCCGCTCTGGCGATCCGGAATGAGAAAGGGGAGGTGGTGAATTTTATTCACTCCGGTATGTCCGAGGAAGAATTGCATCTCTTACCGCACCCCCCGCAAGGGAAAGGCCTGCTGGGTGAGCTGCAGCAAAAACACGAAGTGATCCGGATCTCGAACATCATCGAGGATTCCCGCTATTCTGGGTTCCCTCAATACCATCCTGCCATGACTTCTATGTTGGGAGTACCCATCACAACTGGCGAAAAGATCCTGGGACAGATCTACCTGACAAATAAGATTGGTGGCGCTGAGTTCACTTTGGACGATGAACGGTTGATGAAAACACTGGCCGCCTATGCAGCTGTTGCCATCACCAATACCCAACTTTATGCCAATATCGTCGAGCAGGATGAAGCCCTCAACCAGCAGTATGAAGACCTGACCTTGATCTATGAACTTGCCCAGGGCATTTCAAGTACCTGGAATATCAAGGAAATCATGAGTTTGACTCTCAAGAAAGTCCTATATTACCTGGAAGTTGAAACAGGGGAGATCTTCCTTAAGGATCGAGGGGAGAATGATTTGCGCTTGGCTCTTTTGCGGGGAGATGACTTTGAGGCTTTTTACACCAAAACCGTTTTCCGGTTCGGCGACGGAGTTGTAGGGAAGGTGGCCGGGTTAAATAAAGCCCTGGTTGTCACTAATCTAGCAACGGATCCTCGTATTCTACGGCCAGCTATCGTCAAGGCTGGATTTCGCAGCCAGGTTGCGATTCCGCTCCTGGCTGCCCGGGAAGTGGTCGGAGTAATGAACCTTTCCAGTAAAACCGAGCGCCCCTATTCGATCCGGGAACTGGATTTATTGACAACCATTGGTATGTGGGCCGGTACGGCCATTCAGAATGCCCGGCTCCAGGAGCAGACCAAACATATCGCAGTCCTGGAAGAGCGGGAACGGATCGGCATGGATCTACATGATGGAGTGATCCAATCCCTGTATTCTCTGGGATTAACCCTGGATTACGTAAAAGCTATCCTGGAAGAGGATCCTGAGGAAAGCATGGAAAAACTGAATTTTGCCACTGACGGCATCAACAGCACGATTATTGATATTCGGACCTATATATCCGATCTGCGGCCGAGGCAAATGCAGGAAAACCTGAGCTTTAAGGAAAACCTGGAAGTATTGCTGCAAGAATTCCGGAAAAACTCGCAAATCACGGCTGAGATCGAGGACAATATTGAAGGCCGGCTGGACTTGAATTACAATAACACGCTGACCTTGTTCCGCATTGCCCAGGAATCATTATCCAACACTGCCCGACACTCAAAAGCCCAGAACGCTGAGCTGAAACTCTGGGAAGAGGATTCTCAGATCTACCTGGAAATCATCGATAATGGAGAAGGTTTTAATATCGATAAAACTGAAGCCAACCTGGGGCACGGCCTGGCTAATATGCAGCGCAGGACCCGCAAAGCCGGCGGAGGGATCCAAATAGACTCATCTCCCGGCAATGGCACCAAGGTGATCGCCTGGGTACCTAAGGAGTAAAAAACTGTAAGGTGTAAAGCGTAAAGAGTGATTTAGGTATAGTAATATGGAAATTTCAGGCGCCTGACCAGGCGTTTTTTATTTAACTCAGTACGAGGGATGTATTAGAGAAATTCTCGCCTTACACCTTACACATTACGCCTCACTCCTCACTACTAACTTGCTTATTTCGTCCCCCACCTGCCAGGTAGGACAGCAAAATGCTCAACCCATAGAGCAGGATCAGGGGAACCATCACCAGCATCATGTTTAAGGGATCAATGGTCGGGGTGATTACGGCTGCCAGGACAGCACTAACCACAACAGCAATCCGCCAATTTTTGATCAAAACCCGGGGAGAGAGGATCCCCATTACAGAGAGTAAGTACGCCAGCAGGGGGAATTCAAAGAGGGCGCCAATCCAGAACAATAAATTTGTGGCAAATTTGATATAGGAAGATGGGCGGATCTGGGTAGAGATATCCAAAAAATTCAACAACACAGGTAAACCAACCGGGAGAATCAGATAATATGAAAAAGCCATTCCTCCAAAGAAAAAAACAACAACAAGTGGAATGGAGATCAAACTGATCAAACGAATCCTGCGGGACAAAGCTGGAGCAATAAATAAAAAGATCTCAAACACAATATAGGGAAGAGCCGCAGTAAAAG
>JAGHAU010000234.1 GCA_021161345.1 Anaerolineales bacterium | reverse complement strand
TCGTAAATGATATTGATTACTCGGCCCCCATGTCGAACAGAAAAAATGGAGGGAATCCGCCATTGATCATTGGTACCGGCCCGGCTGGGATATTTGCGGGTTTGATCCTGGCTGAAGCTGGACTAAACCCTGTCCTTCTCGAACGGGGAAAACCCGTTCACCAGAGAACGGAGGATGTCCGAGGCTTCTGGAATAAACGAATCCTGGAGTTGGAATCCAACGTCCAGTTTGGAGAAGGCGGGGCTGGAACTTTCTCGGACGGAAAATTGCGGACCCGTGTGAAAGATAAATCTCAGCGGACAAAAAAAATTCTCGGAGAATTGGTCTTGGCTGGAGCGCCTGAAGAGATACTCTATGACCATAAACCGCATGTAGGTACCGCTAATTTGGTCAAGGTGGTCAAGAATATCAGGGAGAAGATCGAAGCCCTGGGTGGTGAATACAGGTTTGATTCCAAAGTTGTGGAATTGCTGATAGAGAATAAAAAAATCATTGGCGTAAAACTAAATAATGGCAGAGAGGTATTTTCTGGTACTGTAATCCTTGCTATCGGACACAGCGCTCGGGATACTTTTGTCATGCTGCATGACAACGGTGTCAAATTATCACCAAAGCCCTTTTCTGTAGGTTTCAGAATTGAGCATCCTCAAGAACTCATCGATAAAAACCAATATGGCAAATATGCCGGACACCCCCAATTAGGTCCGGCAGAATATCAGCTCGCATTCCGTACCTCAAGTGGTAGATCAGTGTATAGTTTTTGTATGTGCCCCGGTGGGACAGTAATTGGATCATCTTCTGAAGAAAATTCAATTGTTACCAATGGTATGAGCCAATACGCGCGATCTGGAGCTAATGCAAACAGCGCTATAGTGGCTGAAGTATTCCCGGAAGATTACGGCCAGGGTGCTCTGGATGGATTCCTGTTCCAAAGAAAATGGGAAAAGAATGCTTATTTGATGGGCGGAGGAAATTATGACGCTCCAGCACAGTTGGTTGGAGATTTCCTTAACGGAAAAACGGGATCTGCTATAGGCGGTGTAATACCCTCTTACTTACCTGGATACAAATTAGGTGATCTTAGACAGGCTTTACCGACCCAGATAGTGAAATCTATCTTGGAAGCTCTTCCTGTATTTAATGGGAAAATTAAGGGATTTACTATGCCCGATGCGATGCTAACGGGGGTAGAAACCAGAACGTCATCGCCGTTGCGGATCTTGAGAGGTGGAGATTTTGAAAGCGTATCTTGCCAGGGATTGTATCCAGTTGGTGAAGGATCAGGATATTCTGGCGGGATCATGTCTTCAGCGATTGATGGTATCAAAGCAGCTGAAATGATCATCGAAAAGAAAAATAGCGGATAAATATTTGTATCACCGGGGTGTTGAGAATGAAAATGGATGTTTCGGATATTAAAGATGAATTCGGCAGGACATTGATGTTGAGGGGCGTAAATTTGGGAGGGAGCAGTAAAGTGCCTTTTACTCCCAATGGAGCCACTTATAGGCAAGGGAATTTTTATGATCACCGAAATGTATCATTTGTAAGCAGACCTTTTCCCCTGGCTGAAGCAGATGAACATTTCGGCAGATTAAGATCGTGGGGCTTCACTTTCCTGCGTTTTCTGGTTACGTGGGAGGCGATTGAACATGCTGGTCCAGGTATTTACGACCAGGAATATCTTGATTATGTAAAAGCTATCCTGGAAGAAGCAGCTAAACATGAAATTAATGTTTTTATTGATCCTCACCAGGATGTTTGGAGCCGGTTTTCAGGCGGGGACGGTGCCCCAGGCTGGACATTTGATCTGATTGGCATGGATATAACTAAATTCCAGGAAACCGGTGCCGCCTTCACTCACCAGGATCATGGAGATCCGCTTCCTCAAATGATCTGGTCTACCAATGCTACTAAACTCGCTGCTGCGACCATGTTCACGCTATTTTTCGGCGGTGGGGATTTCGCTCGATTTACCAAAATTGAAGGTGAATCCACTCAAGAATATTTACAGAGACATTTTATTGCATCCATTCAAAAGTTGGCAGAATATGTTTCTGATTTGCCAAATGTTGTCGGTTTCGATTCGATGAACGAACCTGTTGAAGGCTGGATTGGACTCAAAGACCTTAATAAGCGTATCACCACTGTTGAAAAAGGCTTTATACCCACACCGTTTCAAGCCATGCAACTAGGGTCTGGGATTGGAATTAAATTGGAAAAATGGGAACGGGGTGTTCTTGGCCCAAGGGTTGTCCGGCGGGAAATGGCGAATCCTGACGGAGTTAGCGTTTGGAAAGATGGCTATGATCCTATCTGGCAGCGAAATGGCGTTTGGAAGATGATCGATAAGAAGCCAGTATTGCTCCAGCCTAACCATTTTGGCTATAGACAGGGGCAGATTGTGGATTTCAACCGGGATTATTATGTCCCATTCAATAACCGATTTGCAGAAGCAGTGCGTAAGATTCAGCCAGCATCCATGATTTTTGTTGAAAAAGGATTTGGACCTGATGGACCAGCCTGGGGATCTGAAGATGCTCAGGACATTGTCTATGCACCGCATTGGTATGATCCAGTAGTGCTAGTGATGAAATCATTTAATAGTTGGATTAATTACGATAGAAGGAAAAAACAATTCTTGGTAGGATCCAGGCGGATAGCGAGTTCATTTAGGGAACAACTATCAAGACCCCTGGTGCACGCTCGTGAAAAGATGGGAAATGTCCCTGTTTTAATTGGAGAAGTAGGTATTGCTTATGACCTGGACAATAAAAGCGCTTACGGGGATGGAGATTTTTCTGCTCAGGAAAAGGCTTTCAACCGGACACTGATAGCGCTGGAATCCAATTTGCACCATTTTACGCTCTGGAATTACACGGCCGATAATACAAATGCCAGAGGGGACCAATGGAACGATGAGGACTTGTCAATTTTCAGCAGGGATCAACAAGTAGATCCAGGCGATATCAATTCTGGCGGAAGAGCACTGGCTGCTGTGTTACGAC
>JAGHAU010000121.1 GCA_021161345.1 Anaerolineales bacterium | reverse complement strand
GATCGTGACCGTAATCCGTTGTGTCCTGGGCGATCAAGTTAATTTCACGGACTCCGCGGGACTGCAGGGCGCGGGCATCTTCCAGGATTTCCTCCAAGGGACGGCTTGATAAAGGTCCCTTGATCGAGGGTATCGCGCAAAAAGCGCAGGGCCGTCGGCAACCATCCGCTACCTTTAGATACGCGCTGCCGCCCTGATAAAAGGCTCCCAGGATTCCCTCGGGGCTCTGGCCGACAACGGAAGCTTCTGGAAGGTGATATAAAGGTTGGGGATGTCCATCTGAGCGCAATTTCCTAACAACCTGTAGAATATCCATCCAGCGCCGGGTCCCTAACAGACCATCAATCCCTGATACCTTTTCGAGGACTTCCTTGCCGTAGCGCTGGGTCAGGCATCCTGCCGCGATTAAGAGCTGGTTGTCTGTCTTCCCTTGTGCTAATTCATTCAGGATCGCGTAAGATTCCTCGCGGGCTGGCTCGATGAAGCCACAGGTATTTACCAGGACAATATCCGCCGCAGAGGGGTCATCCACTGCCTCGTACCCATCCTGCTGCAGCAGTTGGGCCATGGAATTTGAATCGACCGTATTCTTAGCACAGCCGAGTGATACCAGATAAAAAGAATTCTTTTTCATAGAGTTATTCAATAGAGTGAACTTACTCCGGTTCCTGTGTAGCGGTTGGCGTAGGAGTAATGCTCGCTTCCGGCGTATCAGATGGGGTTGGGGTCGCTGAAATGGTAGGTGTAGGTGTAGCTATACCCTCGGCTGTGAATACACGGTCAATTACCTCGCCGTAGAGTCCCATAGCACCCAGATCCCGCTGGTTATAAATTACTTCAACACCAGCCGCATTACCTGTCAGGACCTCAATACTCAGTTCACCCCCAAACAGCTTGACACTTCCTGGCAGCAGCCTACCTTCGTACGCCAGAATGTTATCGACTATTACTCTTACCCAGGTGCGCTGGAGTATGATCAACTGAACCTGGACTTTTTCATTTCCTGTTATTCCTGGCGTTGGTGTAGCTTCTGCATTATTGCCTGTAATTTCATCTCCCTCAAGTGTGGGAGTGATATCCACTTCAATTTCACTCAGCGTGGAGATAGGCGCCTCTGGAGTGGCCGAAAGTGTTAAAGTGGGAAGCAGTATATCCGACACACCTGGAATGGTAGCTGTTACTTCTGCCGAGGATCCTCCTGCGCCAAATATCAATGTCCCTGCCCAGAGGGTAATACTGCCGATCAAGATCACCACACCGACCCATAAGATCGTTGGGCTGGCCAGAAACCTCTTAATACTGACCTGGAGAGGTGAGGAGGTTTTGACATCCGGAATTCCTTCTCGTGATTTAGCCAGGCGTTTTTGCAGAACGTCCGCATAACCCAACAATAAGGGTTCAGGGTCCAGCCCCAGAAATTGGGCATAATTCTTGACCATGCCTTTTCCCTGGACCGTGGATGGTAATTCCTCCAGGCTGCCGTTTTCGATAGCGATTAAGTATCTTTCTGGAATGAATATCTGGTCTTCGACATTGGGTATGGTGAACCCCAGGTGTTCCCGCTGAGTTTTTAGAATCGATCCGATTTCTTCCAGAGGATGCTGTTCTGCTGCCGGGGGCGAATCCGGAACATCAGGAGGTGCTGGTTCCACCTTCAGATCATCTTCCTGAATAATTGGCCGCAGCTGACCCAGGAGCGGTCCGGGGGCGATTTCAAGGACTCGGGCATAAGTACGCACAAATCCCTTTTGCTGGACAATGGAGGGTAGGACATCCCAATTATCCGCTTCAATTGCCGAAAGATACTTCAGGTTTACTTTGGTTAACAGGGAAATTTCTTCCAGAGATAAACCTTGTTCCTCTCTAGCAGTTTTTAGAATCTCTCCAACCGTTCGGTTTTGATCGGGCATAGGTCAATACAAAGACCGGCCTGGCCAGCTGTGCTGCTGATCCCAGACCGGTTTTGATATCAAGCAATAAAGAATGTACTAAGCAGTTTCTTCTGCTGCTGCTTCCTCATCCTGTTCTTCGACATCTTCTTCTGTGGTCGGTTCATCGTCAGTGCTGGCATATTCTGCCTCAGCTTCCGCGATTGGTTCCTGATCAGCGTCGGCATCTTCTGCATCAGCTTCAGCACTCTCTTCTTCCAGGAATTCAGCCAGGGCTTCTTCAGCCATCAGGGCTTCCTTCTCTTCTTCCTCAAGTGCGGATTCGGGGGATTCACCTTCGCGGTGAACGATGATTTCGATCTCGGGAATCAGGTCAATGGTCAGGCGAACAGCAATGTCGTATTTTCCGATCATGCGCAGGGGCTGGGATTCAATCTGTTTCGCCAGGACAGTTACTCCAATCTCCTCACTGACAATCTCTGCGATCATCTGGGTGTTGATGGAGCCGTACAACCGGCGGGTTTCACTGGCTTTGGCAGCAAAGGTAAAACGTTTACCTGCCAACTGTTCAGCAACTCCACCAAGCTCCTGATTGACTTTGGCTCTTATGACTTCGCCTTGTTTTTTGATCCGTCCGGATTGTTTGACCGCGCCGGGGGTTGCCAATACGGCCATTCCCTGGGGCATCAAATAATTGCGGGCGTATCCGGGAGCCACTTTCTTGACATCTCCGGCACGGCCCAATTTATAAATATCTTCGAGTAATAGAACTTTCATGGTATCTAGCCCTTTCTCCTTACTAATGAATAGGTTACGTCTAATGCCAAGGGTACAACGCAAAAGACGCCGGAAGATTTTACCAGATGGCCATAGCACAGTCAATGACGCGGCTTATCGCTGACATGTGTGAGAAGAAATAGTCCCAGGCAAATGAGCGAGGTGGGTGTGGCAAGATTCAGGTTCTGGAAAAGATAATCCAAACAACCAAGCAGATAATTAAGATCAGTAGGGCTAAAAAGGCGTACAGGGCTTTCTCTTCAGGGCGCTGATCTTCGAGACGAAATTCAGGAGGCGAGTTTGCTATCGTGAATTTTGGTCCGCTAAACCATGTATAGAGTGCTCCGCCAATTAAACCACCGATATGTCCCATATTATCAATACCCGGAATCATCCAGCCAATCACCAGGTTGCCCACTGCCACCTGGATTATCTGGCGCAAAGCCACCTTGAATTGTTCCCCAAAGAGTTTCCGGTGCTGGTAAATGAAAACACCTTCTGCGCCCAGCAGACCAAAGATTGCCGTGGAGGACCCCAGGGATGGCGCCTCAGTAAAAGCAAATGAAAAAAGATTTCCTGCAATACCCGCAATCAAAAACAGGGCCAGGAATCGGAAAGATCCAAAAAACCGTTCCACCCGCCTGCCCAGAATATACAGGGCATATAAATTGAATCCCAGGTGAATGATAGATCCGTGAAGGAACATCGCTGTTACCAGGCGCCAGTATTCTCCGGCAATGATCAATTCGTTGGATTTCATGCCGTAGATCGCCAGTAGATCGTATCCGAATACAAGATCCGTAAACCATTGCAGGGCATAAAAGACTGCCATAATGACCAGCAAAGCGATCGTAATATAAGGCTTTCTTTCCGGGATCTGGATTTTCACTCGCTGGTTTGAAGTTCCCTGAACCGGGACTTTTTCTCCCTCAACATCAACCATTCCGGATGAACTGGAACTCACATTTCGGCTGATAATCCTCCGTAAATGGATCGGACCTGCTTGATTGGCGCTGATATAGGGCAGGTTTATTTCCACCACTGGATTGGTTTCCAAATCCAGTACCGCCTGGTCTATCGCCTCAGATATGCGCTCCAGAGCAGCAGGATCCTGAGAAAGATCCAGCCCAAATTGCTGGTTAAAATCAGCAAGGATTGTTGAGATCAGGCGATTTTCATAAGATTGGCTATCTTGTGAAACGGATAAAGGGTTCTGGTTCATAATTCTACAACTCGTTGGTGGACTCGCTGCTGTTCTGTCTTGATAATTGCCTCGATCATATCCACGGTTATCGAAAGCTGTTCATCTTTATTAACGACAATATAATCAAACAGATCGATCTTGTTATATTCCTGACGGGTGGTGGCAATTCTCAGTTTTAGGCTTTCGTTGTCCTCGGTATTTCTATTCTGGAGACGAGTGATGAGCTCTTCCTCGTTTTGTGGCGTCAGGAAGATCATCAGGGCATCCTTGGCCAATTTTCTGATTGTTTCCGCCCCTTGGACATCAATACGCATAATCACATTCTTCCCACTCGCCAACGCTTTCCTTACCTGGGACTTTGGGATACCTTTGTAATCTTGGTAAACAACTGCATATTCCAGCAACTCCCCTTCGTCGATCATTCTGGCAAATTCGTCCTGGGAAAGGAAGAAATAATCTACCCCATCCTTTTCATCTGGACGGGGAGAGCGGGTCGTGGCCGTAATCACAAAATGGAAGGGCAAGCCCCGTGTTTTCATTTCCTCAAGCACCGAATCCTTCCCCACACCTGAGGGTCCAGAAATCACGATCAATAGGGGGTTGGGCGGTTCCAAAACGAAGGGGGAGATGGTTGTTTCAAATGTCATTATCAAAATTCCTTATCCAGTATAATGGGGGGTGAAAAACGGATCTCTCTTTCCCCGGAAAGTATTATGCCAAATTATGAATACCGTTGTATAGATTGTAACCACAAATTTGAAATATTCCTTTCTTATCAGGAATATGGGTCCAGCGCGATTTCCTGCCCGGCATGTGGTCAATCCAATTTAAAACGAATCATCAAGCCTGTTCGCGTGACTCGATCCGATGGTGACCGAATAGAATCTATGGCGGACCCAGCCCAATTAGCCGGTCTGGACGACGATCCACAGACTTTGGGAAGAATGATGCGCCAAATGAGCCAGGAGCTGGGGGAGGATATGGGCGCAGAATTTGATGAGGTTGTAGACCGCCTTGAAAAAGGGCATTCACCCGAGGAGATCGAAAGAGATATCCCGGACCTTGGGTCGGAAAGTGGTGGGGCTGAATCGGATTTTGATCTATAACCTGGACCTGCCGCCAGCTTATTTCACCTGTATCAATATCCCCAGTTATTTAGATAATTTTGAAGAATAGACCTGATTTCGGTCTGTACCTCGCCAAATGGACGGTCAGCATTAACAACCACCCATCGCAGCGGATCGGCCTGTACCAATTCCAGATATCCTGTCCTGACCCGATGATGAAAATCTATATCGTACGAATCCAACCGGTTAAACCCTCCAGCGTCCATCCGGCGCTGTAATCCAACTTCAGGAGCAAGATCCAGCAGGATTGTCAGATCCGGGACCAAACCTCCTGTAGCATAGTTGATTATGCCTTCCAGTGAGGCAACAGTATTTTGATGTCCGTAGCCCTGGTAGGCCAGGGTTGAATCCGCGTAGCGATCGCTTATCACAACTCCACCCTTGGCAAGGTGGGGTTGGATGATCTCGTAAACCAATTGGGCCCGGGCCGCCTGGTATAAAAGCGCTTCTGCGCGATCTATCATTGCCGTGTTCTTAAGATCAAGCAGTGTAGCCCGGATTTGATCACCAATAGGTGTTCCTCCAGGTTCCCTGGTCCGCAGGATCGGATACCCCGCCTGGATGAATTCATCAACCAGAATATCCAGCTGGGCAGTTTTACCGCTGCCATCCGGTCCTTCAAAAGTGATAAATTTTCCTGGTTTGTTTTCCATAGATCTCGTAGTCTTCAGAATGAATTCAACATCTACGATATGTTAGTTATCTTCCCGGGAGATCCGCACCCGCCGTTTAGGATCCTTCCCATAGGAATGAGAAACTAGATCTGCCTGGGTGACCATCTGATGCTGCAGTCGGCGAATATTTGATGATGCGGGAGGAAGCTCTACCCATCGTTCTCCACTCAATACTGCCTGAATAGCTCCCTGGGTTTGCTGAAGGGCCTTCTCGTCAGATTTGGAAAGCGTTCCATTCTTTAAATTGAAGATGTCTTCTAATAAATGTTCCATACGGTTGATGGTATTTGAACGCAGCACATAAATCGGCAATCCCAATTCTTCAGCTTCGGCAATAGATTTTGGGTTATCTCTGTAATGATGTTTTAAGGTCACGGCGATCCGGGCATCCTTGATTTGTTTTTCTATTGTGACCGGAACATTTAAATTACGAGCTGCCTTTAACATTCGGTCTCGTGCCACACCATAAGTAAATATTGGTAAAGATTCTAGATCTTCCTGGTTTGGCTTCCAAAAATCCCCACTGAAAGCAAATCCTTCATCCGGAATCGGATCTAATCCGACACTTTGCATGACGGGTTTGCTGGGTGTTTTTTTAATGGTGATCTTCCCCTCAGATGTTCGGGACCTGACCTCAGGAATAAGCGGAGCTTCCCGCAGCAGAGAGTCCACCGCTGTTGCCACATCCTTGTGAATGGCAACGATATCCCTTGTTTGGATTTCCACCAGCATGTGGAAGGTGGGATTTGAACGCCGTTCAAGGACCGTTTTCTGAGTACCGCGCCGTTTGGCTTCTTCATCAGACAGGGTAACTGCTTCTATCCCTCCCACCAGGTCAGACAGAGTAGGATTGATCAGTAAATTATCCAGGGTGTTGCCGTGAGCCGTCCCAATCAACTGAACGCCTCGTTCCGCGATCGTACGGGCTGCCTGGGCTTCAAGTTCCCGGCCGATTTCATCAATGACGATCACTTCAGGGTTATGGTTTTCAACCGCTTCTATCATTACCTCATGCTGCTGGGACGGTTGCGCAACCTGCATTCTTCGGGCTTTGCCTATCGCCGGATGAGGGACATCGCCATCCCCGGCAATTTCATTGGATGTGTCTACGATCACTACCCGTTTATTCTCTGCCAGGATCCTGGCTGCCTCCCGCAGCATGGTAGTTTTTCCAACCCCGGGACGCCCCAGGATCAGTAAGCTTCTGCCGCTTTCGATCAGGTCTTTAACGATATCAGTTGTACCGTACACTGCACGACCAACACGACAGGTAAGGCCAACGATCTTGCCAATCCTGTTGCGAATGGCGGCAATTCTGTGCAAGGTGCGTGGTAAACCGGCCCGGTTATCAGCATCAAAATTTCCGATCCGGTTAACAACATATTTAATGTCGCTTTTGGTCACCTCTTCTTGAGACAAGTCTACTTCATCATCAACGAATCTCGCTGTAGGCACCCTGCCCAAATCAAGGATGATTTCAATCAGATCCGCATTCTTCCCATTATCGGAAATGACCTGACTGATGGCAGGAGGAAGTACTTCAAAGAATGAATCCAGGTTATCGGTTATTCTATGATTTGACATATTCTTAATTCTTGATCTCTGAATTAGATATCGGTGTCGTTATATCTGGTTGTTTTTCAAATCCCTGGACGCGGAAGGTCTGTTTGGCATTATAGTGGACGGTCAGTCTTTTCACCACAGCTTTTTGCTTCGGGCCAGCCTGTGCTTCGACCCTTTCCAGCGCTGATGAAAGCTGCTCCTGATAAGAACGGACTCGTAAATACACATCCCGGGTATTCCGATACGGGAGGTGGAAGAGCAATGCACTCAAATATTCATCGACCAGGTCTATTTCCGGAGCCATCAGCAGATCCACCAAGATGCCTTTTGGGCCAAATTGTGCTGCTGCAAAACCAACCACCTTGCCATCTTTCCAGCTGATCAAACCCTGAATATCCGGGGAAACAGGAGGGTGTTCCAATCTCTGGATCTGCCCGGGCAGGATCCGCTGGTAAAAAGATTCCGCCAGCGCTGAGGTATCTTTTGTTACCGGGATCCAGGCTTTCTTTCCGGTTCCGAAGACAATTCTCCGGGGAAGTTTCCAAATCTGCTGTTCGGCATAGGGACGAAACCCTGCCAGATAAAGAATTTCCTCTCCAAATGAGTTGTCGTTTACCTCAGCTCTGATCTGAAGCGCTCCCCTCTCACCAGCTGCATTTGCCAGCTGAGAAAACACTCTTCCAAAAGCGGGATGGGGGCCGAGATCACCCGGGGCCAGGAAAACAACGCGGGCGCTAACACTCCCTGGCGGTTGGAATAATTGACCTACAAAAACTGCGGTGTCTTCAGAGTTCGCCTGCTCAACTGCTGTATAGAATCCACTGGCGGACGAGACCAGAGACAGCAGTGAACTAGAAAACAAACCCGGGTTGTATACATATTGGAAAGAGTTATCCAGGACCAGCTTCTGATTCTTGAAGCGGGCCAGGGTAGCTAAATCCTTCCAGATGATTTTTCGCGCCATGTTCCTCGAATTTTAATTAATGGTATTTTCGGCCGCAAGCTGGACAAAATAGCGGTGCACCCGATCATCATCGGTTAATTCAGGATGAAAGGCCGTGGCCAGTAATTGGCCTTGCTGGACAGCAACAACTCTCCCGTCGGGCAGGGCTGCCAGGACCTTTCCATCACCATCAACAGAAGCGATCAGCGGAGCCCTGATAAAGACGCCATGGAAGGGTCGCGATTCAGGTGAGACAGATTCCAGGGCAGGTATATCCAAATCAATTTCAAAACTGGCTATTTGCCTGCCAAATGCATTTCGATCTACAGTGATATCCATTAACTCCAGCAGCGGTTGGGAGCGATGGGCATCTTTCGATAATAAGATCGCACCGGCACACGTGCCCCAGATAGCCTTTTTCTTTCCGAATTGTTTCAGGGGCTCCAGAAGCCCAAAATCAACAGCCAGTTTGCCGATTGTAGTTGATTCCCCGCCGGGGATGATCAATCCATCCAGGTCTTCCAGCTGCTCGGGCAACCTCACTTGGGTTGTTTTCACACCAATTCGTTGCAAAATATAAAGATGTTCTAGGAACGAACCCTGCAACGCCAGAACACCCACCTTGATTTGGTCGGACTTAACCAGCTGTCGGGGTGCTATTTTTGTCATAATTATTGGAATCAGGCTAGCTGGATTTACCAGCCTCGATCAGCCATGCGTTCGTTATCCTCAAGGTCGGTCACATTTCGACCTACCATGGGTTCTCCCAGGTTGCGGCTGATTTCGGCAAGTATTTCCGGATTTTCGTAATGGGTGACTGCCTTGACGATCGCCTCAGCACGTTTGGCTGGGTTTCCGGATTTAAAGATACCTGATCCGACAAACACTCCATCTACACCCAGCTGCATCATCAATGCCGCATCTGCCGGCGTGGCGATACCTCCGGCCGCAAAGTTAACTACCGGGAGTCTGCCCAATTCCCTGGTCTCTAACAAGAGTTGATAGGGAGCGCCGATATTCTTGGCAAAAGTCATCAGCTCTTCTTCCGGCATATTAATGAGCATTTTTACCTCGCCAAAAACTGTGCGCGCGTGACGGACAGCCTCGACCACATCACCCGTCCCCGGTTCTCCCTTGGTGCGGATCATGGCAGCACCTTCCCCTATGCGGCGCAAGGCTTCCCCGAGATTTCTGCAACCGCAAACAAAGGGGGTTTTGAAAGCATGTTTATTAATATGATAAGCTTCATCTGCCGGGGTTAAAACCTCGGATTCATCAATATAATCCACTTCCAGCGCTTGAAGGATCTGAGCTTCTACAAAGTGTCCAATCCTGGCTTTGGCCATCACCGGAATAGAAACTGTTTCCATGATCTGGATGATCAACTCAGGATCACTCATCCGGGCAACTCCGCCATCGGCGCGGATATCAGCAGGGACCCGTTCCAAAGCCATTACGGCAACTGCGCCGGCATCTTCAGCGATCTTGGCATGCTCGGCCGTTACAACATCCATGATGACGCCGCCTTTCAGCATTTGCGCCAAACCTTTTTTTGTTTTGAAAGTACTAACTTGAGACTCCATTTAAATTAACCTCCTACCTAAGAGTCCATCTGGGTAATAGTTACAAAAGCCTTCCAAAATGAACCCTAAATCCATGCCAAACCCCATCCAAAGGCTTTCCTTTTAGGATGGATCCGGTATTTTAGCTGTGTTTTTATTTTACCACGCGCGATATTGTCAAGCAAATTTTATTGGTTCGGTATCAGGCAAATCGCGAGTGGCAAAATTAGATTGGATCAAGCGGAGAGGACAATTCTTCGAGATCCGATAGAAATGGCTTTAAGGGTTCATCGGCATGGTATCAGGAGGGTCACCGCTGTACTACATTCAGCCTGATCGCTGTCCGAACATTGCCGTCAATTTCCACATCGACAAATTCGGGAATACTGACAACATCATATCCATCCTCAGCCAGATAATTCCGAGCTAATGCTACGGCCTTTACTGCCTGATTCACAGCGCTGGCTCCGATTGCCTGCACATTTGCAAACTGCTGCTCACGAAAAATACCTGCAATTGCCCCCGCTACGGCTGAGGTCCGGGACGTCGCTGAAACCTTGATGATATTCACATTGTTGGTGTCCATGACTTGCTCCCTGGGTAGGACGTAGACCAGCCATACATCAATAATGTTCTATTTCATTGTACAAAATGCTACCAGATAAATCAAGAAGGGCTCATCAGTGTTCTCTATACGGAATGTAACATCAATCACATACCCACTTTGCATACTGGTGTACAATTACAACACTAAAAATTACCGGAAGATATACCCGAACTCAGAAAATCCTGGATGGTGAATATGGTTGATGAAATGGTCTACATTGAAAATATCGAAAACTTGATAGATGACTTCCCTCCGGACAGCATTCTCAGCCGGATGGTTTACCAAGACAAATCCATAAAAACGATCCTGTTTGGATTTCAACCTGGCCAGGAACTTTCTGAGCATACCGCTTCGGTCCCGGCAGTACTGCATTTCATACAAGGCCAGGCGGAATTAACCCTCGGTGAAGAATCCACAACTGCCCAGGAAGGAACGTGGGTTCACCTCCCGCCTGATCTGCCCCATAGTATTCTTGCCAAGACCAAAGTATTGATGCTGCTGACACTGACACTATAATCGACCCTCGAGGAGTTGAATAATGAAGATACTGGTTATTATTTCAGGGGAATACGGTAATCGCCACGTTAAGAATATCAAGGCCAACGGACCTGATACGTGGGAAATCCAAACCTGGCAAACACCGCCAGTTTTTCCTCCCTTCATTGACGATCCCGAAGATTTCCTACCTGACGAAATGCCTGCTTCTGATCTGCTGTTGTCCTTTGCCGAACATAAAGGAGCTGCTGAATTACTCCCAGATATCGCCAAAAGAACCGGGGCCAGCGCTGTTCTGGTTGCAGTAGACGATGAGACCTGGCTGCCGAGGGGCCTGGATAACCAGCTTCACGGATGGTTGAAAGCGATGGACGTAGCTTGTGTTACGCCCAAACCGCTCTGTTCCTTAACTGAAACCGAATACGGCGTTACCCGCTTTGAAATGGCCAGCTATGATAATCCCTTGATTGCCGAGTTTGCCCGCTATTTTGGTAAGCCGAAACTTGATTTGGAAATCGATCCCGAGACCTCCACCATCACATCTGCCACAGTAAAACGGGATGCGGTTTGCGGCTGCGCGCATTTTGTGGCTGAGGGGCTGGTTGGATTAACGGCAAATGAAGCAGAAGAGAAAGCTGGGCTGCTGCACCATCATTATCCCTGCCTGGCCAGCATGGTCAAACTCCCGCACTTTGATCACGATACGCTGATGCACGTCTCTGGCCAGCTTCTGAAAAATAACGTTGGCGACCAGGTGAAACCCTATAAAACGGTTCGGCAATTTAAGCCGGGTAAATACTCAGAGTAAATTCTTCTTGATTGATAAACAATAAAAGAAAAACAGGGCTTGTTAAGTAAACCAAGCCCTGTTTTATCGTTTGCACAATAATTATTTCCCTTTCTCGGCGAAATGCTGTAACAAACCCTGATTTGTGATCTTAAACTCTGTCCGGTTGATCTGGATTGCCCCTTTATCCGCAAAATTATAAAGATGGCGGCAGACCATTTCCCTCGTAGAACCGATCCTGGCAGCCATATCGTCCAGGGTTAGATCCCGGGATAAAATATCTCCTGATTGGTCTTCGAATTGGGATAGAAGCAAATGGGCCAGACGGCCAGCAACAGGATGGAAAGCCAATTCTTCTAAAATTCGACTTGCCAGCATCATGCGCTCAGCCATTAATTGGGCCAAATCCCAGGTAAATTGACCATTATTTATCATGAATGGTTCAAGGTTTTTTCTTGACCAAAGCCGGAGTTTGGTTTCTTGATTGGCAACCAGCGCTACCGGCATTCCAATTCCTTCCTTAAAGAATCCCACCCCCCAGAACACCTCGTCTTTATCCAGTGTGATGACCACCAGGCTTCTCCCTTCTGGAGATTCCTTAATCGCGGTCACCTGTCCTTGTTCAACCAGGAACAAATAAGGCCAGTCTGATCCATAATGCGTGATCCACTGATCTTTTGGATAAGTTTTTTCGATACTGATATCGATTAAACGATCCACATCAAACTGGGAAAATCTCGAAAACAGCTGGTTTTCCGATAATGATGATTTCGTCATAGGTTATCTCATGAAAGGGTTCTGAGTTTCTCAAGGGCTAATTGGTCTTCTAATGATATTTGGGTCCGGGTAATTTTCAAGATGCCATCTGTCTGAAATTGATACAATAATCGGCAGACAACTTCTGCCGAGGTTGCCAACACGTTGGCGATTTCTTCCAGAGTCATATCCCTCGAAAAAGAATCCTGGCCAGATGATTCAAGGTTGTCCAAAATATAACCAGCCAGGCGGCTGGCAACAGGCTGAAATGCCAGGCCATAAATGATCTCCCGGGCGCTGCGCATTGTACCTGTTAGTTTTTTTGGAATATCCCACATAGCCCTGGGATATTTCATCAGTAAGGGCAGAATAGTATCCCTGGACCAGATATAGGACAGGACCTGACCATCAGCGAAAAGCGATGCCGGCATGGGTTGATCGTCAAATATAGAATGAGCCCAGAACACATCCCCACATTTAACCTTAAAAAGCTGATGTTCTTTTCCGCCGGAAGACACCATTGACCAGTTCAGCAGCCCTTCAGCAAGATAAACAACATAAGGCCAGACCTCTCCTTGACGGCAAAGATGTTCCCCCTCCTCCAGTCTTCGTGACAAGGAATAATCTTCTAATTGGACCAGCACTTCGGTTGGAAAACGGGAAAACACATCCTTCCCGGACAACTCTTTGCTAAGATCTGCCACCCAGCCTCCAGAAAATTATTTTGATATTATTAAAAGTCAAGGCACTAATCCGAACTTGTATATATATTGATTATATAGGAATAATAAGATCGAGTAGCAAGTTTTTTTATCTATCCCAATATTCATCATATCAAAGGAGAACAAATGTCACCAAACACAAGCCCTGGTACCAAAAAAATCGTTCTGGGACTGGTCATCTTAGCCGCAGTCCTGATGATTGCCGTTGTTCCTTTCACAGCATTCAAGATGGTAAATCCGATCCTCAACTACCAGATTGAGCGGATCGCCAAATTCACAGCCGAAGGAAATCCCAGCGCCCCGCTGCTGACACTAACAACCTGGTTGGTCAGTTTCTTCTATCCTTTCTGGGGAACAATGAGTGCGATTGGGGGTATAGCACTGTTGGTCATCGCCAAGCCATTATATGAAGGTAAAACCTGGTCCCGCGGATTAGCCTTACTAAGTTTGGCAGTCCCCTCCATGGGCGGCGCGTATATGATCGTACCCTGGATGAACTTTGTGGGAAGCAAAGAAGGCGGATTTCCCCCAGCAATGATAATCATGGCAATCGGATTGATCCCATATTTTGCTGTTCTGTTAGCGGATAAGGGTGACTTCAAACAAAAACTAGTGGACTTTTTCGTTTTCGCGATGCTGGGTGTCTCAGCCGCCGAGAACTTTGCCAACGGACACGCTGCCTTCAGGATCCTTTATGGGCATCCAAAACGCCCCTTATTTGCTGAAGGCATTTCCATGACCTATTTTGGTTGGCTCGGATTATGGGTCTCCTTTGGTTTATTGGTTGCAGCCATCTACCAGCTGGGTGTACGCAATAAATCCGGATGGTACCTGGCTCTGATCGGCGGCGCAGTTGGCTGCCTGGTCAGCGGAGCTACTCACTATGTCCGCCACGCAACCATAGATTACCTGCTTGGGTCACTTATGGGTCTTTCCATCGTTGTCATGATGCTTATTCCTCTGTTCAAAAAGCGACTTTTGGAAGAATTCTCTGAATAAATAATCCTTCACGCACAAACAAAAAAGCAACCCGAATCATACAGACTTCGAGTTGCTTTTTTGTTTAAGCAGCAAAGACGACAGAGCTTTTCACTTGAATTTATTATTTCAAATCCATTCTATGTCCCCATCGCGGCTGGCACACTGTTATCCTAATCCTGGCTGGCTAGTTCTTCTAACCCTTCCATGTCCTTAAAAACAAATTGCATCCGATTGATTTCTATTATTCCTTCGTCTGCAAAATGGTGTAAAGTTTTACTCACAAGTTCCTTTGTTGTGCCAACGGAATTAGCCATCTGTTCCAAAGTAAGATCACGTTCCGCAGACATACCATCTGCTGGATGATAAAAATCCAGCAGCAACCTCGCCAGCCGGCCGGAAACTGGTTGAAAAGCAAATCCATAGACAACATTACGTACTTGTCTCATCATAGTTATTAGTTCAAGGGTAATGGCCCAAACCGCTTCCACATTCCGAGACATAATCGGAACAATAATTTCACTGGGCCAAACATATATCTCGCTGTCTTCCATAACCTCCAGTGACGCTGGCATCGGTTCCTGATCAAAAACCGAATGCCCCCAAACCGCACGAACAGGCTCAAGTCGAAATATGACCTGCCGCTTCCCATGTGGAGATAACATAGACCATTCCAAACCGCCAGAGACCAGGACTAACACTTTTGACCAGATTTCACCTTGCCAGCAGATAAACTCGCCTTTTTGGCAGGTCCTCCGAACAGCCTGGCTGGCGAGTTCATAACGATCCTCTACCGCTAATTTGGAAAAGCTAAGACAATTATCTAGAACCGATTCAAGCTTATTCATATCTTTTATCCCAATTTATTCTTTTATAAAGACAGCAAGCGCCCTTTTTGCTATATTAATTGTATACCATTGGATGATTAAAATATCTCTTGGATTCAAT
>JAGHAU010000041.1 GCA_021161345.1 Anaerolineales bacterium | reverse complement strand
TTGTCATGGTTGTCAGGATCAAAGAGGAACCGATTGAATTAGCCATCCCGGCAGCGAGAAATATCATACCGACGATGAAAGCACACAGCGCATGTTCCTTCTTTTTTAGTCTTTCCAGAATCCAGTGCATTACAACGCCGACGACCAGGCCGATGACTACCGCTCCAAAAATCTCTCGGAGAGGAAGCTTGATGATTTCAAGCCAAGAAATATGCTCTGAGCCTGATAGAAGGAAGGCAGCTATGGTGGAGGTGAGACTGAACAGCAGCAATGCTATAGCGTCATCCAAACCAACAACAGCAAGCAAAGTGGTCGTTAAAGGGCCTTTCGCTCGGTATTCGGCCAGCACATCCACGGTTGCGGCTGGTGCGGTAGCTGTTGCCAGGGCACCAAACACCAGGCTTGTGTAATCCGATCCTGTGAGTAAATAAACACCCCCTGCTACCAGGAAAAATGCCCCCAGGGCCTCACCGATCAAAATCAAAAGAATGGTCCTGCCTTCGCTGAGAAGCTCGTCGATATGTAAGTGAGATCCCATTTCAAAGCCGATCAAACCCAAGGCAATCTCACTGAAGAATCCCAATTCCTTTGTCATGGAAAGAGGAATGATGTTAAGGAAGGATGACCCGAGAAACACTCCCACAAGGATAAATCCAACCACTTGAGGTAATCCCAAACGTGATAGCCCTTTGCTGCCCAGGTAAGCCAGGACGATCACTATTCCAATGATAGTAAGGACATCCAAGTTAAGAGCCATATTTTCTATACTTTGTATCCAATTTTAAAGCCTTCCAAAACAGCTTCCAGGGCCTCGCGAGGTTCCACGTAGTCACCAATGATGTGAACTTGTGGGCCGCCCTGAGCCTCCAGCTTTTCAGCCAATAACTTATCAGGACTTAATCCCAGGGCGATGACCACTGTCTCTGCCAGGAAGCGCAACTCAGGTGCATTTTCCCGGTGAGGATAGGGTCGGGCGATGACAGTAGTTTGTCCCTCCCCACCGTTTTCGAAACGAATGACCTCCACGCCAGTGCGCACATCCACGCCTAGAGATTCCAAACGCTTTAGCAGCACTGCTTGGGCAAGAGGGTCCAGTTTGCCGCCCACCTCTGGTTTGCGCTTGACTACAGTAGAATTCACTCCGCGCAGTGCCAGATACTCTGCTGTTTCCAGGCCGGCTGTGCCTGCGCCAACTATAAAGGCCGTTTCAGTTTTTACCTCACTTTTTCCGTCCAGCAGATCGTAGGCTGTTGTCCAGCGGATTTCTTCCAGGCCAGGGAATGGTGGGATGATGGGTTCAGCTCCAGCAGCGAGTATGATGACATCGGGTGATTCCTCCGCTGCCATCTCTAGCGTTACCTCTGTATTCAGTCTCACGTCAACGCCATTCCTGTCCACGAAAACTTTCTGGTAACGGATCAGATCAGCGAATTCTTCTTTGTAGGGAACTGCCACCGCTTCGCGCAGCCGCCCGCCCAAACTATTGTCCCTTTCGTAGAGAGTCACCTTATGCCCCCGCTGGGCAGCAATAAGAGCTGCCTCCATACCTCCTGGGCCTCCGCCAATTACCATCACTTGGAGCGGATTCTCGGTCGGAGTAATCTGAATCTCAGACTCTCTGCCTGTATGCGGATTGAACATACAAGAGGTACCATGACCCAGGCGCAGTTCTCCCAGACAGCCCTGATGGCAGGCTGCGCAGAATAGAATAGCTTCTTCATCACTGGTTTCGGTTTTGCGAACCCAATCCGGGTCGGCCAGGAAGGGGCGTCCTAGTCCTATCAAATCGGTCTGCCCCGCAGCTAAAGCTTCCCTGGCTACATCAGGTGTGCGTATTCGACCGGCGACAATAATAGGCAGCGATACAGCATCCTTGACCTGGGCAGCCATTGGAAGCAGGTTTGCTTTTGGTGTCCCTATTGGATAAAGGCAGAATGGCACGCTTTCACACATCGTCCCGGATGTGATACTGAGAGCTTGAACGCCCATTGTCTCCAGCTTTAGGGCAATCTTGATAGCGTCGTCGATATCAAGACCTCCCGGAACATAATCATTGATGTTCATGCGCACTATAATAGGAAAGTCTTTACCCAACTCTGTGCGTACTCCAGCGATGATCTCCCTTCCAAATCGAAGTCGGTTATTGAGTGAGCCGCCGTATTCGTCATCGCGGTGGTTTGTGTGGGGGGATATAAACTGGTGGATAAGGTAGCCGTGGCTGAAAGGGATTTCTAGGGCGTCGAATCCCGCTTTTTTCACACGGCGTGCCGCATCTTTAAAGGCTGATACGATTTCAGCAATCCCTGTGCTTGTCAGTGGTCGAGGTGTAACCTGGTTAGCAGGGCAAAACACATCAGAGGCGGAAATAAGTTCTTCCGGGGAAATCAATTTTGGATTGGCAGCGCGTCCGGCGTGATTGATATGAGCCATGATCAGCCCGTCCGCATCGTGGACAGCCTTGGTCAATTCTTGAAGGCCGGGGATAAGTTCGTCATTATGGATACCTAATTGGGTAGGGAGTTCGCGACCATTGAGGTGTATGTATAGAGGCTCGGTGGTTATTAACCCAACATTCCCTTCAGCACGTCGTTTATAAAAAGCGATATGACGCTGATTGACTTCCCCTTTAATATTCCCGTACCCCAATTTGACGGTGGTCATCACGACTCGGTTGGGGAGTGTCAGGTTGCCTAATTGATAAGGCTCAGTAAGTTGGCTGGATTTAGACATTAAAATCTCCTGATATTTTTCATCAAATATTCATCGAATGAAGGGCTCTATGTTGTTCTCCAAGGCATCTGTGATACGCTCTTGATGGTGGCTCATTAGATCAATTTTATGAATCTCATCAATGGAGAAATAACCAATTTCCTTGGTTTCATCACTGAGCGTCATTTCACCGCTAACTACCTCAGCATCAAAATTCAGGGCAATGGTGTGGTATCGATTCCCATCTGCGTATTCAAGCACCTGATGAGGGTTGCTATAGACACCGGTCAGCTTGCCGACTTTGACGTGCAACCCGGTTTCTTCCCAAACTTCACGTTTACAAGCTTCAGTGACACTCTCGCCCGGATCTAATCCGCCTCCTGGTAAACACCAGAGATCGTTATCGGTGCGGCGAGTAAGCAGTATCTTCTCCCTTGATGGATCAAAGATCGTAGCAGAACAACCGGTTCTGAGCTTGCCTGTTTTTCCAATACGATCTCCATAAATAATTTTTGCCATATCTTTACTCCAATGGATTATCTCGATAGAGGTTAGCAGATCAGTAAATTATGAAATGCTTTTCTCTCATTAGCCCCTGATCTATTTATTTCCTATTTTTTCCTACTACATCATCGGTTCCATCATCAAGACGGGATGGCTTGTCTCTTCCAGATAGAGCAGAATCTCTTCCTCGTCTTTAGAGTTTTGTTCTGTGGCGATCATGTCTACAAAACCTGGCATCCCGGCTTCAGCGGCGAGGTTTTCCAGTATGGGGCGAAGCTCCTCTCGCAGGGAATAATTCATCCACACAATACGTTGCCAGCCTCCCTCAGCCGAGATGAATTTATGCGTACCCATAGCCCGTTTACTGTGACCTAAAAAACCGGGCGTGGGGGAACCTGCTCCAACCATTTCAAATAACATTGCCCAATCCATGCCGCTGGGAGTCATCCCCTCGTAGGTGTGATCGATCACCATGACTCCATTGGAGAGCGGGAGCATGGCGGTGATGCACTCGAAATCACCGCAGGCCGTGCCGGGGTCTTCCATGAGACTGTAAAGACTGTAGGCTGTGATTACACCGCCTGACTCTTGCCGCGCGGCTTGATTGATACTTTCCCATTGGCCTGTCCGGGCATCCAGCAGATCTTCTTTTACGACTGCTTTGTTCGAGCCTACAGGTTGAATGCTGACTGCGGCGCGGGCATCCATCCAGTCTACTGCACCACAAACCCCCGGATGTTCCGGGCTGATGACACACAGATGTCCAGCAGCAATTGTCTGGCAAAGGTTGCAGGTGTAAAAGGTGTCCACGTCTTCATCTTTCAGGCTTCCCAGACGCTGATCACGTTTCTCGTAGATTGCTTGGGCTTTCTCCTGGATGGCCTGGAGTTGGGATGGTTCGGTGGTGATTGAGATCTGAACGCGGCTTAGTATATTGCCAAATTCGTTATGCAGCCGGGTGTGCAGTATCTCTCCGAGGTGGCGTAAACTAAGACCTTTGTCAATTGCCTTCTGAGCAATGCGCAGGGTAACCATTGCGCGTTGTCCTCGGTGCATGATGCCGTCCGCATCATTTAATATCGTCTCAATTTGCCTTTCCAGGACTGGCTCGAAGTCGGGCTGCATCTCCCGGCCGCTGACCTCAATTATCATTGTGTAGGGTTGGCTGTCCTTGGCGGCGGCGTCTAAATCCGGACCATTGAGGGTAATGCGCCCATCTACAATGTCTTCCCCGGTAACGACAAATTCGACGCCCGAGAGA
>JAGHAU010000272.1 GCA_021161345.1 Anaerolineales bacterium | reverse complement strand
TTATTGAAAACACATCCTTTTTCCTCAAATTTCATCCATTAAACTGAAAAGGGGCTGACTTTTAGGACAGCCCCTTTAAACTTGGTCCTTAGAATTTAGATCATGAACTTTCCGTCTTTATACAGCAAATCTCCATCCACATGGATCTCGCTGTCTTCGCGAACATCGCAGATCATATCCCAGTGAATAGCTGACACGTTTTTACTGCCCGTTTCCGGGTAGCCAGCGCCAAGCGCCATATGGAATGAACCGCCGATCTTCTCATCATAAAGAATGCTCTTGGTGAAATTTTGGATGCCGTAGTTGGTGCCAATGGCAAACTCACCCAGATAGCGTGAACCTTCGTCGCTGTCCAGCATAGTCAGCAGGAATTCCTCATTCTTGTCCGCGGTGGCATTAACGACCTTTCCATCTTTGAATTCAAGCCGAATGCCCTCCACTTCTTTGCCCTGTCTAATGGCCGGATAGGTATAGTGCACCCAGCCGTTCGCGGAGTCTTCCACCGGCCCGGTAAAGACCTCACCGCTGGGCATATTATGAGAGCCGTCGGAGTTGATGAATGTTCGGTCCTCGATTGAGAGAGTGAGGTCAGCATTGGGGCTTTTAACGGTAACGATCTTTTTGCCATTCAACCAATCTACAACTTCCTGCTGCTCATCATGGATGCGCTGCCATTCGGCGACTGGATCGTCCTTGTCACAGTAGCAGGCACTATAGACAAAATCCTCATAATCATTCAGGCTCATGTCTGCATCCTGGGCGTAAGCCGGGCAGGGGAAATTTGTAAGGGTCCATTTCAGATCTCCAGAGGCAGCCCTGGTCATATAAGTTTGCATTAGTCCCTGTTTGGCCTGACCGGATAGCTGCTGTTTTTTGGGATCGATGCCGGACATGTGGCGAGTGTTTTCGAAAGCATTCAAGGCGATCAAAACATCGACTTCTTCATACAACAATTTTACAGTGGGAGCGATCCATTTGATCTGTTCATCGTTGGCATATTTCAGGCTGTACTCAGTGATATTATCTGAACCCATTAGTACCTGGGGCCGGCCGCCAGCTTGGAGGACTGCTCTGAGAACTTCAGCAATCAAAGGTTCAGCGACCATATGGCCATTGATTAAAACCCATTCCTCTGGTTGGACTTTCACTGAGTAATTGACAAGCAAATCGGCAAGCTTTGTTAAACGCGAATCGGTCATTTTCTTATCCTTATGGTGTTGTGAATGATTTAACTAGGATGTATCTTTTCATAATTGCTATAATAGCACCGGTTGCCACCAATTTTTGTAATAGTTTCCAATTGTAGCATTAAACTTAAATAAGTCAACACCAATATTGAAATTATTAATTATTTCCTAAATAAAATCAATTTTAGTAATAAAAAACTTAATTTGTCCCCAGTTGTTGTGGAGGATGTATCTTATTATAATTGCGAGTGAGTTCAATCCATTCATCCATCGAGATTGTTTCTGCCCTGCGTTGGGGGTCAATGCCGGCTTCAACCAGGAATTTTTCAGCTTGACTTGGCGCCCAGGCCAACCCTTTTGAGAGCGAATTCCGCAGAGTTTTGCGTTTATGAAGAAAACCGGCTTTGATGATCTCAAAGAATTTTTCCCTCATTTCCACCTTCAATAGCGGCTCAGGATAGAGCTTGACCAGAACTACTGCAGAATCTACTTTGGGTGGTGGGAAAAAAGCGCTCGCCGGTATGCGCATCTCCAGGCTGGGTTCCCCATACATCAACACGCTAAGAGATAACAGGCTCATCTTACCTGTTCTGGCACATATCCGCTGGGCTACTTCGTGCTGGATTGTGAGGATGATCCTAGTGGGTTTAAGTTCTGATTCAAGCAAATTGCGGATGATGCGGGATGTGATATAGTATGGAATGTTGGCAACCACCAGATAGTTGTTTTGCTGGACCAGATCCTGCGGGTTGAGGGTTAAAATATCCCCCTGGATGATCCTGATATTTTCATATTCAGCAAGATTTTCCTCCAGGACTGGGATAAAACGTTCATCAAGCTCTACGGCCGCAACCTGCTTGGCAGATCTTGCCAATTGGGCTGTAAGGTGTCCCAGTCCAGCGCCAATCTCAAGTACAGTATCCTTTTCTGTCACCCCGGCAATGCTGGTGATCTTTTCAAGGATATTGGGGTCGGTCAGGAAATTCTGTCCCAGGCTTTTATCGGGGAGCAGGCCGTGTTTATTAAGTATCGCTGAGATTGGTTGCTGTAGTGGTTGGCTCATGTGCTGGGATTATATCAAGAATGGGATCTGTAATCATAAAAGATTGTGGGTCCAATAGCTTTTTTTGAAATATCTATAAAGGAAAACAGGATTGCGCATCCTCACTAATTATGAAAAAAACATATCCACCGCCCATTAATGGCACTAAACCCGGCTCCTGGTCTCATATCTCTGTTAAGGACCGCCTGCCCGCCATCGCCCAGCGTGTGATCGAGGAAAACCATTTTCCTTCTCAAATCAACGAAAATATTAAAAAGCTTCAGGAAGAGATCCCTCAACAACTCATCAGGCAGCTTAAGGATCAGGGCGCACCTGATCATAGATCATGGCAGAAGTTCATCCAACCCTATCTTGGCAAGAATTGGCTCGCGGTTCCCTGGTTTTTCGCTGAAACTTATTTTTACCGCAGGATCATTGAAGCAGTGGATTATTTCAACCTGCTGCAGGATCCTTTTGAATATCAGAAACATCTGGGATTGGAAAAAACAACGGAGGATGTCAGTTCCCTGGCCGGATTTTTGGCTGAACGCCTGGACAACCCTGGAAAAGTTGAAAGTATCCTGAGGGATGGAATATATTTTTCTCTGTGGGGAAACCAAGCGGATCTATCCCTCTGGCCGGTCGGAAGCGCCGCTGATCCCAGGATAGATTCCAGCAAGTCTCAAAAAGAATACTTGCTGGCCAATGATATCCAACAAATTTTGAGGGTATTCAGCAAGGCCGATTTGCCTCTCAGACAGGTGGATATCATGCTGGATAACGCAGGATTTGAGCTGGTCTCTGATCTGGCGCTGGCGGATATCCTGCTCAGCCACCGGTTGGTTGAGCAGGTCATTCTGCATGTTAAAGTCCATCCTACTTTTGTTTCAGATGTGATCGAAACTGACCTGGGAGAGACGATCCATTTTTTGACCGTGTCCAAGGATGATGATACAGCCCAGTTCGGAAAACGGTTGGAAACCCTGATCAATGAGAAACGGATCCAGGCGAAAGCTCATTATTTCTGGAACTCACCACTGCCAATGTGGAAACTGCCGCAAGACATTCAGAAGGATTTGAAAAGATCATCCCTGTTAATCAGCAAAGGGGATGCAAACTACCGGCGCATTTTAGGGGACCGAGAATGGGATTTTACAGTGGGTTTCCGTCAAGCAGTGGATTATTTGCCTGTACCATTGGCTGCGCTGCGTACCTTAAAGTCTGAACTGGCCGTAGGATTGGATCTGGATCAGATCCAGTTTGTATTCAATCAGGATCCAAAATGGATGATCAATGGGAAGTGGGGGGTTATCCATTATTCGCCGGGAAGAGAAAGTAAGCCGTAAGTAGTAAGAAGTAAATCGACTAATCCCTAGTGACCCAAATTTCAGAGAGGCGGTCCTGAGAAAGATCGGAGGGCCGTATTCGAAGAGTATCTCGACTGCCACCTCGACGGAGTTTATGCTGAGCGCAGCGAAGTGCTCGTGGTCTGCTCAATGTTCTGATTTTCACCTAATACAGGACATACATAATATTCTCTGGGGGAGGGGCGGGGGCCAGGAAATAGACAGTAACGTTTTCACTCCAGGGCACATAATCTTTATGTCGATATCCGAGATCAACCCAGTTGGCACTCCAGGGCACCCCACCGCCAACATCTTCAATAGTTGCAAAACCATATCCAGGGATGTAGACCCGCATACCTTTCATGTAGCGGTACCAATCCAGCTTGACTGCTATGACCCCTTTCTTAAGATACGCACCGCTGGATGTGGTATTGCTGCAGCCTGGACAGGTTTCGTCATAGGAAGTGGCGTAAGCAGTGATTTTTCGCCAATAAGTGATCTGTCCATCTGGTGTATTAGCTGTCTCAATATTGATCTGTGTACCGTAGCCGATGATGCGGGAGCCGGGTTCCTTGATGACCCATTCTTTCTCCAATGACCGGCTGATTTCCCTGTCATTTTCATACACGAGCCGCAAGCGCTGGGCTTGAATTCCGTATTCGCCTCCAGTCTGGATCTGCAGCTGGTCCAGAGCCAGGTCATCAGCAGGCTGGTATTCACTGCTAAACTGGATCTGTTCCTGTTTAAGAAGGATCTCTTCCCGAACCCGGATGATCTGGACCTGGTCATTCTCCGGGATTGCTTCAAGTTCAGAAGGAATACTGTAGTCCAGGCCCTGAAGAGCGATACCTCCCTGGGCCAGTGCTGCACCAACGGTTTCTGCAGTGGTCCGGATCGTGATTGTTTCGTCTGCCAGATGAACCAACAGGGGTTCTGCCCGGATCAGGGTGACCTTAATGGGAGCCCCATTAAGGGTTGTGTTGAGCGGTTTTGAGAGCTGGTCAGCCTTAAAAACTTCAATACCCTCTTTTTCAAGGGCTTCTGCGAGGGTATCTGCATCGCTGATAAATTGCTGGCTGCTGTTTTCAAACTCTAGCGTTATGGGAGTTCCCCGAAGAAGCTGGATCTGATGGGATTTCCCCAGGGACAGGAGTAAATCATTCCCGCCGGCGACTCCATCTACCAGTATCCGGTCTTTGGGAAATAATGCCACTCCCAGATCCAAGAGGATATTCGCAGGTCGGCGTTCCGCTGTTTGCAAGGTATTACTTTCACCGTCGGCCGTGATCTCAACAGAGCTAGCAATATTGAGGATGATCAGTTCACCACCCCAGAGCATTGTCCCTGGGTCCGGTGCAACCCTTTCACTTTCTGTCAGGTGCAAATCCTGGCTCTTTAACAGACCCTTCACGGTTAGGGAATAAGTACTTATCTCTTCTGTCTGTCCGTTCACAACCAGAAAAACCGTTTTATGCAGGCTGAGAACGATCAATGTAATTCCCAAAACAACAGCCAGTCCAGCTGCAATCAATTGGTAGAGTGGTTTTTTGATCAGATCAGGGATATGCATGGTTTTATTATAGAGGAAAAGCCTCGGGCAGGCAGACCGGCGGCACCCAGAGGATCCTCCTTAGTGCTGCTTCCTTTCGGATCTGACACGGTTCAAAGGGCTCTGCCGCGCCGGACCCACCCGAAGCTCGTGGGCATGATACCAAAGCCCGGGTTGAGTGTCAATCAAATGAACAGCTAGCCTCTGAGGAGTACGGGAGTCCATTAAATGTCCAATAATTTACATCTGAATGTGATTATTCAGGGATTTCTGGGTTATTCTTTTGTATTACCCGCTGGATTAAAACACCAGAGACAATAATAAGCAGAATGATTGCCGCTCCCAGCATCAGGCCACCGATTTCGCCTGATTTTAAGGGTTCCTCGCCAGGAAGATATACAGGAGTGATGGTGGGTGTGGGGGTTGGAGTCGATTGTAAAGCGCCCACCTGCCTGGGAAGGCTTAATCCTGTCAGGATAAGAAAAGCTAGCAGGATTCCTGTGTACAAAAGTCGGCGGGTCTTTTTAGTTATGGGTTTCATTCAAGGTTTCTCGTTGAATATCAGGGGTATTATACCAAAATCTACAGTTTAGCTGTGCGGCCGGTCTTTTGAGTTGATTGTCAAGAAAAAACGCCCAGGTTTCTCTGGGCGATTTGAAGGCGGAGGGGGTGGGATTCGAACCCACGATTCCGTGAGGAATACGCGCTCTCCAAGCGCGCGCACTAGGCCGGACTATGCGACCCCTCCAAGTTTTATTATGCTGTGCGATTATACCAAACCGATAGTTAACTGGCAACCGGGTAGGAACCTTTTAACTGGAAAATCCATCTAAATCCACTGAATGATTCAGGTGTGTTATCCTTAAGCAGAGGTAGGATTTACCTTTATTTTATTATGAAAGAAAATCAACCAGAACGAATTTACCTGTCATTAGGAACGAATCTGGGAAACCGGGAAATAAACCTGGAAGCTGCTAAACAAGAACTTCCCCCGCAAGTAAAAATCCTGGAATGTTCTTCCATTTATCAGACTGAACCCTGGGGATATCTCGATCAGCCAGATTTCCTTAACCAGGTTCTGGCAGTTGAAACATCACTTTCGCCGCATGAGCTGCTAACTTACGTCAAGGATATTGAACAGAAAATTGGCAGGAAACCAAGTGTTCGCTTCGGACCTCGCATTGTGGATATTGATATTTTGTTTTATGGTGATCGGATCATCCAGAAAGAAGATTTGGTTGTCCCTCATTCCCGGCTAAAGGACCGGGCTTTTGTACTGATCCCGCTGGCGGAAATGGATCCTGATCTGATATATCCGGGAACGGATCTTTCCGTTTCTGATCTGCTGTTTAATCTTGAATTGACAGGTGTAGATTTGTACCAGGAATAATCATTTGAGCCTTATCCCTTTTTTGAGTGTTTTGTTTTTGATCATAAATCCGGTCCTTTTGTGGTTATTTAAGAGGCTTGATCAAAACCTGCAAAAACTGCAGTTCTGGATGATGCTTACTACTGGTATAGCCTGGCTAATTTCCCTGGTCTTTTTCTTTTTAACCCCGGAATATCATCTGAATCCTATTTGGGATGCAGGTGAGAAACTTTTACCAAGTCTGGCTTTCTCTCTGGATTGGATCTCAAGTTCCTATTTCCTGGTAGTGACAACGCTGATCTTCTTTAGTGTTCTGATCGAAGGTAATTCATCCCAAACCAGCGCCTGGATCACGGGGCTGGGTGGAGTTTGTGCGATCGGTACATTGCTGGATTCAGCCTATACCCTGGCAATGGTATGGACGATAGTCGAAGCTTTAGCTCTCTACGGTTTTCTTAAGAATCAGGGAGAGATGGCAGCCAGTCATCGATATGTCCTGGGCATCCTGGCCCGATTGATCGCACCATTGCTGGTCATTTATATTTCCCTGGTCAATTCTTCAAACGGGATTGCGCCATTCCTGACTGAACTGCCCCCTTCCGCAGCGCCAGTTTTGCTGGCTGCGGGGATGATCGGTTTTGGAGGATGGTTCCTTACCTGGCAAGGCTCCGATGATGGACAGGCTGTCATCCGCCCGGGAAAATATCAGTCCTGGATTCCCGCCGTTCTGGGTTTGGTTCTGATCACCCGGGCCGCGCAGATTTTCAACCCGGCTGAGATTTCGCCTGCAATATTCCTGTCAGGGTCCATTCTGATCTTCCTGGTCTTTTTAACAAGTGTTCTTTTCGATCAGCCAGATAGGATCTGGAAAGTTTGCAGCATGGTCCTCTTAATTGGGGGTTTTGCCTTCGCTGCACCAGAGGCCGTCCTAATCTGGGGAGTGATCTTTCTATTTCCTGGCCTTGTGTTTTTTAGGGATTTTGGATCAAAAAGAGCCGCAAGCCTGGCATTGATTGTGGGTGGAATAGGGATTCTGCCGCTGCCATTTTTTCCTTCCTGGGTTGGTTTTGTCTCTTTGACTGGGATACCGGGCCTTTTTTTCTCCATACTGACTGGCGTATTGCTGGGGAGAATATTCAATTACCGGATCCAGGACTGGCGGGGGATAGAAATACCAATCGAGCAGATCTCTCCCCTCACTATCACTGGATATGCAGTGGTCTTGATCTCCCAATATTCTATATCTGTCCAGGCGGGTTTGATAAAGAAAAGCCTGGCCTTCACTTCTGTTCCTGTCTCTGCCTGGATCGCCGCATTATTATTTGGACTTGCTGTCCTGTTCTGGGATAGAATCCCTGCAATAAATACATCTCTATTGGATAGGCTCAAGGTCAAAACCAGGGTATATTTTGATGCTGCTGCAAACTCAATTCCCCGTTTGGCTGATGGGATAGTTTACCTGTTCACTCGTTTGTTTGAAGGCGATGGGGGATTGATCTGGACTTTATTATTGGGTTTCCTGATCATTACTCTGATAAGTTTGAGAGGTGGATAAAGTAGATGTCTGATCTTCTGCAATCTCTCCTGTTGGCGCTCTTGTTCTTTTGTGGAACTGGAATACTGATCGGTTCCAGCAGGCGCTGGATGACCGGTTTGCTGGCTTTACAGTATGTCGAGGTCTTCCTATTCGTCAGTATCAGCTGGCCGCTGGAGATCGCGGTTGTGAAACTGGTCGCTGGCTGGATGGCTTCGGCGGTTCTGTTCCTTACTTATCAGAACATGATTGAGGCGGAGCCAGAAAGCTGGTTTGCTGCTAATCCCCCAGGCACGGCATTTAAGGGATTTGCCGCCTTATTGGTTGGACTCTCTGTTTATTCCCTGGTGCCGCTTGCCCTGCGCTGGTTTCTGGGCGCAACCTCTCAGCAGGTATTGGGAGGATTATGGCTGCTGGGGTTGGGCCTGCTGCAGCTGGTTTTATCCCGGGACAGCCTGAGAATCATCATTGGATTGTTAACAGTGCTCTCAGGATTTGAGATACTTTATGCAACCCTGGAAGCATCTGTGTTGATGACCGGGCTGCTGGCAATCCTGAATATCGGTTTTGCATTTTTAGGGGCCTATTTATTAATTGCATCCAACCTGGAGGAAAATCCGTGAGCACCCCGCTTATCTGGATCCTGCTGCCCATGCTCGCGGCAGGCACATCGCTTTTCTTCTTACGCTATCGCTATATTCTGAGGTGGAGCGGATTGGGTTTCGGCTTGATACTGGTAGTCTCAGGGTTGGTTCTGCCAATTAATGAGGTCTTTAAATTCCTGTTCTGGGAAGTGAAATTATCAGAACAGCTGTTAATTTTCGGAAGGCGTTTCATTCTCTCGGGGGCAGATCGCCCGATAGTCATCTTGTTATTTTCGTTGTGGTTATTCTGGTTGTTGATCATGGATCCCAAACTGGTCCCGGCCCAGTTCATCCCTCTCAGCCTGGCCGGTATATGTTTGATTCTGACGGCTTACTCAGTTGAACCGATCTTCTATGGCGCTTTGTTTTTTGCTTTCCTGGCTTTGATCTATGTGGTATTGCTCTCTCCACCAGGGAAAGAACCTACTCCTGGAGTTTTGCGGTTTTTAATTTTCCAGATCCTGGGTATGTTATTCATTTTATTTGCGGCTTGGCTTGCCAGTTGGATAGATCTGAACAGTGGAAATCAGGTGATGTTGGCCCGCTCCCTGTTGATCCTGGCTCTCGGTTTTTCCTTTTTGCTGTCGATTTTCCCCTTCATCAGCTGGATTTCCATGGTAAGTGAAAGGAATCATCCTTTCCTTTCTGGTTATATATTTAACACCTACTTTCTGGGAGTATTCCTGTTTGGTACACGGTTTATCCTGGAAGGGGGTTGGATTGGACAGGGTCTAGATATCCAGCTGCCTTTCCAGCTTGCCGGAGTGATCATGCTGAGTTCCGGTGGTTTGATAGCTATCTTCTCCAAACATTTAGGCAGATTGATGGGAGCGGTGATCATTGCAGAAATCGGCCGGTCCTTGCTGGCTATCAGCCTCTTCCAAGCTGGTTTTCCGATATATTTTGGGATGGTGATCCTCCAAAGCATTTCTTTGGGAGTATGGTCAATTTCCCTGACCCAATTACAACAAGGTATCCATGATCTTGATTTTCAATCAGCAGCCGGTGCTGCTAGATTATGGCCAGTGATTACATCAGGCCTGCTGCTGGGGTATTTTACGCTGGCTGGAGTTCCACTATTGGGGGGGTTCCCCATATATTGGGCTTTGGGATCTGGTCTCAGCTTTTATCCGCTTTGGATCAATAGTATATTTGTGCTCAGCACTCTGGGATTGGTTTATGGTGGGCTGCGTTTGCTTGGTGTATTAACCAAAAACGCCGGGGAGGAATCGATTTTGATACTGGCAGCACCTTCTTACAGGTACTTGATCCTGGGTTTGAATGTCCTTTTGGTATTGATTGGTTTCCTTCCCCAATTGATATTCAGAATAACGCGAACTATCTCTGATCTGCTGCTGGGATCCTGAGGAAGAATACCATCTACCGCAGGCTTCCCGATAAACTTTCATTGGTCTGCCATGCTATAATCTCAATGCCTTAAATATTCTGTCCTGAGGAGAATCATTCATGGATAATGAACAGTTGGAAAAGCGCATCAAATGGCTGGATGATGAAAGAAGAAAAGATAAATCTATCATTTCTGACCTGGAAAATCGGCAGTTAAATCTTGAAGAGAAACTGAACGCTGTTGACATGAAAACCAGGGAATATGACAGTGATCTAACCAGATTGAGAACCTCCGTTTCCCGGGTGGATGATTTTGAGGCTGATCTTGGCGTTCTTAGAATGGACAGGAAAAAAGAATTAAAAGAACAAGAAAAATTAACAAAATCCTGGATCGCTGACGCAAAGAAGGACCTCCGTGCTCAATTAAGGGGGATTGAAACCCAACAGAAGAAGCTGCTGGAAGATGTTAAGAAGATCAAGGAAATAGAAAAGGATATGAAAACCCGGGTAGAAGAAGAGACCCGTTTTAATGCCTCCCTGCGTGAAATGGAAAATGCTTTTGATGATATCCAGAAAGATTATAAGGAATATCAGCGCGATTCCAAATCTGCCAAACAGGATCGTCAAAAGGAAATTAAACGGATTTCAGATATCCAGGCAGAACAGTCAGCTCTACGCAAACGCGTAGATGAAGTTCGGGGATTGCTGGACCTGGTTTCCAGTGATTATCAGAAGATCAAGAGCCGGATTCAGGAGGTGGAATCCACTCGGCGGGATCTCAAGAAAGAACAGGAGATTTTCCTCGAACAAACAAACTTAAAGCTGACCGAACGGGAAACTACCTGGAAAAACTGGATGACCCTATTCGAGAGCATTGAAAAACAAACCCAGGATATGGATGAGCAGATGACAAAGTTGGATACTACTCATCGGGGAATAAAGCGTATGCAGGATGAATTGAAAGACCTGTCTTCCCTCCTGGATCGAAGAGTGAATGAAATAACCGAAATGCAGCGCCTGGCGGATGAAAAGTTCCGGGCGGAATGGACCACTTTCACAGCCGATGATCAGAAACGCTGGACAAATTACACCCTCTCCCAAAAAGAACAAACCAAACTGCTTGAACGTGAGTATAAAGAAGGAGAAGACCGCATCTCGGTGTTGGAAGATGGCTTGCAGGATATTGAGGACCAGATGGTTCAGGTCAGTAAATATACTGAGAGCCAATTGCAGGGTTTGTTGGGCCTGATGCGGGAATGGGCCGGCGATTTTGAGCAGATCATGGATAGTTTTCGCTAGAGGTTTATTAAGGACGAAGTCCTTTCAAAGGACTTCGTCCCTTTATTTGGAAGGACTCAATCCCTTAATTTGCAGGACTTAATTCCAAAACTTTCTATGTATATTATTGGCACAGCAGGTCACGTTGACCACGGAAAATCCACCCTGATAGAAGCCATAACCGGGACCCATCCCGATCGCCTGAGGGAAGAGCGCGAGCGGGAGATGAGTATTGTCCTGGGCTTCGACAGCTTCCAGCTTCCGGATGGTAAAGGCATCAGCATTGTGGATGTTCCCGGCCATCGGGATTTCATTGAAAATATGCTCTCTGGCATTGGAAGCATAGATGCCTGTTTGCTGGTTATAGCAGCTGATGAAGGTGTGATGCCCCAGACCAGGGAACACCTGGATATTCTGGATCTCCTGGAAGTGGGAAAGGGATTGATTGCCCTTACAAAAACCGACCTGGTGGATGATCCAGATTGGCTGGATCTGGTCGAAGTAGAGGTCAGGGATCTGATTTCTACAACGGCACTGAAAGATGCTCCCATCGTGCGGGTTTCTGCAAAAACCAAGTTTGGCATCCAGGATCTACTTAATACACTAGGCTCAGTATTGGAAGATCAGCCGGAACGCCCGGATCTGGGCCGACCCCGTTTATCTGTCGACCGGGTCTTTCTAATGTCTGGGTTTGGATCGGTTGTAACCGGAACCTTGCTGGACGGATCACTGCAGGTAGGAGAGGAAATAGAATTGCTGCCGGGGGAAAAAGCAGGTCGCATCAGGGGGCTGCAGAACCACAACCAGGAATTAAAGATGATCGGCCCTGGAAACCGGGTTGCGGTCAATATCTCTGGTATCGAAAATAAAGAGATCAAAAGAGGGGATACCCTCACTCATCCGGGGGATTATAAGTCAACCCGACGACTGGATGTCAGTTTTAGATTCCTGCCGGGGATTGACAAACCGCTCAAGCACGACCTGGAGACAAAATTATTCCTGGGTGCTGATGAGACCCGGGCCAGGGTGAGGTTGTTAGGTGTTGAGCAGTTAAAACCTGGTGATAATGCGCTGCTGCAGCTTGAAGTTGATGACCCGGTGGTTGCGGTGAGGGGTGACAGGTATATCCTGAGAAGGCCTTCACCATCGGAAACTCTGGGAGGGGGAGTTGTGATCGACCCCCATCCCCCTTACCGGCATAAACGATTTGATAAAAATATCCTCAGCCGTCTGGAATCCATTTCGGAAGGCGATCCGGCCGATGTGCTGGTTCAGGCTCTTTCGAGAGCCAGGTTCGCTCCCTGGAAGGAGATCCTGGAAATATCCGGATTGGAGAGTGAAACAGCCAGGAATATCCTGGATCAATTGATAGGGGATGGCATTGCCCTGGAAATCGGAAAGAAAAGTAAAAAATTCCTCACTCTTAAAAGCATTTGGGATAACACGCTATCAGGTTTGGACTCCCGGATCGAAAATTATCATCAGGAATATCCCATGCGGGCTGGAATGGCTCTGGAAGAACTCAAAAGCCAATCCAAACTGGAAGATCGAATTTTTCGGGAGGCTGTTGACCACCTGGTCGAGGAGGGGGATGTGATCCAGACTGGACCCTATATTCGAATGGAGGATTTTGAGATCCAATTCTCAGCTGAACAGAAGAAGCTAATTAAAAACCTGCTGGATCAATTTGCAGCGAATCCAACCCAGCCGCCTTCTGTGGCTGAGAGTAAATCCGCTGTGGGTGAAGATATCTATAATGCGTTGATCGCCCTTGAAGAGCTCAAGCAGATCTCTTCGGAGGTGGTCTTTTCACCGGAGGTTTACCAATCAATGGTTGAGCAGCTAAAAAAGAAGATCACTAAAGACGGTCCGATTACAGTAGCCCAGACCCGAGATATGTTCGGCAGCAGCCGGAAATATATGCTGGCTTTTCTGGAGACCCTTGATATGGAGGGGGTGACGGAGAGGGAAGGGGATGTAAGGAGGCTGAAGCCTCCGACAGGGGACGGATGACGGAGGACGGGGGTAAAAAGACGGGGGACCGATGACGGAGATTGGAAAAGTGTGATCTGTCATCCTGACTCTGAACGAAGAAAAGAGCAAAGATCCATATTCAGAACCAATGCTCCAGACCAAAACCAAATTCAATACAATCTATCTTTAAAGCCATCTTTATCTGGATTCTTCCCTGAATTTCCCAAGTTAATTATTTGACAATGATGAAAGTGAATCCATCATAAGCTCGTGCACCTACCGTCTGCAAGGTCGTAGCTGTCAAACGGGGATTGCTGACCAGCTCCTGGTTGAATCTCTGGATCCCCAAAACGCTTGAATCCTGGCTCTCTTTTTCAATGATCTTCCCATTCCGGACTACGTTGTCAGCTATGATCAATGTGCCAGGCCGGGACAATTTGACAACCCGGTTCAAATAATCTGCATATCCTTCCTTATCTGCATCAATAAAGATCAAGTCAAAAGGCTCTGTGTCTGTCAATATCATTTCATCAATCAACTGCAGGCCGTCTCCCACCAGTATATTTACATCGCCAGGGAACTTGAATTGTGATAAATTCTGCTCAGCGACCTCGGCGTGGTGAGGATCGATTTCCAGAGTGATCAGTATTCCATCTGCTTTTAATCCGCTGGCTAACCAGGCAGTACTATATCCCGCAAGGGTGCCAATCTCGAGTACTCTGTTTGATGCCTGGGCCTGTACCATCAGTTGAAGGAATTTCCCTTGGAGGGGACTGACCTGGATGGATGGCATATCAGCGGCCTCTGCCGCCCGATTGATATTTTCAAATTGAGGGTTCTCCCCAATTAATAGATCCTCGTAAAATTTATCTACTGCGATAAAAGTTTCTTTGTTCATTGACATTCCTTGTGGGCCTAAAAATGGATCTGCTTGTAAATCAAAAGCAATATTTCCTATATTCTACAGCAGCAGACATTGGACTGAGTATACCCAATATCTCAGTAGATGGTGATACGAGATGCGATTGCGGTAGCTGTGAGGTTTGCGAGATTGAGGAAGAAAGACGGGAGACGGGAGACCGAGGACGGGTGATTGAAGCTGCGCTTCCCGACTGGAGACCAAGGACGGAGGACGGGGGACAGGAGACGGGGGACGGTACTAGGAGACAGGATGATATTCGATCTGTCATCCTGAGCGGAGCGAAGGATCCATATTCAGTTCCAATACTCCAGGCCGATACCATTTTTAGACGATCCCTTCTAAACCCAGCTCAGTATGGATTCTTCCATTTCGCTTTTCTCAATGTCAGAATGACAATCCGGCGTGCTCAGAAAGATAAAAAGCCCTCTTCAGAGGGCGGAGACTTTAGCCCTGTGATTGATCGCGGGGCTGGAGGGGACGAAGCAAGGACAGTGATAGGTAAAGGTAAATACTCCGAGTCGATTAAGGAATAATTCACTGGTGCAAAACGCTTAGGGGACCCCAATTGACTTACTTCTTACTCGCCGCAGGCGCCTTCCATTTTTGTTATGGTTGTCCTGCTTCAGGCAGGATTGGGATATAATAATTATCCAAATAATTAGGAAAAGATTATGAATAAAAAATTGATAATATTTGTTATTTTGCTGCTTTGTTTGCCGCTCTTTGCTTGTTCCGGAAATGGATCCACTCAAGCTGCCGCAACTGCAGAATCGACTGTAATGGACCAGGCAGAGGAAGTTGCTGAGCCTGCGGCTGCAGAAGCTGTGCAATCTGAGACAGTATATGTAACCGATATCAATGAGATCGTCGGTACCTGGGTCGCATCGGCAGATCTGGGCATTTTTGTGGCAGTGGTCACTCCGGATGGCATGTTCCGGGTTGCCACTTCATCGGAAGACCTGGAAAAAGGATCGACTGACAGTTGGAAGTTGACGTTTGAGGACGATCAGATCTCAGCCACAGGTTATGCGCTCTGCCTGGGGGATACGGGGCATTACCTGGCCGAGATCATGCCGGACGGCACTCTGAAATTCATTACTATCTCCGATCCCTGCAGTGGGCGATTGAGGAAAATGGACCGCAGTTTGCCGGGGCGTTTAACGCCCTATGACCTGGTTTTCTATCCGGTTGAGTAGGAAAATAAGAAACCCTGTATTAAATAGCTCCTCTTTCATCAAGGAAGGTATGAAAGGGGAGTTTTGGTTAACAGGTTGGGAAATAAAAACGGGTTCTTAAGCCATGATATTGATTAGTAGATTAAATCCATCTCGGCAAGTATATTCATAGTTATCTCCCGACTGATCACTCCCAGATTTTCTTTTGACCCTTCTTTTCCTGGTATCCCATGAACTATCCAGTACCCGGGTCCACGCTGCTGCCATAGGTGATCATCCCCTGAAATAACTCGCCGCCAGGGCCAGCAGAAACTGGCCGCCGAAATAAAAAATCAAACTGATCCGATGGTACTTCCAGGGGCGCCAGAAGAGGTTGGCGGCCAGGATCATATCTGAAATGTAAAATAAGAGAGCTCCGAAAACGATCATCAAGGCTTGCTGGAGATGGATCATCGGGCTTACCAGGGTAGATAGCGCCCGACTGACCATCAGTGTGATGATCAAGATATACCCGATCACGGGTATATTCATCGATCCGAGGTTGGGCTGTATCAGTTTGTAGAATCCCAGGGCAGCTGGTAGTAAAAGTAAGGTGGTAAGTATATCCCAGGCTGAAAAGTGGCCCAGAATGAAAAAGACCACAGAATAAAAAATATGGCCCACCAGAAAAAGGCCAAGCCCAATCATAAATGGCTTCCTTTTTTCCTGGAACATGAGGGCTATGTCGCCGCCCAGGGAAAACACCAATCCGGCCAGGATGCCGATCGAATATGTCATATTCCGGGTGGGTTCCTGGAATGAAACCAGCGCCGCGACGATGATCAGCAGGGTTGAGAGCGGCTTCAGGATATAGATCTGGTTTTTCTTCCCCAGGATTTCCGCCCGGATGAGAAAAAATATGGTAATCACGAGCGCCGGAGCGAAATAAAGTGCTGTTTTCATCTGATTATCCTCTCAGGTTTTTGAGGAGTAAGGAGAATAGAGTTAGGTGTAAACTGACATTATTTAGGATTATCTTGATTCTTAGCGTTTAACATTAAACAGAGCTCTGTTAGAGTTCCTTTTTCATAAAGAATCGCTGTTGACCGGGAGGGAACTCCAGCAGTTCGCCAAATGTTTTATATCCCAGATTTTCATAGAACCCTGGAGTCTGGAAACTGAACGTATCCAGGTAAGCATTTTTGGCTCCCATCTGGCGGGCTTCTTCTTCGGTCCGGGACATCAAGCTTCTCCCAAAACCCTGGTTGCGGAGGTCTTCATTGACCCACAATAGATCGATATACAGCCACTCCCAGTAGACTTCGGCAATCACTCCGCCTACAACTTCCCCTTCAGAGCCCTTGAGCACATAACATAAACGCTTGAAGTGATTATCCCCAGCCATTTCTTTATTGTAGCGGGAAACTCCATGTCCAACGATGCCCCAGGCGCTGTCCTCAGGCTTTTCTTCGTAACAGATCTTGTATTCTTCAGTCATATGTATTTCTCACAAAAAGCAAATCAATATATACTGAAATTCCTTTTTACTGTCATTGCGAGGAGGGTTGCAGAGCTACCCGACGAAGCAATCTTGTGGACTAATAGGATTGCTTTGTCAGGTCACTTCGTTCCCTTCCCCGCAATGACAGTGGGGCTGAAACTTGATCCTAATCAGGAGCCCAGAACGTATTTTCTCTTATCCATCATCACCGTTAACTCCGGAGGCTGTTGTATCTCGTCGTCCTAAAAAGACCTCAAAAGCATCCTCAAAACTACCGCCCTTATAAATGAATTTCCTGGCATCTTTTCCTGTCCATTTTTTGATACGCCAGTGTTTAAGAACTGGGGAGAAAAACAGGGAGCGATTTTCCATGGTCAGCTGCATGGCTTCGCCCCACTGCATCAGGGATTCTTTTATCTTTTCCATAATAATCCTCTACCTGGTTTTGTGCCTTATGTTTATTATAGAACCTAATTATCATTTATGATCCGTTGGATCAGCTTTGAGAACTCAATCTGATCAGATTGACATATTAAACACCTGTTATCCCCGCATCCCTAGGCTTCGATTTCAGTTATAATCGATGAGTTACTGCATTTATTGTTTTGGATTATCCTCAGTTAGATCGAGGGAGAGAATATAAGCGTGCATATAAAAGAAATCACAACTACTCGAGAGTTAAAGAAATTCATCCGTTTTCCACATTCGATCCCCAGAGAGAATAAGGCCTGGGTGCCGGCCCTGGATTTTGATGAGATGAATAACCTGCATTGGGATAGAAATTCGGCCTTTGATCACTGCCAGGCCCACTATTTCTTGGCTTATGATGGGGACCGGATCGTTGGCCGGGTAGCAGCGATTTACAATGAGCTGCACATGGAGACTTGGGGGGAGAAATTCATGCGTTTCGGCTGGATCGATTTCATTGATGATCCTGCTGTGGTAGATGCACTGATGGAGAAAGTAGAGTCATGGGCAAAAGAGCTGGATTGTACTGCTGTGCATGGCCCACTGGGATTCACTGATCTTGACCGGGAAGGTATGCTGGTTGAAGGGTTTGACGAATTGGCCACGCTGGCAACCCGCCATGATCCGCCCTATTATCACCAGCACCTGGAGCGACTTGGCTATGGAAAAGCCGTAGACTGGTATGAACATCTCGTTACCCTGCCCGATGAGCTTGATGAAAAGATCGTTCGGATAGCTGGACTGGTCCAGAAGCGTTATAAACTTCAGGTTTTCGAAGCAAAAAACAAGAAAGAATTATTGAAATATGCACCGGAGTTGTTTGAGGTGATCAATGAAACTTACAGCCACCTTTACGGTGTGGTTCACCTGACTGACAAACAGCGGGAAGCTTATGTTAAGCAGTATTTTGGATTTGTGGTCCCGGACCTGATACCGGTAGTGCTGGACGAAAACGGCAAGATGGTTGGCTTTACGATTGCCATGCCTTCCCTGTCCAGGGCGATCCAGAAGGCACGCGGCCAGCTCTTCCCCTTTGGTTTTGTGCATTTGCTGGGAGCGTTGAAGAAGTTTGACAGGATTGATACTTATCTGGGGGCAGTAATTCCCAGACTGCAGGGTAGGGGGGTGAACGCGCTGATGATGGTTAGTTTATTTAAAGCCTGCAAAAAATATGGTGTTAAAACCGTTCATGTCAATCCCCAGCTGGAAAGCAATCAGAAAGTGTGGTCCCAGTGGAGATATTTCGACTCCCGGCAGCATAAACGCCGCAGGGTGTATATC
>JAGHAU010000001.1 GCA_021161345.1 Anaerolineales bacterium | reverse complement strand
TAATTGACCTTTGAACTGTTTAAATAATGATAATAATAACAGTAGGTTGGATTGGATTATGTGATGGACGCCACCTCCACCAAATTAAAAAGAGCCATCCCTAATCGGGACGGCTCTTTTTAATTTGTGTGACGTTGTCGTGGGAATCGAAGCGAAACGAGCGCTGACTTAATTTCAGAAAGGAGGCCACGGATGGCCGCGTCAGCGGGTGGAGGGGTGCCTACGTAGGTGAAGGCAGGATGTCTGAGCCACAGGAGGAGATCCCGCCACCTTTGCCAGATATATAAGCTTTATAACTTTTAGTTCCAATGATCGTTAATAGGTGACTTTTCCTCTTAGTGAGTGTTCAAAATTCTTCTTGCCAGAGTTGTTCCCCAAAAAGTATACTGACACATATTGTAGGTCATATGACCTGCTATGGAGGTCTGTAATGCTTGAATCAATATTGGGATCACGCAATTGTGAAAGAGTCTTGATCTACCTGATTGCCCGTGATGAGGGGTATGCTCGTGAGATTGCCAGGTTTTTTGAGGTTGGGCTCGGACCAGTTCAAAAACAACTTGAAAAGCTTGAAAATGGCGGTGTTGTTTATAGTAAGCGAGTCGGACGTACTCGTGTCTATGCTTTTAATCCACGCTATCCATTCCTGCAAGAACTCAAAGCTCTTATGGAAAAAGCGCTTACCTTTTATCCCGAAGACATGAAGGAGTTGTTGCTGATGAACAGGCGCAGACCGAGACGTTTTGGTAAGCCGCTATGAAGTCGATTCAGGAAATGACCATAGGCGAATTTGGAGCCTTTGTTTCTGACTATTTAAGAGAGCAGGGGATAGATGTCGTATTGAGTGGCGGTAGTTGCGTGACAATCTATAGCCGCAATCGATATCAATCTTTTGATCTTGATTTTATTGGCGACCACGAAGTAGAGCTCAAAAACATCAAATCCGTTCTTTTGGAGCTTGGTTTTTCCGAAAAGGACAAATACTTTATCCACCCTGAATCCGAGTATTTTGTTGAATTTCCTTCCGGACCTCTGGCTGTTGGAAGTGAGCCCGTCAAAGAGATTGTCGAGTTGGAGTTCCCCACCGGGCGGCTACGTCTCCTTTCTCCAACGGACTGCGTAAAAGATCGCCTTGCAGCTTATTACCATTGGCAAGACAGGCAGTGCCTGGAACAGGCTATTCTGGTTGCTACTGAAAATCAGATCGATCTTGCTGAGGTTGAGCTTTGGTCACGACGCGAGGGAATGCAGGAAGAATTTAAACAGATAAAGGGCATGTTGGGAAATGGTTGTGGAGAAAAAATTACTGATTTGTAGTAAATATCCCCCGGCTTTGCCAAGGGATATTTACTGAGTCCAGTCGTAGTCCTATCATATCTTCTCTATAATAAAAGACGGCTCCAAAGTAGCGGAGGGGGGTTGCCACTTTGGAGCCTGGAAGAGACCAAAGCCTCCTCTTATTTAGATTCTAAGTCTCTTGTGGGTAGCTGTCAAGTAGCAGAATTCACTAAAGGAAAAATTTTACTTGCTCTGATCTACCATATATTCCACTGCCGCTTTTATTTCATCATTGGTTAAATTGGAATTGCCACCTTTAGCGGGCATATTGCCTTTACCATTAATAGCGTTCTTTACCACTGGATCCATGCTGCCGCTGAGCCGTGTTGTTCAGGCGGCTTTGTCTCCGATTTTTTTGGAGCACCGATGAGACCCTTGAAAAGCATGGGGTACTGCGGTATCGTCAGTCATATTTAAGCTAAAACTCGCGCTTGCAGAAGGATCATTTTATGAAAATTGCTATCTTAGGATTGGCCCAGTCGGGCAAGAAAACCCTGTTCACACTACTCACCGGTCGGCCTGTGCCTGTCAGTCGTAAACCTGGCGAAGCTATTGAGGGAATCGCGCCTATCCATGATGTTCGGGTAGACGCCCTGAAAAAGCTATATCAGCCTGAGAAGACAACTTATGCTGAAAATCAGTTTGTTCTCTGCCCCGATATTACCGATAGTAGCAGTTCATCACGCCTGTGGATGGATCCGGCTCGGCGCTGCGATCTTCTCTGTCTGTTGATTAGGGATTTCGACTCCCCGGATATTTTTCATCCATCCGGCTCAGTGGATCCGAAACGTGATCGGGCAATGATTGAGACAGAGCCGCTTTTGGCTGATATGCAATTGGTTGAGACGCGTTTGCAACGGATTGTCAAGGAGAAGAGGGGCGGGCAGACGACAGAGCAGGTTCTTGAGGAAGAAATTCTGCAGCGCTTCAATAACACCCTAGAAGAAGAAAAATTCCTGAGTACGGTTATCCTTGAACCTCACGAAGAAAAGTTGATCAAAAGTCTTGATCTGGTAACTCGCACACCGCTCCTCTATGCCTATAATGTTTCCGAAGATGATATCGGCAAAGATTTTGGCGCCGGTGTATTTACCATCTCCTGCGAAATCGAGAGCGAGATTGCTGCCATTGAAGAAGAGGAAGAACGTCTGGAGTTCATGGAGGCCATGGGCATCACCCAGCCTAGTCTCGACCGGATCAACGCTTCCCTTTATGATGCTTTGGGGCTGATGAGTTTCTATACCTCCGGCGAGGATGAGTGCCGAGCCTGGACGATTCGCAAAGGTTCCAGTGCTCCTGTGGCCGGAGGTAAGATTCACAGCGATATTGAGCGCGGTTTTATCCGGGTCGAAGTGATGAAATACGACGATCTGATGGCTGCGGGATCTGAACAGGGTGTTAAACAGGCCGGGAAGATGCAACTGAACGGGAAAGATTATATTATCGAGGACGGTGATATTTGTCACTTCCTCTTCAATGTCTGATGGCGTCGCAAAAAAAAATCACTCTACGGTGTTGCAGTGTTTTTTCAAGATCTCGACCTACTTATGTAGGCCTTCTCC
>JAGHAU010000092.1 GCA_021161345.1 Anaerolineales bacterium | reverse complement strand
GTGTTGACTTATTTAAGTTTAATGCTACAATTGGAAAAAAATTAGCCAAATAATAGGTAAAATTAGATAATTATGTTGAAAAAAATGAGGTCCATCTATCATGAGTACCCACGCACTTTCTGGCTGATCATGTTGGGTATGTTCATTGATCAGCTGGGCGGCGCCTTGATCTTCCCCTTCTTCGGGCTATATATCACTTCAAAATATGCGGTTGGGATGACCGAAGTAGGCATAATGTTTTCGATCATGGCGGTATCCGGCCTGGTAGGCAGCCTGATAGGCGGCGCTTTGACTGACAAATTTGGCCGAAAGATCATGATCTTGTTCGGCCTGGTGATAAGCGCTGTCAGTACTCTGATGCTGGCTTTTGCCCCCTCCCTGGAGTTCATATATCTGGCCAGTTTGATCGTCGGACTGTTTGGCAATATGGCCGGCCCAGCACATCAGGCCATGGTAGCTGATGTGCTTCCAGAAGACAAACGCATTGACGGTTTCGGCATCCTGCGAGTGATCGCCAACCTGGCTGTAGCCATCGGCCCTGCCATCGGCGGATTCCTGGCTGCACGCTCCTATACCATGCTCTTCATCATTGATGTCATCCTCAGCTCCATCACTGCCGTAATCATCCTTGCCTTCGTGCCTGAAACCAAGCCGCAAGCCGCTCCCAGGGAAGATGGCCAACCCCACCAGGAAGAAAGTTTGGGCCAAACCCTGGCAGGTTACATCAAGGTAACTCGTGATCGGATCTATATGGTGTATATACTGGCCTCGATCTTTATGGTTCTGGCATATATGCAGATGAACATCACTCTTCCCGTATTCTTACGGGATGTACACGGATTGCCCGATTCAAGGTACGGCCTACTGCTGAGTATGAACGCCAGTATGGTAGTCTTATTCCAGTTCTGGATTACCCGGCGCATCAAGAAATTTGCTCCCATGAAGATTATGGCCTGGGGAATGGTCATTTATGCAGTCGGTTTCTCCATGTACGGTTATGTGTCTGCTTTCTGGCTTTTCATCGTCGCTATGGTCATTATCACCATTGCTGAAATGCTGGTCTCTCCCACCGGGCAGGCTGTTGTCGCCAAGCTTTCTCCTGCGGATATGCGCGGCAGGTATATGGCAGTTTTTGGATTCAGCTGGACCATACCTAACGCCATTGGTCCCCTCCTGGCTGGCGTAGTGATGGATAACTATAATCCCAACTGGATCTGGTATGGCGCCGGTATTTTCATGTTGGTATCATCAGCTATTTTTGCCGGCCTGCAGGCAAAATCCAGCAGCCGCTTTGAGATTGCCGCCGATGCCGCGGTCTACCCCACCCCAGAATCAGCCGCTCCCTGAACCGTTGACCAGCCCATACCTTTATGGCATAATCACCCCATCACATTAATATAGGCGATGATGAAAACGAGTAGGGCTGAGAACATCTGCCAGCGAACCCGGAAGTGGTGTAAGCCGGGTCAGAAAAACCAGCTTGAAAATCCTTTCGGAGCCGTGAACTGAACGCCGCAGGCTATTAAGGGATCCGGGTTCACCCCCGTTACCAGGGTGCGAGGCTAAACAACAAGCGTGTTTTGATCAATTGTGAGACCTCGCTGAGAGCCCGCTTTTCAGCGGGAATCCGGGTGGTACCGCGTGAGTTTTACACTCTCGTCCCGACAGGGATGAGAGTTTTTTTATTCTGGAGGCAGGATGGCTATCAAAAAAGCGCCAAACGAAGTTGATTTTATAAAACAGGAACACCAAACCCTTAAATTCTGGGAAGATATTAACGCATTTCAGACCCAACGCGATCTGCACAAAGGCCAGCCTCCCTGGTCCTTTATCGATGGACCTATCACGGCCAACAACCCCATGGGTGTGCATCATGGCTGGGGGCGGACCTATAAAGACCTCTTCAACCGATTCTGGACCATGAAGGGACGAGAACTCCGCTACCAGAATGGCTTCGACTGCCAGGGTTTATGGGTTGAGGTAGAAGTCGAAAAAGAAAAAGGGTTTAAATCCAAAAAAGATATTGAAAGCTACGGCCTGGCCAAATTCGTCCGGGAATGCAAAGCACGAGTCCTGCACTACGCGGCTGTTCAAACCGATCAGTCCATTCGCCTTGGATACTGGATGGATTGGAACAAACCTGAAACACTGCGCGAATTGGCGCAGAAACTGGTTGACGATCCACTGCAAGAAATCACTGTACCTGGATCGAAGGGGCCCGTGACCGATACCGTGGAACAGATCGTCGGCCGTTTGGGTTTGCAAGAAATGGGTGGTTCATATTTCACCTTCTCTAACGAAAACAACTATATGATCTGGAAGTTCCTGAAGAAATGCTGGGAGAATGATTGGCTCTACCGGGGCGCAGACGTTATGCCCTGGTGCCCCCGCTGTGCCACTGCCATCAGCCAGCATGAGATAGTGACTGATGGGTATGCCGAGCTTACCCACCGCTCGGTCACCTTGCGCTTCCCGCTCCGGGAACGCGCCGGGGAATCCCTCCTGATCTGGACTACAACACCCTGGACCCTGACCAGCAACGTGGCCGCTGCGGTTGGCCCTGAATTAACCTACCTCAAGGTTCAAATCTCACTCCCCGCGCCCAATGAAGGACAGGAACATATCGTCTACCTGTCCAAAGGCACCATGGGCATACTGCGCGGTGAATATAAAGTACTGGGCGAAATCAAAGGCGCAGAGATGGAAGGATGGACGTTTGACGGTCCATTTGACGATCTACCGGCAGCCCAAACCAAGGGCGGCGTGACAGATATCAAAGAACTCATTGAAGGCATAACTCAAAGCGCCGAGGAAGCCCACCAGGTCATCCTGTGGGATGAGGTCGGGGAAGAAGAAGGCACTGGTATCGTGCACATTGCTCCAGGCTGCGGCGCGGAGGATTTTCAGCTCTCCTTTGAAACCCCCCTGCCCAGAATTGCCCCCCTCACAGAAGAGGGATACTTCATTGAAGGTTTTGATTGGCTGACCGGAAAACATGTTTCCGATGTCGCTGATGATATCTTCGCGTATCTGGAAAAGAAAGGGGTTATGTATCACGTAGAACCCTATACCCACCGCTACCCCACCTGCTGGCGCTGCAAAACTGAATTGGTCTTCCGGCTGGTTGATGAGTGGTTCATCAGCATGGGTGAGAGCTACGATAAACCCAGGGAAGAAGTGACACAGGCTGAAAAAGAGGCCAGCCTGCGCTATCAGATCATGGATGTAGTGGACCAAATCCGCTGGATCCCTGATTTTGGCCATGCCCGGGAACTGGATTGGCTCAAGAATATGCATGACTGGATGATCTCCAAAAAACGTTACTGGGGCCTGGCCCTGCCGATCTGGGTCTGCGAAGATTGCGACCACTTCCACGTGGTTGGCGATGATGATGAGCTAGAAGAAAGGGCCACAGAAGGATATGAAGCCTTTAAGGGTCATACGCCCCATCGTCCCTATATCGATGAAGTAGTCATTGCTTGTGACAAATGCGGCGGTAAAATGACCCGGGTTCCCGACGTGGGAAATCCCTGGCTGGACGCCGGCATCGTTCCATTCTCCACCCTGAGCTACCGGGTTGACCCTGAATTTTGGGAAAAATGGTATCCCGCCCACTGGATCAGCGAATCCTTCCCCGGACAGTTCCGAAACTGGTTCTACAGTCTTCTTGCCATGGGAACAGTATTGGATGGCTCACCGCCATTCCTGGAGAACTTCAGCTATGCCAGCCTACAAGCGGAAGACGGAAGGGAAATGCACAAATCCTGGGGCAACTCGATCGAGTTCAATGAAGCCGCGGACATAATGGGCGTGGATGTTATGCGCTGGTTATACTGCACTCACAAACCAGAAAACAATTTACTCTTTGGTTACCATCGAGCCGAGGAAACACGGCGTCGTTTTATCATCCCCTTCTGGAATGTATATTCCTTCTTTACAACTTATGCCGAAATTGACGGCTGGGCTCCGGACGAAAAAGGTTTTGATAAAGATACACCGGAAGGTACAACGCCAAAATCCGAGAACCCGCTGGATCGCTGGATATTGGGCCGCTTGAACCAGACAGTTGAGCAGGTTAACAAGGAATTTGAGAATTCCAATGCCTATAACGCTACTCTGGTTTTTGAAACCATGCTGGATGATCTCAGCAACTGGTATGTTCGCCGCTCCCGCAGACGCTACTGGAAGACTGAAACTGATCTAGATAAGAACACTGCTTATGCCACACTCTGGCATGTTTTGGTCAAGATGAGCCGCTCCCTGGCGCCAGTTATTCCATTCCTGACAGAAGATATCTATCAGAATCTGGTCCGGTCCGTTTACCCGGAAGCCCGGGAAAGCATCCACCACACTCTCTGGCCTGAAGCTGATACGAAAGCCATCGACCAAAAGCTGATCGACCAGATGAAGCTGGCCCGGGAAACCGCCAGCCAGGGCCTGAGCGCCCGCAGCAATGCGGGTATTAAGGTCCGCCAGCCGCTGTCCCAGGTGCTCGTCCATGTCAAGGAAGGCCGGGCAGAACTGGATGATGAGTTAGTCGAGATCGTCCGGGATGAGTTGAATGTCAAAGACCTGGTATTCGTCCAGGAGGCAGAATCCCTGTTGGGCTATAAAGTACTTCCCAATAACAGGCTCCTGGGTCCCAAATATGGCAAAGAGTTCCCGAAGTTATCAGCTGCCCTCTCTAAGCTGGATCCCAATCAAGTAGCTGCCCTGGCCAACCAAGGCAGCCCCATACCACTCAAGGTCGGGAAAAAAGAGATTTCACTTGAGGCAGACGAGGTTCTTGTACAAACCGTGGCCGCAGAAGGACTGGCAACAGTTGACAGCAAACTTCTGACTGTTGCTATTGATACCGAGATCACCGATGCTCTTCGGGAAGAAGGCCTGGCCCGGGAAATGGTCCGGCGCATCCAGGATTTCCGCAAACAGGCTGATTTTGATATCGCCGACCGTATCAAGCTGGTCTATCAAGCAACCCCCGCCCTGCAGAGCGCGGTCATGACCCACCGTGATTACATCATGGAGGAGACCCTCACCCTGGAGATGGAAGAAGGCGACCCCACCAAGAGCACCTTCAGCGGGACAGCCCTGTTCGAGGGGGAAGAAGCAACCCTCGGATTGGAAGTAACGAAGTAAAAACTAACCAGGAAACGGTTCCCTTCTGAGGAAACCGTTTCCTCTCCATATTTGACCTAATAATTTGTTATAATAACCCCATGACCCTGAACAGCAGTCCAACTCAGGACCTGTATTATTACCGATACTAGAAGCGCTGGCCCGTATCAATAGATCAGTGCTTCCCTACACGCCCTCCCAATCGGGGGCGTGTTATTATGTAAAGGTCAGTCAAGATTTGGGAGAAGCAGATGGTTAAGAATAAGATGTCCATAGATGAACAAGTAGCCTACTTGATGCAGGGAGCCGATTACGGCGATGAGCAGACGAAACAGGCCATGGCCGGCGAACTCAAAGAACGCCTGCTGGAAGCGGAAAAAGAAAAACGCCCCCTGAAAGTCTATTGCGGCTATGATCCCACAGCACCAGATCTGCATCTGGGCCACACTGTTACCATGCGAAAATTGAGCCAATTCCAGGAACTGGGCCACGAAGTGACCTTCCTGATCGGCGATTTCACAACCCTGGTTGGAGACCCGTCTGACAAGGATAAATTACGACCGCGCTTGAGCCCAGAAAAGGTGTCTGAAAATGCTAATACCTATGCTGACCAGGCATTTAAGATCCTTGATCGCGACAAAACCATCATCAAACATAACGCCGAATGGCTATCCAAGCTGACCTTTGAAGATGTGATCCACATCAGCTCGAATTTCACCGTCCAGCAGTTCCTGACCCGGGATAATTTCGCCAAGCGGTACAACAATAATGATCCCGTTTACCTGCACGAATTCTTTTATGCCTGGATGCAGGGATATGATGCCTACATGCTGGATGCGGATGTCCAGGTAGGTGGAACCGACCAGCTATTCAATATCGTCACTGCTGCCAGGAAGCTGATGTCTGCCCTGGGCAAAAAACCCAATATTGGCATCACCATGTCGATCCTGCCCGGTACAGACGGCGAGATCCGGATGAGCAAATCCCTCGGTAACGATATCCCCATCGCTGGCGATCCTAAAGACATGTACGGGAAAATGATGAGCATCCCTGACAAAGCCATGGGCATCTTCTGCCGCCTGGTCACTCGCTGGACACCGGTTGAGATCGTTAATTTTGAAGCCGATTACAGCAGTGGAAAGATCCATCCCAAAGACGCTAAGATGAAACTGGCCAGGGAAATAGTCACCATTTATCACGGCCAGGAAGAAGCTAAAAAAGCAGAGGCTGAATTCGTCCGTGTATTTCAGGAGCAAGGCCAGCCAGAAGAGATGGATGAATATAAACTTAAACCAGGCCAATCCTTGCTTGACGCTCTCGAAGCAGCCAAATTGGTTGAAAGTCGCAGCCAGGCCAGGCGCATGATCCAGCAGGGCGCGGTGCGGCTGGACGGCAGGAAATTGGATGACCCCCATGCCGAGTTCCCTGGCACTGGAGTGCTGCAGGTGGGAAAGAGGCATTTTATCAGGATTATCTAGATCAGCATCACAACCTATGATGACTTCCAAACCTTTGCGGATGCTCACCCTGGGCGACTCATATACTATTGGCAGCGGCCTGCCCGCCGATGACAGCTGGCCTTACCAATTGACCAGCCAGCTCCGTCAGAAAGGCATCAAGATCGCAGACCCGGTAATAATCGCCCAAAGCGGCTGGACCAGCCTGAATTTGATCGAGGCGCTCAATTCTAACCCTCCCAGCGGTTCATTCAACCTTGTCAGTCTTCAAATCGGAGTCAATGATCAGTACGAGAAAATTGAACCGTCTTTCTATGCGGAGAATTTCAGGGATTTATTGGACCGAAGCATCAGCTTTGCCAGGAAAGGCGCTGAGGGCGTCCTGGTGTTATCCATCCCCGATTGGAGTGTTACTCCTCATGGTGGGGAGTTTGACCGCAGCCAGGTCCAGGAAGAGCTAGATCAATATAATGCTATCAACCTGACTGCTGCCCGCTTAAGGGGAGTAGAATATATTGACTTGACTTCCAGCTCGCGTTTTGCGGAACAGTACCCTGAATTATTGGCGGATGACGGCCTCCATCCCACCTGGGAAATGTATTGGAACTGGACCGGGCTCATTCAACCCGCCGCTCTTTCTATATTTCGTTCTTCCTAGTTGAATGCCGATCGATATCCCTGCTCCAGATTAACGATGGGGGTGTTACGGAGTATAATCGGATTAATGCCCGAGATTTTCTCGTCAAGAAAGAGGTTAATCGCTATGCCCCTTCATTTTGTTTTCCTTGTATTAGAAGACCATCCCTACGGACGGGAGATGCTGCGGATCCTGCTCGAAAAAGACTTGATTCCCAGCATGATCATCCAGGAAGTATCGGATGTGGGTGATGAAGAACGTCAGAAATTCTTGACACGCATGGCAGGACAGCCCTTGCCGCCCCGACTCACCCAGTTGGTATCTGGCAGGAATATCCCGGTATATTGTGTATCAAATCATAATGACGACACTTGCAGAGATTTGCTCGCAGACGATAAACCTGATGTCCTCGTATTGGGCGGAACGCGCATCATCAAACCAAATATCCTTGAGATACCACGGCAGTCCACGGTCAATGCCCATCCGGGGTTGCTTCCCTGGCTGCGCGGGTCAGCTTCGGTTGGTTGGGCTTTATATAAAGATATGGCCCAGGGCGCTACCGTTCACTTTGTATTTCCGGGAATCGATCTCGGCGATATCATTGTCTCAAGGGAACTCCCGGTCTTTCGAGGCGATACCTATGAAAGCATAAATTACCGGATTGCCATTCTGGCGGGCGAGTTAATGGCTGAAGCGGTAACTGCACTGCAAAACGGAAATACACCACGTTCCCCCCAGGACTCAAATGTGGGGGAAACTTTCAGAGTCATTCCCGAGGATCTATTAAAGGAAGGAAAACAGCGTCTGGCCCAAGGCCAATATTCGCATTTTACTGATTGATGCAGCCCTATTTTTACACCCAATATCTGTAAAGCAGAAAAGGGGTTCATCCAATTTGGGCTGCGGATTGATTATTCCAGTAATTCTTACCAGAGGATATCATCCATGAAACAAACTACAGAGGAACACTACGCCTCCCAGCTTGATAACCAGGATCCATTGGCCAAGTTTCGGGACAAGTTTATTATCGCTGATCCTGACCTTATCTACCTGGACGGTAATTCCCTGGGAAGGTTGCCTAAAGTTACAGTTCCCCATCTCCAGAATCTGATCGAAGAGGAGTGGGGAAAAGGTCTGATCGAGGGCTGGAACAAAGGCTGGTTTGAAATGCCAACCCGCCTGGGATCCAGGATAGCCCAACTGATCGGCGCCCGAGATGATGAAGTAGTGGTTTGTGATACAACCTCGGTCAACCTTTTTAAACTGTCCGCCGCCGCTTTGAAGTACCAGGCCGGAAAGAAGGTCCTGGTCAGTGATGAGTTCAACTTCCCCACTGACCTGTATGTTTTCCAAGGGGTGATTGATATCCTGAACGCGGGCCATCAACTAGACCTGATCCGGTCAGAGGATTCAATATCCTTCTCTGAAGAAAACATTAATAAAACCATCACCGGGAATACTGCTTTGGTTGCGCTGACCCAGGTCGCATTTAAAAGCGCCTTCATGTATGACATACAGAAGGTCACGAAATTAGCCCACCAAAAAGGAGCCCTGGCCATGTGGGATCTGAGCCACTCGGTTGGCGCGGTGCCCCTTAAGTTGAACGACTGGGATGTGGATCTGGCCGTTGGCTGTACCTATAAATATCTTAACGGTGGTCCCGGTTCTCCCGCTTTTTTGTTTGTTCGAAAGGAACTGCAAAAAGAACTATTTCCCCCTATCTGGGGCTGGTTTGCTGACCAGGCGCCCTTTGCCTTTAATCTGGATTTCTCTCCGGCTGATGGCATCTCCCGCTACCAGATCAGCACACCTCATATCCTCTCTATGGCTGGAATTGAACCTGCCCTGGAAATCCTGCTGGAGGCAGGTACCGACCAGCTGCGGGAGAAGAGTGTTAAACAAACAGATTATTTGATCTACCTGGCGCAGCAATTATTACTTCCGCTGGGATTTGAAGTAGGATCTCCATTGGATTCTTCCAGGCGGGGTTCCCATGTTTCACTCAGGGACCCGGAAGCATACCGGATCTGCCGGGCGTTAATTGACCCTAAGCCCGAAGATACTACTTTGAAGGTCATACCCGATTTCCGCGCCCCAAATAACATCCGCCTGGGCATCGCACCCTTGTATACAAGTTTTGTTGATATTCACCGAGCCCTTAAACGCCTACAAACCATCGTTGAGGATGGGATCTATCAGAATTACTCCAAGAAACAGCTGAAAGTTACTTGAGGGCAAACCTAGGCGGACACAGTTTCGCCGATCTGCTCCCTGGCTTTCTTTTCATTGACACGCAGGAGAAGGATCAGGCCCACAACCAGGAACAGGATCACCGGCAGGATCGCCACTCGTTGTCCCAGCTGTTCTGCAAAGGGCCCTCCACCTTCAAGCAGCTTAAACCACAGGAATGAAGCCCCCTCGCCCTGGGCTTCAAAGAATATGGCTGCTTCAGCAGCTACAAACCCATAGATCGTCGGGCCGATAAAGGAAGAAGTCCTGCCTGCAACCGCAAAAAATCCGTAGAATTCTGCGCTGCGGCCGGGAGGCGCCAGAGCGCCAACCATTGCCCGGCTGACGGCCTGAACCGAAGATAAGGCCAGCCCAGCGATTCCGCCAACAACATAGAATCCAGCCACGGATTCAACAATGAACAGACCGACAACAGCCCCGATCATCATCAATAAGAATATGACCAGGGCTGCTTTTCCACTTCTCTTATCTGCTATCCAACCCGAAATATAAGCCCCGATCACGCTGGTGAACTGGATCAAGATCATAAACAGGATAATCTGCTGTTGATCAAGCCCGAACATCACCGCCCCAAATATGGCGGCAAAATTGATTGCCATCAGTATCCCATCGTTATAGATCAGGAAGGCAATGATATATTTCACAAATTCTCTGTGATTCTTAATGCTTTGGAAGGATTTTTTAAGCCGTTGGATTGCGGTCGAAAATACATTCTCTCCGGTCAGCAGTTTTCTGTTCTCCCCTTTTTCCCTGAACCAGATGAATAATGGCGCTGCAAAAATAGCAAAATAAACTGCCGTTATCACCAGCGAAAAACGCACGATCCAGGTGCCCTCGTATACAGTCACCAGGGCCAGGACTATAAACAAACACACGATCCCACCTATCAGGCCGATCGCCCAGCCTTTGCCAGAAACCCGCCCGATCTCCTCCTGGTCCGCTACTTCTGGCAGCAAGGAATTGTAAAACACCTGTCCGCCCCTATAACCGATCTCCGCCAGGATGAAAAGGACCATCCCTAGCAGGATATCTCCCTTCTGGACAAAATACAATAAAGCTGTGGAAGTCACAGACAAGATCGTAAAATATGTTAATAACCGTTTCTTTTGTCCGGTATGATCTGCGATCACTCCCAGGACAGGTGAAATCAACGCAACGACCAGCATGGCGATGCCCACCGAGATTCCCCACAACCGCGAGCCTTCTGCGCCGCCTACCACGTGACCCTTAAAATATGCTGCGTAGATTGCCAGGATCACAACCGCCGCATAAGCTGAGTTTCCAACGTCATACAGGTACCAGAGCCAGCGTTTACGTGATAGTGATAATTCTTGATCGGGTGCAGATAACATGGATCTCTCCTCAGGAATTTTTGATTATGCTATATCTAAAATTAACCCCCTGGAGAGGATGCAGATACGGTACATTAATCTCGATCTCTATTAGGGACCGAGTCCCTTTCCCCTTAAACAAAAAGGGCGGCTCATCGAGCCGCCCAAGTTAGGAAAAGTAGAAAGAAAATCACTCAAAACTGGCAGTTCCATTTTTAAAAACCATTTTCCTGCGCCTATAAGCCCAGCACATATAGGAGATCGATACAAAATAACTGGCCGGGAGACGGTGCAGGTTTTTGATCTTTGTCCCCAAAACAGTGGTTTTGCCACGAAAACCCATCGGGCCGATATCCAGCTGATTGGCCTGATCTGTGATCTTATCTTCCAGATCAGCAAGGGAGGGATCCGGGTTTGAATCGTTCAGCTTCCTTTTCAACACTTCCTTGGAAGCAATATAAGATGACCCGCGATCACCGCCGATGGCGATACCCAGAGTGCCAGGAGCGCAGCCTTTTCCCTGGGCTTTGACTACAGCATCCAGGCTGACTTTCCGCACGCCATCCAAATCCCTGCCGGCAGCAAGGGAAGAATCCGGCAGTTTATATTGAGTGCTGACGTTTTCGCAGCCTCCCCCCTTGAGGATCAGATCGATCACTACCTGATCACCTTCGATCTCCTCAAAATGGACCGAGGGGTAATATTCATCACCGCTATTATCACCGGTGTTTTTTCCAGTCAAAGTATTAACGGAATTGGGCCTCAGGTAAGACTTCTTTGTGGCCTGGATAACTGCTTCCTGGATTTGCCGTTTCAATTTCCTGGTGCTCCAACCTTCTGGATAATTCACAAAAAACAAGGGCGTTCCCGTATCCTGGCAGATAGGAGTAGAATTGTCACGGGCCATTTTTACATTTTCCAGGATCGTATCCAGCGCGCCCCGGGCAGCCGAGCCTTCTTCTTCCTCATCCCGTGACTCGCGGAGGGTCTTTTCAATATCCGGCGGTAAATCTGTAGCTGTCAAACGCACTAATTCGAGGATCTGTTCAGTTAAATCTGGCTGCATAATACCCTCCCCCCCCTGACAATGATACATATTTCTATATTATAGATTATGCCATTATATCGACCGGGTACAGTATGAAAAATAATCCCCCCGGGATATCATTAATCATATCCTGCAAATTGAGGGCCTTACGTTTGAATAATGAAACTATGCTATACTAATTCTGAGCTATGGAAATTCAAAAAAATAGGGAAAAATGGATTGAATCGCTGTATAAATTACGGCTCCAGAACCTCACCGCGACCTTCTTGGAAGCTCTGGGTCCAATGAGCTTGCTTGGCGCCCAATTGGTCTATCTCAGCCAACCAGTTTTATCCTCTTTTATCCCTAGAGAGCAATCCCAGGACTTTGCCAAGATTTTAGAAGACCCATCGGAAACAGAGATATTTATCGAGGCACTCAGAAATTACGAACCAACATCCTAGTTGGAGGAATTATCTGTGTCTGCTACTGGCTTCACGGGAATAGTGATTATTGTACTTTTTGTCGGTTTGATGGTCTTTTTTTCGTTCATAAATAAAGACCGAAAAACCAAGAACCTCCGCCCGATTCCCGCATACGACAAAATCATCCAGGAAATCAAGGTGGCTGTTGAAGATGGATCCCAGCTGCATATATCCCTGGGCAGAGGGGGCATTACCGGTCCCGAGTTCGCTGCTGCCCTGGCAGGCTTAGGAATTCTAAAAAAGGTCATTGAAAAATCCTCTGTCTGCGATCAACCCCCCATTGCCTCAACTGGAAACCCGGTAATCTCTATTCTGGCGCAGGATACGATCCAGAGAAGCTCAAAAGCGATCAGTGTAACAGATCATGACAAAAACCCGTCAGGCGAGTTGATCGGCGTTACGCCTTTTTCTTATGCTGCTGGCACGTTGAGCATAATCCGTGACGACAATGTCTCCGCCAATATCCATACTGGGTGGTTTGGAAATGAAATCATCTGGATCACGACTGCCGGGGAGAGGCAAAGCAGTCCCACCATCGCCGGAACATCCCAGCTCACTGCCCAGTCTGTCATCTATGCCAGCGCCTCGGACCCCCTGATCGGGGAAGAATTATTTGCAGGCGGAGCCTACCTGGGCGAAGAAAAAATATACCAGGCAAGCATTTCAGCCCAGGACGTTGTCCGCTGGATCATTATTTTTATCATCCTGGCCAGTGTTTTGCTGAATATCCTGGGAATCAACACTTTTTTTGAAAATGTTCTGGCAGGTTCAATGTGAAGATCGATCTGAAGTCTCCTTTCTCTACTGCTGTTGCCATCGGAGTCGGCATTATTGTCCTGGCCGGATATTTCATACCCTCATTTACAAATGTCCGTTTTATCCTTCTGAGAACCGGACTGGTTCTGGCGGCAGTTGCCCTTTTAGTTGGCATTATCAATCTGATCACAGTCCATATCAAAAAACTGGGAGCGGATAGTGACAATTCAGGATACAGCCTGATCCTTGTAATCTCCCTGCTGGCTACACTGGTTATTGGCATTATAGACATGGTCCAAACCTACCTGGTCGGTAAACCTAACTACCAGATGACCGGTTGGATCTTCACAAATATTCAGCTGCCGATAGAGACCAGTCTGCTTGCCGTAACGGCTATCAGCCTTACCTATGCAGCCGCCAGCATCCTTCGTAAGCGGATGGACATTTTCTCAATCGTCTTCTTTTTTGTTGTTTTATTGGTCCTGCTGGGGTCATTTTCGATTCCCCCAGCAACGCTCCCATTCCTGCACGTAATTCGCGAATGGATCCTGCGAGTCCCAGCCCTGGGAGGAGCCCGCGGGCTACTGCTGGGTATTGCCCTGGGCACAATTACAACAGGTATCCGGGTCCTAATGGGAATTGATCGACCTTACGGTGAATAATCATGACTGAGATCATTTGCTCAACTTGTGGAAAACCTAACACAGATGATCAAAATTTTTGTGATCATTGTGGGGCTCCCCTGTTCAGCGTGGACCCTCTTCCACCCGATAGCCCCTCGCTGCGAGATGATCTTTTCGACAATACCGATGACAAAACTCCAGCTCAGTTCCCGGAACCGATGGATGAAGCCTCGCGCTTAGACAGTTTATTATCTCCCCAAGAACCTCTGGAAAAAATTCCTAAAGTAACCCCCCAGGCTGCCGGCTCTTTGGATGAATTCTCCCG
>JAGHAU010000157.1 GCA_021161345.1 Anaerolineales bacterium | reverse complement strand
GTTCTTGATGATTCCAGGGTTAAGGGCGCTGGGGGTGGATGTTGCGGCCGAGGGGGGAGTTTCGCTCTTGGTCCTGGGGGTTGTGGCAGGATTGTCCGCCGGAGTTTTTGAGGAGGTCGCCCGTTTTCTGGCCCTGAAATTCTGGTTGAAAAAGGACGCCCATACTCTGCTGCCGGTGAAATATGGCATTGGCCATGGAGGAGTCGAGGCATTGTTGTTAGGGTTGTTGGCCCTGGTTGCCCTGGTTCAGGTTGTGGTCCTGGGGGGAGAGGGTGCGGTGGATTTGCTCCCGCCCGAGCAAGTGGAGTTGGCCCGAACCCAATTGGCAGCCTACTGGGCGGTGCCCTGGTATCATTCCCTCCTGGGTGCAGCGGAGAGGATCTCGGCTATGGCTTTTCACGTTGGTGCATCAATCCTGGTTTATAAAAGCGTCCGCACAAAAAATTACCTGTATTTGGTAGTTGCTGTTATTGGGCACATGATATTGGATGCTTTTGCAGTTATCGCCATCAAACAGATGAATATTCTTTTGTTGGAGGGCGTGATTTTTATCTTTTCTGCCGGATGGCTTTATTGGGCCTGGAGAATCCGGAAAATTGATCCGGAAGAGGATCTAGATTTGCCTGTACCGGACCAGGTACAAATATCGGCAGCTCAAGTTACATCAGAACAAATAGAAGAGAGTCGTTATGATTAATAATAGTCCAATCATTGTCACGGAAAGCCTAACCAAAAGGTTTGGTGAAATTACAGCTGTAAATCAATTAACTTTGTCTGTTCAGCGAGGAGAGGTGTTTGGGTTGTTGGGGCCTAATGGTGCGGGAAAAACAACCACGGTCAGGATGTTGGCTGCGTTGCTGATCCCTTCTGGGGGCACAGCCCAGGTGGCGGGGTTTGAGATAGGTGAGGATGATCAGGATATTCGCCGCAAGATCGGCTTACTGCCGGAGTCTCCTGGTTTGTATGATTCCCTTTCCGCGGAGCAAAACCTGGCGTTTTTTGGCTCCATGTATGGAGTTGAGAATATCGCTGAACAAATCCAAAAGTACCTGGAGTTACTGGGATTGTGGAATAGGCGCTATGAACCTGTGGGAACATTTTCTAAGGGCATGCGCCAAAAATTAGCCATTGCCCGAGCCCTGCTTCACGAACCGGAGGTTCTCTTTCTGGATGAGCCCACCAGTGGGTTGGATCCGCAGGCCTCCAAGTTGGTGCGGGAGTTCATTGAGGATTTGAGAGGAGAAGGGCGTACGATCATTTTAACCACTCATAACCTCGAGGAGGCCGACCGATTATGTGATCGTGTGGCCGTGATTTCTGGTCATCTCTTGGCGTTAGACGCTCCAGGAGAATTAAGAAGGAAAATATTCGGAAGAAAAGTAGTCTTTCATTTACAGGAAGCCAACCAGGCGCTAGTCGGCACCCTGGAAAAATTCCCATTTGTGTCCGAGGTACAGGCGGTGGATAACAAGATCCTGGCGGCGGTGGAAAACCCCGAAGAGCAGAACCCAGAACTGATCCGTGCCCTGGTGAATGGAGGGGCGGAACTGCAGTTTGTGGGCGAGCTCAGGCGCCGCCTGGAAGATGTCTACCTGGAATTGATGGGAGCAGTTGAGGATAATAATCATGGAAAGAATTAAAGCGATAATCATTAAAGAATGGCGGGAAGTTTTTAAGAATAAATTTGTGCTTTTTACAGTTTCATTTCTCCCGCTAATGATCACGATCTTGCCTTTATTTGTCCTGTATTTTGCTGGTGGGTCAGACGATTTTGCCAGCATTTCTGCGGCAGATCTCCCGCCCCAGTTTGAGCAGCTCTGCGGAGATGTGATCGGAGGCGATTGCATGTTGTACTATATCGTGACCCAGTTCATATTGTTGTTTATGATGGTGCCGGTGATCATTCCAATGACCATTGCTTCTTATAGCATTGTGGGCGAAAAAACCACCCGAACCCTGGAGCCGCTGCTGGCGACTCCGGTTACTACGGTTGAGATCCTGGTAGGAAAAGGCTTGGCGGGAGTCATTCCGGCGGTGTTGACGACCTGGATCGGATATCTGGTCTACGCAGCCGGAGCCTATTTGATGGTTTCTAATACGGCTGTGGTAAGTAAGCTGTTCGACCCGCTGTGGATGATGGCCATCTTCCTGGTAGGCCCGCTCCTGTCGCTAATGGGTGTCAGTATCGCTGTGATGATTTCTTCCCGGGTAAATGACCCCCGGGTGGCAGAACAGATCTCGGGAATTTTTGTGCTTCCTGTGGTAGGCTTGTTCATTGGGCAGATGACCGGAATGATTCTGGTCAACGAAACGTTCATTCTCTGGTTGGCAGCAGCACTGCTGGTTCTGGATATTGTCCTGTTTTATTTTGCGGTTCAGGTCTTTCAAAGAGAAACTATCCTTTCGCGTTGGAAATAGAATTATGAAAAAGAAAAACTGGTTAAGAATAGTGTTGGTTTGTGCAGTACTTTTATTCCCGGTAACCGTCTTTGCGGCCCAGGATGGGATCCGGCTGCAATTGGGTTTGACACGAAATTTTGGGTATGGTGGTTTGGGAAAGATCCAGGGAAATTTCACTTTGAAGATCTCGAATCCACCGGAAGGATTAAGAGAAGTGCGGTTTTATATGGATGGGGAATTGCTGGAAACAGTGGATGCGGAGCCATTTATTTATAGGTTCCATACCAGCGAATTTGATGCTGGTGAACGAGATATGTACGCCGATGGCACACTCTCGAGTGGAACGATCCTGGAGTCCAAGCACATATCCAAGGAGTTCCTGTCTTCAGATCAAGCCTGGGGGGAGACCCAACAGATCATCGCCCCCTTGTTGATCGGAACGGCAGTTTTGTCTCTGCTCGGGGTTGGTATTCCTTTACTTGCGAACCGGAACAAGGTGTTTGTGTTAGGAAAATATGGGCCGGCTGGCGGCGTTGTCTGCCCGCGCTGTGAGCTTCCTTTTTCCCGTGCTGTGTTTTCTCCTAATCTACTGGCTGGAAAGCTGGTCCGCTGCCCGCACTGCGGGAAGATCAGTATCTTGCCACGGGCTTCAAATGCCCGTTTGCAGGAGGCTGAATCCCGTTATACCCAAAAAGATGAACCCGGTACGATCCGTCCTGGAAAAGGGGATCTGCAAAAATTGATTGATGAATCCAGGTTTGAAGACTGAGATTGCGGGCTTTCGAAACTATTAGGTTAAAAGGTCTCGCTTGGACTATAATTATTCCGCTGAGTTAATTATCGAGACCTGATACCTGCTATGTTTAATTCCTTAACAACCTCTATTGCGGAACCTGAAATACGTAAGAAAATCCAGAAGATTGCCCAGTTAGTGGACATTAGCGCTATTTTAAATTCCACACTAAAGCCGGATCTGCTGCTCCAGAATATTCTGGAGTCGGCCGCTGATTTGCTGGATTGCTGTGTTATTTCCATCCTGCTGTATGATGAAAGAGAAAAAGAGCTCAGGTTTGCTGCGACCTCCAGCGTGAATATTGACCAGCTGGAACAGATCCCTGTCCCCCTGGATAATAGTCTGGCTGGAACGATCTATACTGAAAACCGACACCTGGTAATTAACAATACCAAGGATGATCCGCGCCATTATGATGAAGTGGGCGATGAGGTGGGATTGCAAGTTGATTCCCTATTGGGTGTTCCGATGCGTATCAAGGACAGAGTCACCGGTGTGATCGAAGCCCTAAATAAAAAAGAGGGGGACTTTACCGATTTTGACGTTTCCCTGCTGCTGGTAGTGGCATCTCAGGCTGCTATTTCCATGCACAACGCCCAATTGATCCAGGCGCTTCAAAAAGCCAATATCGAGTTGAACCAGGCGGATAAATTAAAACGAGACCTGATGGCTGTAGCTTCTCATGAACTGCGTACACCGCTGGGGAATATCCTGGGATATGCCACGCTATTACATGAAGATGCCACTGAAGAAAATAAGCCATTGGCCAGTTCGATCCTGAAAGCATCCTCAAAATTACGGGCTGTGCTGGATGATATAGCCAACATGAACCTGCTCTATACCGGTGAGGCAGATCTGGATTATTCTGATAGCACGCTTCAAAAGGTTATTGAATATGCCAGGGAAGAGGTTAATGCGACTGTCAATCAAGAAGACCACACAGTAGTGTACAAAATTCCGGAGGAGCCGATCCCACTCCAGATCGATTTGCCAAAGATGAGTGTGGTTTTTGTTAACTTGCTGCTTAATGCCATTCGCTTCACCCCGGTCGACGGAGAAATTATACTCAGCGTTTCAGACCGGAAGGACGAGGTCATGGTCTCTATCGTTGATACTGGAAGGGGGATTGCTGAGGAAAACTTGGAAAAGATCTTCGAGGTTTTCTATCAGGAAGATGATCATATGACGCGAAAATACGGGGGTCTGGGTTTGGGTCTTTCAATTGCACGGGAATTAGTAAACCTGCACGGGGGAAGGATCTGGGCTGAAAGTGAAGGTCTCGGAAAAGGGGCTGCGTTACAGGTTGTGCTGCCGAAACCAACGGCTTAAATTCTGATAAGTCTTATCCGCCTGAAGCGGACTCTCCCAATACCAAAGATTCACAAAGTTCCAGAAAGCTGTCAAATGCTGCCAGTCGAACGAGATAATCCTTTCCGGCGAACCCCAGGGTTGTTAATGCTTTGATCCAGGGCAGTTGAATATCAGTCCGATCTGGCAAGGTTGAGATAATCTCGGTCCAGGTCACTATCAGCGGCCATAAGGCATCCACTGGTTTAGAGCTCTTGATGATATCCTCGAGGGCATTTTTATAATAGATCTCCCGTTCTGCAAGCAAGGGAGGTGATGAGGATTCCTCCTTAAGAATGCCCAGTGCTTTTTCCCAGGCATTGATCCAGCCCATCAGGATTTCTTCAGACAACGAGATTCCTCCCATTAAATGATGAAAAGCAATGTTCAGACTTGGAGCATCAACGGCTGTGGCTCGATCAGAAAAGGATAATCCCAGGCGGCGGGTTGCCAGCGGTGGTCCTGACAGAATAGCCACTGCGTTAATTGCGGCCTCGAGGGCGGATAAAAAGGCGGGGATTTCTGAAGTAATTTCCAGTGGTGGAGATATTTGGCGGTCCATCCAGAACTGGCGAGCAGCGTCAAGAAGGGGTTTGCTCCTTGCTAGAAGGTTTTCTGGAAAACAATAGTTACTTCGGACACTAGCTTGCGTATAGTCTAGTAAGTGACGGGGATCATGGAGTGGGACGGCGTCTCTCAAAGTTGGCCCCAGCCAGGGATCGAGGCGCAGCTCCCTTGGGGTTCGGTAAAGCAGCTCATCATGATGCTCGATATCAAAATGGATTTCAGGCGTAATTCTGATGATCTGGTGTTTTTTCAGCGGCGGGGCGCTATGGATGAAAACCAGGTCTATATCCCCCGCTCCACCGATTAGCGGAGATCCGTACAACAAGGATCCACGCAGATAAGCCGCCAGGATAGAGCGGTTTCTTTTGGTTTCTTTTTCGACCAGAACCTGGGCATGTTTATGAAGTATTTTAGGTGTGAAGCGCATTCAAAAGCTATCCTCCCGGTCTCAGGATTTATGAAAAAACTGAGTCTGGTATGGACCCACTTTGAGGGTTTGGCGGATGCGGTTTTCAACCCAGTCCAAATCGCCTTCGTTGGCTACATAATTGAGCTGGTTGGTATTGATCACTAACACCGGCGCGCCGCTGTGTTCTCCGCTGTAAAAAGCATCATAAGCATTATTCAGGCTTTCTATATAACCCCGGTCCATATTCCTTTCATATACCCTGTCCCGGTGGGCGATCCGATCCATCAAAATGCTGGTTTCGGCCTGCAGATATACGATCAGATCAGGCAATAGTAGTTTTTCAGCCAGGGCATTATGCACGTTGAAGTAGGTGTCTAATTCATCCCCCCCCAGATTTAGGCGGGAAAAGAGAGCGTCCTTTTCAAAGGTGTAATCCGCAATCAGGTTATTCCCTGACTCCAATGCGTTGGGAACTTCCTGCTGTTGATGGTAACGGCTTAGCAAAAAAAAGATCTGAGTTTGAAAGGCGTACGCATCCCGGTCGGCATAAAAATCAGCCAGAAAAGGATTCTCTTCAAATACCTCAAGAAGCAGACCAGCCTGGAAGCGGGACGATAATAATCGGGAAAGAGTGGTTTTTCCAACGCCAATCGCGCCTTCAATTGCTATATACATAGGGCCGGTTTATTCCTTTGACCGCATTAAATTTTTATGGGGAAGTAATCATTTGAAAAATCAGCAATTTCAGCAAAATCATGCAAACGCAACCAATTATTGACAAAGGCTAGAGATTAACGCTACACTGCTAAATAAGACCTATCAATTATATCTTATAAGGAGGGAAATATGGTGGGCCTAAATCGTGTTCAGTTAATTGGTCATCTGGGAAGGGATCCCGAACTGAAAGACACTCCAAATGGAAAGAAAGTTTGTACTTTCAGTGTGGCGGTGAACCGTCGCAAAAGAGCTAAGGATGGGGAAACCCAACAAGTAGCTGATTGGTTTAATATCGAAGCCTGGGAACGACTGGCAGAGATTTGCAATGAGTATCTTCATAAAGGGAGCCTGGTTTTTCTCGAGGGCCGATTGCAAATTGACTCATATGAGGAGAACGGCAGTACGCGGTATTTCACCAAGGTAGTAACTTCCCAGATGCAAATACTGGAACCAAAAAGTGCAGGTGATAACTAAATCCGTATAGCTAGATACTAAAACAAGGAAAAAACACCCGGGCAGTTTTTACCCCGGGTGTTTTCTTTGAAAGGCTATCAATAAGCGGAATTCCTGGGTGAGCGGTTATAATTTCCTTATCTACCAGGTCCATGTCTCATAAAGACTGAAATTGAAAAAGGAAACCGGATTATGATTTTCTCCCCTAAGAAAAAAACTACCATTATCCTGACAGGATTGATCCTTTTGATAGGGCTGATCAGTTTGTCCTGCAATCTCCCTGCGGGCCTACAGGGAAAAATCTTTGGCTCAGGAAAAACAACAGATCCCACACCAATGCCGACCAATACACCTCAGCCTTTGCCGCCAATGATCGTGGAATCAGATCCTCCTGCAGGATCAACCATTCCTCTACAGGGAGATATCATTCTTTATTTTAATCAGGCTATGGACCAGGCCTCTGTCATTAATGCCTTGTCTTCTGAACCTGTTGTAGAAATTGATTATTCCTGGCTTGATTCAGAGACGCTGAAAATCCAACTGGACCAGAAACTGGAACCCAACACCAATTTGGTCTTAAACCTTGAAACTACCGCCAAGGCAGTCAATGATTTGACTCTGCCAGTGTTTACCAGCCTGAATTATTACACGCCTGACTGGCTCAAACCTGTCACCCTTCTGCCATCGCCAGGAGGGATAGAGATTGATCCCGAATCTGCCGTTGTGGTTGCCTTTAATCAACCGGTTGTTGCCCTGGGAAATTCCCGATCGGATACCCCACAAGCCTTGACAATCAGTCCTTCCGTAGCGGGAAAAGGGGAATGGATCAATACCAGCACATATCAGTTTTTGCCCGACTCCGGCTTAGCTGGAGGATTAACCTATCAAGTGTCACTTTCTAGAGATCTATCCAGTCTGGCTGGCGCGGCGCTGGATCCAGAAAGCACCCAAGCCTGGACGTTCTCAACATCTTATCCACAAATGCTGTCCTGGGGGCCATTCAATGGAGAAACAGGAGTACCGCTGGATGAAGAGATCCGGATGGAATTTAACCAGTCAATGGATCCAGACAGCGTTGCTGATAATTTCTCCCTGCTCAGCGGTGAAGGCCAGCAGATTACCGGAACGATGGAATGGAATGAAGAGATTCGCAAATTTCTATTTATTCCTGACCAGCTGTTTTTAAGATCAACTTCCTATGCCGGCATTCTCCCGGGAGAAGTGATCTCCGCAGGGGGAACCCCGCTGCAGACGGATACAACTTTTGATTTCCAAACCACCGGAGATTTCCAGTTTCTGGGAACCCCCGGAGGGCAAATATACACCACCTCGATATATGAAGGGGCGACGTTGTATTTCAACAACACAGTGGATAAGGATACTGTGGCGGATAACATCACGATCATTCCGGAAGTTACAAATTTAAGCCCTTCAACCGGAGGATCGGGAAACGTTTTGACCCTTTATGGTGACTTTGAACCGCTCACTAACTACACGTTGATACTCCGGGAATCCCTGGCGGATGAATGGGGTAGTATATTGGGCAATGTTCGGACGGTTAATTTTACTACTGAGCCCCTGCCGCCTAACCTGACCATCACCCAGGGCATCAATATCCTATTCCTAACCGGGAAGGAAAATACGATTCCGGCCCAGGGCACAAATCTGCACCAGGTGTCCATCAACGTGGGCACCATACCAATAGATGTACTCCCAGCTCTTTTTGGAGCCGGCCTTTATGAGACACTGGAAGACTATTACCCGTCTGATGCTCAGTATTGGACCCACCTAGTCAGCGTGCCCGGGGATGATAAATATACAGTCAATCTTCCGTTAAACCAATCTGGAAAAGCTCTGGCGCCGGGTTTATACCGCTACCAGATCTATTCTCAAGAGCTGCCTTATAACCCGTCACCCTATTTAGTGGCGGTCAGTAACATTCATCTGACGATGAAGACCAGCCCGGAAAATCTCTTAATTTGGGCGGTTGATCTGCGTTCCGGAGAAGTGGTGCCGGATGCTGAGGTTAAGGTCTATAATACCGGCGGAGAGGTCTTTTTCTCTGGCACTACCAATCAGGAAGGTATCTTCCAGGCCGATTTCCCGGCAGCTTTGGATCTATATAATAACGTTTTCTATGCCATCACAGGTGAAGCTGGACAGGAGGACTTTGGCATTACAGCCAGTAATTGGGGTTTTGGATCAGAACCATATGAATTTGGATTGAGGTCTAATTATGGTGCGCCAAAATCACAAACCTATATCTATACTGATCGACCAATTTATCAACCGGGACAGACCGTGTACTATCGGCTGATCCACCGTGATCGTGATGGTGCCGGGTATGCGCTGCCAGAACAACAGTCGATCCCATTGACGATTCATCTCCATGGAAAAGAAGAAAAAATTATCAATCTGCCCTTATCTGAATACGGAACGGCCCAGGGAGAGATCCAGCTTTCAACACAGGCGGAACCGGGATATTACCGGTTGGAGACAGAAACCGGAATGGTATATTTCCAGGTTGCGAATTACAGGAAACCTGAGATCGAACTGGAACTCAATATGGATCAGGACGAAACCTTGATAGGAGAGGAATTCCAGGCAGAATTGGATGCGCGTTATTATTTTGACGCGCCGGCCAGTGATGTCCAGTTGAGCTGGACATTGCGGGCGGAGCCAACCAGCTTTAGAATTCCCGGCTACCAGGTCGGCGAGCTTGGAAGTAATTGGTTTGTTTATCCAGGAGCATATTCCCCATCTATCTGGGGAACCAGGATAGATTCTGGAGATGATCAGACCAATGCCAACGGAGAATGGTCCATTGAGCAAATTCTCACCAATATTGATATCTATGATCGCGAGGTCACTCTGCCGGCTAATTATTCCCTCGAAGTTACAGCCCAGGACGAAACTGGGTTCCAGGTTACGAACAGATCGGCGATCTTGGTTCACCCCAGCGATTTTTATTTAGGAGTCAAACCCTCTGCCTGGGTAACTGTTGCAGACCAGGCCGTGGATTTTGAGATCCTGGCAGTAGATTGGGAGAATGAACCAGACGGGATCAAAGCCCTGTCCGCTGAGTTCTATAAAGTGGTCTGGCAGTATGAGATCGGTGAGATCGGGGAAATAGACTATATCCGTGAAAAAGAACTGGTAGCAGAAAAAAGCTTCAGCACAAACCTGAACGGGGAAGCTGAATTGACTTTTTCTCCCACGGAACCAGGCACATACCAGCTGGACATTTTTGGAGATGGAGCCCGAACAGAGGTGACCCTCTGGGTTGGCGGACCAGGCACAACTGCCTGGCCTACCCAGACCAACCAGAAGATAACCCTGATTGCAGACCAGGATCTTTACAAACCAGGCGACGAAGCGACAATTTTCATTCCTAACCCGTTCCCAGATGGCGCCCAGGCATTGGTGACAGTCGAACGCCATAAAATTATTTCATATGAAACCTATTCGATCTCTTCATCCGGACAGGAAGTTACTATTCCGCTGAGTGATGCAAATGCGCCAAATGTCTATCTTGCGGTTACATTGATAGGCCAAGATTCTGAAGGACGAAGCAGCTTCAGGCAAGGTTATATCAATCTGTTGGTGGAGCCAGTAGATAAGGTGCTTCAAGTAGAAGTGATTGGTGAACCGGAGAGGCTCGGTCCGGGAGAGGAAGTACAGTTTACCCTTCGGGTTGCAGATCAGAATGGGGAACCATTGGAAGGTGAGTTTTCCCTGGCAGTGGTTGATAAGGCTGTTCTGGCTCTGACAGAACCCAATTCCCCCCGCATAGAAGAGGCTTTTTATGGGGTTCAGCCCATCGCGGTCCGGATGGGTCTCCCGCTGGGAATGCACGCCGGCAGGCTGGTATGGGTACCGGGAGGTATGGGGGGAGGAGGCGATGCTGATTACTCAGTGCGGGATCAGTTTGAAGATACTGGATACTGGCAGGCGAATATCGTAACTGATGAAGATGGCCTGGCACAGGTAGTATTTAACTTGCCAGACAATCTTACAACCTGGCAGGCTGACGCCCGGGGTATTACCAAACAATCCCAGGTTGGGGAAGCGACAGCGGAAGTAGTAACAACAAAAAACCTGTTGATCAGGCCTGTTACTCCGCGCTTCCTGGTAGCAGGAGATCACCTGGCCCTGGCTGCAGTGATACATAATAATACCGGGATAAAACTAACTGCTGATGTGTCTCTACAGGGAGCAGGCATTCAATTGGATATCCCGGAGTTCTCAACCCAGACAGTGGAAATTCCCGCAGAAGGTAGGGTTCGGGTTGAATGGTGGGGGACCGTGGAAGACGTTGATGAAGTCGATCTGATATTTGCTGCTGACGCAGGATTTTATCAGGATGCCGTAAAGCCCTATCAGGGCCCACTTCCTGTTCTGCGCTATATTGCTCCCTACAGCTATGCCACATCTGGCTTATTGGATCAGGCTGGCCAGAAGCTGGAAATAGTATCCCTACCCAAAAGTTTCGACCCAGCTGATGGAGCTCTTGATATTGAACTATCACCCTCCTTGGCAGCTGCTGTCCTCAAAGCGCTGGATGCCCTGGAAGAGGATCAGCACTACTCTGTAGTAGCACAAATGTTCCACTTCTTACCCAATACCATTACGTACCAAACGCTGCAGGAAGTTAATGTTGATTACCCGCAGCTTGAAAACCGATTGGAAAACTTGATTCCCGAGACCCTTGATGTACTGGACGCGGCACAAAACGATGATGGGGGCTGGGGCTGGTGGCAGGACGGAGCGAGTGATCCCGAGATCAGTTCCTATATTCTTTTTGGTTTGATCAAAGCCCAGGAAGCGGGTGTTTTTGTGGAAGACCTGATGATCCAGCAAGCCCGCGGGTACCTGCTGGCAACTTTGCCAGCCTTGGAGATGTTATCTGAACCGTGGCAGTATAATTTACTGGCACTGAGATATTTTTCTTTGACTGAAGCGGGGACTGATGTCAGTTCAGGAATGCAGGCCCTGGCCTCATTAAGCAGCCAGCTTGATCCAGGCAGCCAGGCGCTGCTGGCGATAGCCCTGGAGAAAGGACAGCCCGGAAACGATTCAACACGTTCCCTGCTATCTGATTTGGCCGGAACCGGGATACGGACATCCACCGGAATCCATTGGGAGAACGATGAGAACCGCCGGTCCTGGATGAACAACACTACAACAACTACAGCAATAGTTACTTATGCCCTGGCCCGCGTGGAAGAGGCGCCAGATTTGTATCCCGAAGCTGTCCGCTATCTGGTATCAACCCAAACTCAAGCGGGTGATTGGTGGTCCGCATATGAAACTGGTTGGTCTGTCCTGGCGTTGAATGAGGTTCTGAGAAAGAGCGGCGAGTTGGACAGTGGATATGAATTTTCAAGTACTGTGAATGGAAGGGAACTGATCAGCGGGCAGGCACAAGGATCAAGCCAGTTGGAAGCGGCTTATGCTTCTATACCGGTGGAAGATCTGTATCCGGAAGAACCCAATGCCCTGGTGATCAATCGATCTGAAGGTAGCGGGGTATTGTATTACAGATCTCATTTACAGGTTTACAGGCCAGCAGAGGACGTGCAGCCTTATGGGCATGGGCTGACCATTTCCAGGGTTTATGCCGACCTATCTGATCCGGAAGATATTAATTTCACACAGAAGGGAGAAATTGGCCAACTTATCCAGGTTCAGCTTATCCTGGTTTTGGAAAACGATTCTTATTACTTAATGGTGGAAGACAAGATCCCGGCCGGGGCCGAGATTCTGGATACCAGGCTGAAAACCTCCCGCCAGGATCTGGAGGAGTATCAAGCAGCCGCGCCTTTCAAAAATGGTTGGGGCTGGTGGTACTTCAATACTCCCCTCGTATTAGATGATCGGGTTACCTGGGCAGTAAATTTCCTACCCGCTGGTACATATCAATTAACCTACACAATTTCTCTGGCACATCCGGGTGAATACCAGGTGCTGCCCGCCCGGGCCTGGCAGGTTTACTTCCCTGAAGTCCAGGCGATCAGCGCGGGAGAAAAATTCGTGATTGAAACTGGTAATTGAAGGTTGTAACTTTTTTTCAACGGGATACGTCTAGATATCAGATACCCCCGTACCTTTAAAATCCAAGCTGGAACCAGTTTGTATTAAAGATCACCTGGCAGGTGAGGGCTACAAAGATGATCAGCAGGATAAACCCGCATCCGAAGCCGGTGCAGGATGCGCCCTTACCAAAACCAAAGGTATCTTGAAGCCAACCAAATAATACGTCCAGCATCAAGAGTTTAAATAAACCTGTTAGACAGCCTTGTTGCCTGTTCACTCACTACTCCTTTTATATTCTTCAATGGTATATACGATACGAAGGAGCATAAGTTGCAGAGGATATTAAGGGCTATCGAAAAGACTGATTTTGAGATAAGGATAAGGTAATGGATCAACATTCTAGAAGTTTTACTACAACGATAGCCCTCTACCTGGTGTTGGCCTTCTTCTCCATCCCGCACCTGATCGATGATTTCCTTTTTGATATCCCGGCGGATTTTGGGATTTCGGTTCATCTTTCCCAATTTCTGGCCGGGGTGTTCATCTTGATCTACCTGGGGATTTTGATCCCCCTTGCCAAGGGCAAAAGAGGGGGAGTTATCGGAGCTATTAGTATGGGGATCTTCCTGGCCCTGGCCGGGATTCTGAAACATATTCCCCTGATCATCAAACCAGGCCCATACTGGAGCGGCTGGTTTTCAGAAGGGCTGATTATTGGCATGATAATCACGGGTATAGTGCTGGCAATCACCGGGATCATCTCTTTGAGAATTACCAATTAATTTACATGCATAAAACTTACGGCAGACTTTTATTAGGACTATTATCGATGCTTTTGTTCGGCTGTGCTCAACAACAGGCGGAGTTCTCGTCAGCTGGGGAAATCTGGGGTATTTATGAGCTCGATCTGCTCTCTGAAGAAGTTAAACTGTTGTATGGAGCAGAGGGGGAGCTCTCAGGGCTCAGCCTGGACATACAAGGGAATCAGCTTGTATTCTCGCAGATAATGGCTGGAAAAGAGTATGAAAATTCTGAAATAATCACTCTGGATCTCTCCACCAGGGAAACAGCAAGGCTCACTCAAAACCAACAATGGGATCTCTACCCGGTCTGGTCTCCAGACGGGTCTCAAATAGCCTTTTTATCCTGGCGGGATGCAACCCTGGATATATATCTGATGGACGCAGACGGTAATAATCAAACCATGTTATATGATTCCGGTTATCATGATGCGGACCTTGATTGGGTTGGGGATAAGATCGCCTTTACCAGCCAGAGCAGGATCTGGATCATGGAGGAAGACGGGAGTGATCCCCGGCCCCTAACTGATCCACCCCGGGCCGGTGAGTGGGGACAGGCAAACCTGCCCTTCGGTGACTATGACCCTCGACTCAGTCTTGATGGCGCCAGGGTAGTCTTCTCGAGGTTGGTGGACGACGAATCTGTTCACGGTAATTATGATCTGTATATTATGGATCTGGATGGGTCAAATTTGAAAAACCTAACCATGACGGGTTATTCACAAGGATTATCCAGCTGGTCTCCCGGTGGAGATAAGCTGCTCTATATTATTTCCGCAATTGGAGAACAGGGGATCTATGACCTTTCCTCGATCAATAGTGACGGATCGGAAAACATATCCCTCACACCAATCTTCTTCCCCGTACATTTTCTGATCCACAGCGCGAGGTATTCAGCTGACGGGACAGGGGTATTTTTTGTGGGGCAGTGGTGGGGTGAGGAATGAATATCGGGCAAAGAGTGTAAGTTCATTTGAATCAGGAGCTGACATGGAATCAATGAAAAAGCGGGTTTTAAGTTCGTTAATAATCTACACCGTGATCATTGCCGGCACAGCCCTGATATTCTACCCAGCCCAGGCCTCCCCGCTGCAGCAAGGTAGTGATTCAAATCCTCCTGAAAGAGTGGTGAAATTGATCTTCATCCATCATTCCACTGGCGAAAACTGGCTTAGCGGTGGGTATGGAAATCTCGGCCAGGCTCTGGCAGATAATAATTACTATGTCAGCGATACCAATTACGGCTGGGGGCCGCACGGCATCGGCGACAGGACCGATATCCCTGACTGGGAAGAATGGTTTAGAAGCGGAAGCACCCCCGCGTACATGGAAGCACTCTTCGATGAAGGCGACCAGCATGCAGACTATACCCGCACCGGTGCAGATCCTGGAGGGGAGAACGAGATCGTTATGTTCAAATCCTGTTTCCCCAACTCGGATCTGGAAGGCAGCCCGAACGATCCGCCGTCAGCGGATGGATGGCTTTCTGTTGGCCATGCCAAATATGTCTACAATGAAATATTAAGTTATTTTGGCCAGCACCCCGAAAAATTATTTGTGGTCATCACCGCCCCACCCCTTAGCGATCGAAGCAATGCGGCCAACGCACGGGCGTTTAATCTCTGGCTGTTGAACGACTGGCTGGCAGAAAATGATTACCCATATCAGAATGTAGCAGTTTTTGATTTTTATAATGTGCTGACAGGCAACGATGGGCACCATGCTTTTGAAAATGGCCAGGAAGTACACCAGATTGCCAAAAAAGATACTCTGAAATATCCCTCCGGGGATGACCATCCCTCTAGAAAGGGCAGTCAAAAAGCAACCGATGAATTTATTCCGCTGCTGAATTATTTTTACAATCGCTGGCAGGCGGAAAAACCGACCTCGCTGGCGCCAATCAGTGAAGATACCTCAGGGGACAGTTCCCAGGCAGATGAGTACATACCAGCAGCTGCTGCCCCGGAACTATCCAGCCTGATCGATAGTTTTGATGGAGTATCTCCAGCCGGAACCAATGGCTGGGAAGCCTATTGGGATGAAGGCACTCCCTCGTCTTTGGACTGCGTTATTGACCCGGGAGCAGGGTCCAGCGGAAACGCCCTGCGCCTGGATTATCAGATTGCCCCTTACAGCTGGGGAACCTGCGGGATGTATTATGATCAAGCCCAGAATTGGAGCGGCTCGGCTGGCCTGGCATTTATGATTCATACTGGACAGAGCGGCGGGGTCTTGCACGTCGACCTTTTTGTGGAAGGCACTGATGGGCCGGAATCCTACCTTCATGAATTGGAATTGACCCCCAGGATGGAAGAGGAATGGGTCCAGGTGGGTATTGTCTGGGATTATTTCCAGCGTGTGGAATGGGAAGAGGACGCGGGAACTCCCTTTCGGAAGGATGACCAGATATCCGGCCTGGCTTTTGGTTTTGGCACCGAAGAGGAAAATCTGGAAGGTGTGCTCTGGCTTGATGATGTGGGCTGGATGATCCCCCGGGAAGATGTCGGCGAGGAGATAACAACACCTGCAGAACCAGAATCTGAACCTGACTCTCAGGAAGGACCAGAGGGATTTAATTTACCCTGTATCGGTTCATTGGCGTTGCCCATCGGATTGGTAGGAGCAGCGTATTTTCAAAGAACAATAACGAAAAAGAGAAAATAGAGATATCCTTCCATAAAAAGAAAGCTGCGGCACCTCTCGGTCCGCAGCTTTTTTACTTTAAGAAGCAGGAACAGCTTCAGTTTCAGGGGGGTCAAAGCGTTCACATCTCCCCAGCCATAGATGCAGTCCGTAGAAACTGATCACGGACACCGCGCAGATAGCAGCGCCCACATACCAGAGCAGGTTTGGGTTGTAATTATCCAGGATCAAACCTGCGGCAGTGGGTCCAATTGTGGCCGGAATGGCCCATGACAATCCAAAGACCGCCATATACCTTCCTCGCATATCCTCAGGCGCAAAGTTGGTTGCCAAAGCGGATGCGGTAGGCATTACTACCATCTCGCCGATAGTGATGATCACGACAGCTGCAGCAAAAAGCCAGAAGGCGTTCACAAATCCGAACATACCAAAACCGATCATGTAGAAGAATACACCCAGAGCCATCATCAGGAAGGCCGGCCTTTTTTTGATCAATCGGGTTGTAGTGAACTGCAGCAGGATCACCGTGATTGCGCTGGTACTCATCAGGAAACCGTAACCCTGGGGCTCGATACCATGGCTATCCCGCAGGTAGACCGAGAGGCTGTTGTACAGCTGCTGGTAGACCAGACCCATTAACATGGACACAAACAGGAAGGCCAGATAAGCGAAATCCTTTAAAACAATACCGTAGCCGGCAAAAGTCTTGAGAATACTTTCTTGTTCTTCTGTGGACGCAGGTTTGGTTTCTGAGATATAGAAGAAAAAAATCACAGCCACCACGCAGCTGATAAGCGCGTCCAAAACAAAGAGAGTAAAAAAGCTTCGGTTAGCGATAAAACCGCCGATTGTTGGGCCGATGATCCAGGACATATTGGCCACTACCCGCAGGATTCCAAAACCCTCCTGGCGTTTATCCTCTGGCAGCAGGTCGGCCACCATGGCCTGGCGGGCTGGTCCGGCAATATTGGACAAAAGGCCAATCACCACAGAAAGGGGGATCAACATAGAAAATTCATTGACCAGGCCGAGAGAAAGAGTGCTGACCGCGCTGAAAACCAGACCAAACAAGATCAAGGATTTTCTGCCGAATTTATCGGTCAGCGCGCCGCCGACCATGGATCCGATCAGACCAAAAGCAGAGAATGAGCCCAGGACAATGCCGGCCTGGGTCATGCCTACCCCGAATTTCTGGGTGATATAGAGGGAAAAGAAGGGGAACAGCAAAGTATTCCCGATCACATCGATGAACGAAGTGAGCACAACCAGCCAGAATTTTTGGGGAAAATCATTGTAAATCTTATTCAGGCGCTTGAACATGGGCCTCCGTTTTCTTGAACGATACGGGATTATAACATGGTAAAAGAACGGAGATATCATCCAAATGGATGGTTCTTTAACCCCCCAGATGACCTATTATGATTTACTCATTAAGAACGGATTTAGTTACGAATTCTGGGTGATTATCCTTTCTTCCGCCGGTTTTTTCAGTTGGGTTTGCATATAAATGAACCCCAGGAACATGATAAGAGAACCTGCCATATAGGGCAGATAGATCCTGATGTCAAAGAGAAATCCTGCCAGCAGTGGGCCGATAAAACGACCCAGGCTCATGAAAGAGCTGTTCAACCCCATAGCCAACCCCTGATCAATTCTGGTTTCCTTGGAAATCATAGATGCGATCGAGGGGCGCAGCATGGCATTAGTAAAGGCAAATAAGCCTATGGTTATCAAGAGTGTTGTAAAATCATATGCGGTCAGGATTAATAGAAAGGTCACTGTCAAACCCAGTAAGGATGCTTTGATGACGTTTCTTTCTCCAAAACGTTTGGTCGCCGGCCCAGTCAGGACCATCTGAACTACTGCGACCACCGTGCCAACGACTACCATCACCGAACCTACTTCTGGAGGACCAAAACCAAATCTTTCCAGGGCGAATAGCCCAAGGATGCCTTCCATATTGCTCAAACCAAAGCTGACCAGGAAGCTCAATAAAAAGAACAGGGCCAGGGGACCTTTGAGTCCCTGCCACATTCTTTTGTAGCGGGAGGATATATCCAGCTGTACTTTTTCTGCCCTTTTCTCTGCCGGCAGCGATTCGGGGAGGATCAGGAAGACCAATAAACCAGCTACCAGGGAAAGTCCACCAGCCACGAAAAAAGGAAGAGAGAGGGAATCCGCTCCCAGCCAGCCCCCGATGCCGGGGCCAAGCACCATACCGGTTCCCATAGCCGCGCCGATCACTCCCATGCCGCCGCCGCGGTTCTCTTTTGTGGTGGAGTCACCAATGAAGGCCAGGGCAGTGGGCATAGTGGCCGCGGAGAAGATCCCCGCCAGCGCCCGGGCAACAAATAACATCCACAGTTGGGTGGAAAGCCCGAACATTAACAAAGCCAAAGCATTGCCGACTGCTCCAACGATCAGGATCGGTTTGCGTCCCACGGAATCAGAGATAGATCCCCAGACGGGGGAAAATATCAGCTGGAATAGGGCGTGGAGGGAGATCAAGGCCCCTAACTCCTGCCCGCTGGCTCCGAATTGGTCCACCAGGAAAGCTTCCAATGGGATCAAGACCCCAAAACCCAGCAGAATGACTGCCAGGGTGAAGTACAAAAGGATTAAATTGCGCCGCTGTGATTTCATCGATACCTTTATTATCTGATTTGGCAGAAATGCCTAGTATACCCTAGATTTTCTCTGGAGAAATGATCAGGAGCTGGTTTTATATTCCAGCTCCTGAGATTGATTTTGGCATTATTCTGTAGAAAGAATTTCAAGGTAAGTCCGGTATGGTAAATTCCAGCCCGTATGCTTTTACTACCTCTGGGTTTGGCAATCCGCTTACTGTATCCCAACCGTGTTCTTGATAAGCTCCCGCCAGGAGGGGTTTCAGATCTGGCTCAAAACCGAGCGTACCCTCCGGTGGAAAAACCTTTTAGCATGAACTCCGGCAGCCGGTCATCTTCTATTGTGGAACCCAAATTATGATTGATGATCCTTTTCAGAGAAAAGATGCGTTTTCCGGATAACATCAGCTCATCCAGGCTGTAGTCCCAACCGGTAGCCGCGTTCAAAGCACGCTGGATCTTGCTGGCTCCTGGATTCATGAAGTGGCATACCGTAAGGGCGTTGTAGACACTGCGCCAGCTTTGGGACCGGGCAGTTGTTTGCCCCTTTTCCAGGGAATTTTCAAAACGCTCCCCCGGGTGAATACCAAGCTCAGTTGCTGGTGCCATTCCGAGATCTACTCCATACATGTCCCCCTGCAGGTGGCAGGCGCCACGGGGAGATAGGGCATAAACCGGCGCCATACCGCTGAAGGACCGAGCATCGTGCATGGGGATTTCCAGGTTGCGCACTGTGGCCGCCATTTCCGGCACGCCATAATGAGCCGCCAGGGCAGCGCTTCCTTCCGCGATTAGTTTTCCGAAACCTTCCCTTTTGGCTGTCATTTCGATCAAGCGGTGGGACATTTCCACGTCGCCAAATCTAATTTCCAAACCACCAGTCTGCTCCGCATCCAATATACCCTTATCAAACAGGTCACAGACCATGGCAATGGTCGATCCGGTGCTGATGGTGTCCAGGCCATAAACATTACAGAGATGTCCGGCGTAGATCACGCCTTCCAGATCATCAACCAGTGCTAAAGATCCAAAAGATGCGATGGTCTCATATTCGGGGCCATCCACTTTGTCCACTTTGTATTTCACAGTCCGGGTTTCCCGACCGCATACAATAGGGCAGCGGTAGCAAGATGTACCCCGGATCAGGTGTTCTTCAGCTAGTAAGATACCGGATAAGTTGCTGCTTTCTTCCCATTCTCCAACTTGATAATAACCTGCCGGCATATCACCAAACATGGTAGCCATATCAACATAACCGGATGTTCCTGCCAGTTGAAATGCCTGGGCTGAGAGATCATCTTTGACCGTCTGCAATATTTCCCCTACGACTTCCTTATATCCCGCAGGATCAGCCAGGTGTACTTTCCCGCTGCCGCGAAAAGCGATTGCTTTGAGATTCTTGGAACCCATCACTGCACCCATGCCGGTCCTGCCGGCAGCCCGCCCATGATCATTGACAATTGCAGCCATTTTGACCAGGTTTTCACCTGCCGGGCCAATGCAGGCCACCCGTGCCTTAGGATCAGCCAGAATTTCCTTAATGGAATCCTGGGTCTGGTAGGTATCCTGGCCCCACAGTGGAGCGGCATCGTGAAACTTGACTTTGTTATCCAACACAGATACCCAACAGGGCTTATCTGCTCGCCCGTTAATAAGGACTCCGTCAAAACCTGCAAAACGCATTTCGGGGCCGATAAATCCACCGGTGTTGGATTCCCCCCAAAAACCAGTTAGTGGGGACCGGGCACTGACTGCGCAGCGGCCGGCGGAAGGCATGCTGGTACCAACCAGAGGGCCAGTCATGAACATTAGCGGGTTTTCCGGACCAAGGGGGTCGATATCCAGTTTGATACGGTCGTAGAGCAGCCGGGCAGACAGTCCGCTGCCCCCGATATACCCCCGGGCCATTTCTGGATCGATATTCTCTACCTTATAAGATTTCTCTGTCAGGTCAATGACCAATAGTTTTTCCATGATGACTCCCGGGGATCACGATTCCTATTTCCAATTTGAAATTTGAGCAGAATTAAAAATCAATTGGCTGTCCGCTATATATATATTGGAAAAGCTGTTCCAATTCCTGATAGGATGGCGCTCGGGGCGCGGTGATGATCTGTGTGTCGTTAAATGCGTCATCGACCATTTTTTCCAATTGATCATCAAAATTTTTTTTATCCAACCCGACTTCTGCCAGGCAAACCGGGTTTCCAATATCCTGGGATAGATTACGCAAAGCAGCGGCAAATTTCCCTCCGAGTTTTGAGGAAGCACCCTTAATACCCAATAATCCTGCTAGGTCTGCGATCCGGGAAGGATCTTCACCCCTGGCGGCAAATTCGATTGTATAAGGCAGGCACACTCCTACAGCGCGGCCGTGGGGGATGTGAAATACGGAACCCAGTACGTGCCCGATGGCATGGGCCAGAGAGGCCATGGCATTGCCAAAACCCATGCCTGCGCTGGTCGCCGAATTATGCATTTTTTCACGGGCTAATTTAAATCTCTCCTGGTTAGGGCTATCAGATTGGGAAGCCTCGTAAGCAGTCGGCAAGTAGTGAAGGATTTCCCTGGCAGCGTTGAGGCATAAACCATCGGTGATATCTGTATGCCAGGTGCAGATAAAACCTTCCACGGCATGAGTGAGAGCATCAAGGCCGGTATCCGCGGTAAGCTGCGGGGGCATACCGGATGCCAAGGCGGGATCCACCAGGGCGATATCGGCGGCATTTTCGCGGTTGCCCAAACCCATCTTGCGGTTGTTTTCGGAATCAGTTAAGACAATGCCCCAGGTTATTTCGGCGCCGGTCCCACTGGTGGTGGGGATGGTGATCAGGCGAGATTTCTCCCGTAATCCCAGCTTGATAAAGGGATTGATCATGGCCGGGATCAGGTCCGGCCTTTCATATAAAACCCAGATAGCTTTGGCTGTGTCCATCGGAGAGCCACCGCCCAGGCCGACGATCCAGTCTGGCTGAAAGTCATTGGCAACAACTTTGCCAAGCTCAACAGCAGCGAGAGTTGGATCGGGTTCTACATCATCAAACACCAGAACCTCACAGCCAGACTTCTTGATCAGATCCAAAACCGGTTCAACAAGACCGATCTGCACCAGGTTATTATCAGTCACCACCAGGGCACGAGACATACTGATTTCTTCCAGGGAAGAAAGGGAAGATTCACCAAATACAATCCTGGGCGAGACAAAATGCCACATCCCGGACCTCCTTATATATCAAGAAAAGTAATAAGTGCGAGTCACCAATCAGTTGGTATCTTGGCGCAGCAGGCAACGATTTCCTGGGCCGCTTTGGGATATCTCATGATCTTCATCAGATTTCCTTTAAGTTTCAGCTGCCCAGTCATCATACCCTGGATGGGATCCAGTTTGCCGTCGATGACCTTGCGCCAGGTGCTGAAAGGAGCATTGAGGGTATACTCTGTTTCAGGTAGGTTGTCGGGATCTACCATAGCTGCCCCCGGACTGGACCCATGGTAGAGCTCCAGGTGGAGATAAGCTGTGTCCGCATACTCCTCATCAGGTTCAACTACAAAGATAAAATCACCTTCCCAGTCCTTGGCCGATCGTTGATAAGAATCGCTGTTGTTCAGTAATTCCCGCACGGCTTTGACCCATTCGTCTGAGGGAAATTTATGTGCCATCAGGCCTCCTTGTCTTGAATCAATGTTTTCATTATACATAAGGAAATACTTTTGAGCTCGTTTTGTTGCGGAGATCACCAACCTGTTCCCCACCTCTCCAGGAATAACGGTGATGTTATGATTAAAGAGAAGGTTCCTTGATGGGTTAATGCAGGAGAAGGTCATGAAACTTCAGCGATTTGATGATCCAGAAATATTCCGGGATACGGTTCAGGATTATCTCATTCAAAACGAAGCGGAAAATAATCTACCGCTGGGTATATTGAATAACATCATCTCCGGAGATTATCGTGAGCGGGAACCGTACCTTGCTTTGGTTGAAGAGAAAGGGGAACTGGCACTTATTGCTCTGTGCACCCCGCCCTACCCAGCATTATTTTCATTCCAAAAACCATCTCCCCCTGACGAAATATTGGAATTGGTTCTGAGAGACCTGATGGACTTTCTGGGGGATGATTTTGTGGGTATATCCGGACCCAAGAAACTGGCGGCCAGGTTGAAAGATATTTGGGAAGAAATGACCGGGAGAAAAGCTGAGAAGCATATGGCCATGCGCATATATAAACTGGACGTAGTGTTTTCTCCGCCTGTTAGCGCTGGATCCATCCGGCCAGTAGAAAAAAAAGATCGAAGATTGATAACGGATTGGTTAAACGGATTTTACCGGGAGGCTGTGCAGGAGTCCCCGGATCCAGCCAGGGCTCGAAAACAGGTTGAATTGTACCTGAAAGCCGATCCGAAACTGCGCGGTTTAATGATCTGGGAAAAGAACGGAATACCGGTTTCCATGGCCGGTTATGCCGGCCCAACACTCAATGGCATCCGGGTCGGAGCGGTTTATACACCGCCTGAACAGCGCAAAAGAGGTTTTGCCAGCGCCGTAACAGCAGGATTGAGCCAACATTTGCTGGACATGGGGTTTAAGTTCTGTTTTCTGTTTACGGATCTACTAAATCCGACTTCCAACTATATCTATCAGCAGATCGGCTATAAACCTGTATGTGATGTCGATCGTTATGATTTTAAGTAGGGCTGTATCTGATAACTGATCATTGAATTCTATTATTCACGAGGTGTTAGAGATGAAAATAATTGGCCTAATAGGCGGCATGAGTTGGGAATCCTCCATTGAATATTACCGGATCATTAATCAGGAGGTCCGGGCTGTTTTGGGTGGAGTACATTCCGCGAAAAGCGTGATGGTCTCCCTGGATTTTGGAGAGATAGAAGAATTGCAGATGAAGGGGGATTGGGAGGAAGCTACCCGGATCCTGATCCGAAGCGCCAGGGAAGTTGAATCTGCAGGAGCTGATTTCCTGTTGATCTGCACCAATACCATGCACTTGATGGCGGAAGAAGTTCAGGAGGGAATAGATATCCCTTTGCTGCACATAGCCGATGCCACAGCCAGAGCAGTTATGGCTGAAGGATTAAAGTCTGTGGGGTTATTGGGCACCCGGTTCACTATGGAAAAGGATTTTTATCGAGGCAGGTTGGAAAAGAAACACCAGCTTAGGGTGATCGTCCCCGATCAAGCCGGCCGCGACCTGGTTCATAATGTGATCTATGATGAACTTGTCCAGGGCCTGATCAAAGAACCTTCCCGGCAGGGTTATTTGGAAGTGATCCAAAATCTAGTTAATGAAGGCGCGGAGGGAATTGTCCTGGGTTGTACTGAGATTGGGCTGCTGGTTAAGGGGGAAGATGTTCAAGTGCCTGTGTTTGACACGATGGAAATCCATGCCCGGGCGGCAGTTGATGCTGCGCTAGGGAGATATGAACTGAGTTGAAACAAGTCAACCGGTATAATTTAATTACCCGAAACGAATACAAGATGGACAACCGGAGGAGAAATGGACGAGGTTTATTTAAAAAGACAGCTGGCCCTTAACAGGGATCGGGTTGCGGCCCTAGCCCGTGGCATTTCCGAAGAGCTGACCTGCTGGAAACCGAATGAAGAAAGCTGGTCGATCCTGGAAGTGATTTGCCACCTTGCGGATGAAGAGGAATTCGACTTCCCTGTCCGACTGCAAATGATCCTGGAAAAATCCGAAAAAGCCTGGCCGGAAATCGATCCGGAAGGCTGGGTCACAGAGCGAAACTATATTGAAGAGGATCTCTTTGAAACATTGAATCGGTATATGGATCTTCGCAATGTAGCCCTAGTCTGGTTGGATTCCCTTGAGAATCCAGATTGGGATATAGTATATGAGGCACCGTTTGGAGAGATCACTGCCGGGGATATGTTTGTCTCCTGGGTGACTCACGATTTGTTGCATTTAAGGCAGCTTGTTGAGCTTCAGCGGTTCTACCTGGTGGAACAGGCCAAACCTTACCGCCTGGATTACGCGGGAGATTGGTGAAAATCCAGCTATGAAATAGTAAAAGGACTGTCAGGAAGACAGCCCTTTAGTGCTAGATTCAACTCACAAGTGCAACTTTGAAGGTCAAAAGAGGCAAGCTGGTGTAGTATAAGCCTC
>JAGHAU010000141.1 GCA_021161345.1 Anaerolineales bacterium | reverse complement strand
GGATTATTTTTCCAGTCTGGGGGTTCATGAGATTCTCCCGTTTATTAAGTTGATTATATAACAAGGTTGAAGGTTTAGTCTTGAAAGTTGGAATATCGATTGTTTTCGATCTCCTTGGACAAATCAATAGGGCGACTCGACGAGTCGCCCCTCTAAATCCAGTATACTGAATACTTATCTTTCTGCAACTTAATCGACTTACTCCTTACCACTTACAACTTACTTATTTCTCAAGATCAATATACTCATTTCTCCGGGAACCCAACCAACCGGAACATGCCCGCCAGGCAATACCGCCCGGGCAGATTTCGTTATAAGAGCACTTCTCACACTGGGTGGGCATGAACAAGACCAGGTGGGCAGCGATCAGAAGTAGATAGACCGGCAGCAACCACCAGGAGGTCTTCACCACCCAGTAAATTGGAAAAATGGCGATCACAAGAACCATGATCTCACCGGCAGTGGCATTTTTTTCAAAGAATTCCTGGTCAAACTCGCGCTTGGGATACAGGATCCCGGATAGAATGTTGCCGAAGTAGATCCCGAACAAAGCAGGACAGTACTTTCCCCGGTAAGGACAGCCAATGCAGCAAGCAGCCTGGAAGACGCAGGTAAGCAGGTAAAAAACCACCTCCAGGATCGCCAGCCAGGGCGAATAGGTTGAGAGCAAAAGCAAGGCACCAATAAATACCACCAGAAAGGGCACCATTGACAGCCAGTAGAGCCTTTTATCCTTTTTTGTCCATTGATAAGCTTCCATGTTTTGTTTCATTTTTCTTCCTTATTTGATTTTCGGAAGCAACTTGCCGGTCTGCCTTTCGAGCTCTACATATTCCTGTCCGAACTGCTCCCGCATCACCACTTCTTCCCGCAGGATGCGATTTATGATCATCAAGCTAAAAAAGACCACCGGAACAATGGTCAATACAGAGTTGGAAGCCAGCAAACCACCAGCCACATAGTTGATCAGATACGCGATATAGATCGGGATCGTAAACATGGCAATAAAGGCCACTATCATTAAAATACGAAATACGATCTCTGGAGTCATCAATTTAGCAGCTCCTTTCTGAAGATCAAGGAATCATCCTCCGGTTTAATCAGGGGATCCTGATCAACTTTTACAAAACCGCACTTCACATAAAAATGATGATTCTTTGTCGCCCAGGCCGGTGTGCCCAAACTCCAGCTTATGGTATCCGGATAAGTTTTTTCAATATATTGCCAAACCGCTTGACCAACACCTCGATCCTGATAGTCCGGATCGACAAAGACTGTGCCCAGGATGTTGTGGGCTTCTGGCAGGATCCAAACAATTATTCCACCAATTGTTTCTTCCCCGGCAATGATCTTATGCCCCACACTTTCATCGTAAGGCAGCAGCCACTGGCGGAAGAAATCACCATTATCATATCCAAGAGGACCCCCGCTTTCTTTTCCGAGATGTTTTTGAGCATCATCATCAAAAGCCCGTTTCATCACCAGCGTAACTTCCGGGATATCGGATTCTGTCATCATCGAGAAGGACAGTTGGAAATCATCCATTTTTCACTACTTTCAGTTTTGATCTAATCCTGGAAACCGTTAAATAGAAAGAAAACTCAAACTATATTTAATTGTAGTCTTACAACAATAAAACTGCCAGTTTAAACAAAGAAACCCGCTGCATTTAGCGGGTTTCTTAATATGGATTTTTTGGATCTATTTCGGCCAACCGATAAATATTCCAACGGCAACCAGTAATGGCATAACCAAATTGATGATCACGTTCTGCCCCAGAGTTGGGATCAGTTCTTCTGATTTCTCAGCATGGGCCAGGACTCCCCTCGTAATCGGAACAACCAGGATCAGGCTTAGAAAGGCAATCAAACTGGATAAGGGGAATAAACCTGATACAGCGCCAATCACAACCACTACAAAGGGCAGGATCAAGAAGGTCAGGTAGATCCGGCTGCTTTTCAGTTTACCGATCTGGATTGGGTAGTGTTTGCGGCCAATGCTCTGATCTGCTTCCGCATCAGGGAACTGGTTCAGCAGAAGCAGGTTGCTTACAAGGAAAAAAGGCACCAGGGAAGCCAGGAAAGCTGTCCAGGAGTAGCTCCCGGTAAGCACAAAGTCCGTACCCATCACCATCAAGGTCCCAAAACCCAATCCGGGCGCGATCAGGCATAACAGCGGGTAGCGCGTGATCCATTCAGTATAAAAATAAATAATCAACAATCCCAGTATACCGAGGGGAATCAGAGCAGCACCGATCTTCCAGGCAAAATAAATCCCAATAACTGCAACTACAGTGAGGAAGATCCAGGCCATAATTAGGGCTGGTTTTCCCAATTCAGGATTGAGCTGCAAACGGCCACTCCCGCCGCTGAATGGCGTGCGCCGGGTCTTTTCATCCAGGCCGCTTTTATAATCAAAATATTCATTAAAGATATTAACACTGATATGGGCTGAAACCGCCCCGATCAATACCAATACAAAATGAAACCAATTCACAGTTCCTTCTGTCCAGATCGCTGTCGCAAGCCCCAACACCACACAGGCAGGGGGCAGGATCAAAAAAGGCAAACGCATGGGATCTAATAAAAATTTCATGTCTTTCATTCTCAACCTCGGATCTATTCACCTGAAAATGAAATAAGTAAAGCCAGGATTTCAGGCTCGGCAACGATAATAGTATACCCCCCCTGTCAAGTAATAACTTGGAATTAAACAATTGTTTACAAAGGAAATCAATCTAGCTGGCGCAGTAGAAAATCAATCACGATCGGAAGGCACTCTCCCCCTGGTATGATCACCTGAGTATGGGTTGCGCCAGGGATTAGTGCTAATTCAGCGCCAGGGATCAACGCCGCCATTTCCCAGGATTCTTCTGGCGGCACCAATTCATCCTGCTCCCCTACCAGGATCAGAGTCGGCGCCTGAATTTTCAAGAAATCCTCTTTATCATAATTTAATGGCGTCCAGAACAGGGAGGACAGGCTTCTTAATAATACTTCCGGGTAGTTTGGATCCGGATTTGGATGATACTTCCCCATCCTTTCTCTCCAGTCCGCGGGAGCAAACTTTTCATAAATATGGAGGTTTATCTCACCCACACCAATAAACCCCACTTGTTTGAGAGCATCCTGGTATTCTGCTGAAAATCGATACCAGGCCCCGCCGATGACCAGCGCACCGGCAATATCGGGATAGCGCATGCCAAAATCCAGGGCAGTCTGGCCGCCATCGCTGTATCCAAATATAAAAGGTTTCTCGAGATCGAGCTCCTGGATGAATGCCGCCAGATCATCTGCCAGGGTCTGGTAATTTAATTCGCCTGCTGGATTAAAAGTCCGGCCGTGACCTCGGCTGTCCGGGGTGAAAACCTGGAAAATTTTGGATAACTCGGGGATGAACGGGGACCAGAGTTTATGAGTATCTGTTGCGCCATGCAAAAGGATCAAGGGCCGGCCGCCGCCGTACTCCTGGTAATAAATTTCCAACCCAGTAGTGCTTAGGAATTTCCCTTCTGCCATCACCAGATTCCAGGCAGCAGACGATATTTTACTTCCAGTACATAATCCGCATAGCCGGGAAGCTCCTCTTGTAAGGTTTGGTCCTCCTTGGATGTACGGATAACGCTGGCCATTATTGCCAATATAGTGGGGATGATCACCCAATATGAACTGAAAAAGATCGGTGATGCCAACCAGGATAGAAGCCCTCCGGCATATCCCGGATGACGAACATATTTATATGGACCTTGATTTACAACCATATGTCCGCGATCGGTTTGGATTCTGACATGAGAGGAAAAGAAACGATTGGCCAGCATAGCCCAGGTGCCAATCAAGCTGCCGGCTTGAATGATGACCAGCGCGATGATCTGGATCCAATTGGGAAGATCGGGTGACCAGCCAAATCGTTGGTCCAATCCGGCTACGACCCAGGCAAGAATTGGAGCAATTAGCGCTGTAAACGGCATTAGAAATCTATCCCATTCTTTGACGTTATCCTTGTCAGGAGCCTGGGAGCGCTCCAATGCCAAGTCAGGGTATTTTTTGATTACGACTGCCCTGCTTCCAAGTAAAAAAAGTAAACCCAGGCCGGTATAAGCCCAGGCTTCCCACCAGTCCCACTTCCCGGCGGAGAGCAGTAAAACCCCAAGCATGACGGGGATTATTAACACTAACTGCAACGCACCTTTCCAAAGGACCTTATTTATTTGTTTATCATCCATTATATTCTCCCACTTACCAAATTTCCGAAATCAATCTAATTTTCACACGCTTTACATAGTCTGCATATCCTGGCAGCTCCTCTATCAAGGTTCTATCTTCCAAGCTTGTACGAAGAACGCATAAGATCAATGATCCCACACTCGGGATCAAGGCCCACCAGGATGATAAAAGGAACGGTATCCCAATGAAAACAGGATTACGCCCACATAACCCGTATGCCTGATCCAGCGATATGGACCGCCCGATGCAACACTGTGTCCCATTTCCTCCTGGATACGCACAATTGCTGAGAAAAAAGCATTGGCGCCCATAGCCCAAACCACAATGGCATGTCCGATCACGGTCAGGACCAAACCCGCTGCCTGGAGGCTGAGCCGCACTTCTGGCCCCAACCATATCGTAGATCCAGGCCGGCAATAATCCAGCTAAAAACGGCAGTATTCCGGAGGCTATCGGCATAATAACCTTGTCCCAGGCTTTGACATCCTGGCTGCGGCGAGACCTTTCGATCAGCAGCTCCGGGTTGCGGGGGATAACAACCAAAGCGGAAGCCGCATCACACGCCAGGAAGACCCCTACATAAATCCAGCCTGCGATCCAGTCCCAGCGGCCGGATGCCAGCATCAATACCACAGCGATATACGCCTTATATGATACACCTTTGATCACCTAGCTAATGATGCCTTTTTTTAAGGAATCGTTGATCTCAACCGCCACTTGCCTCCTAAACAGGAACTGCTTTTCAAAAAGTTGCTGTGTGCCGGGGAGAAGAAAGCTTTTCTGTCAAGAATGATCACACTGGTATACTTTTCATTATTGCTGAATTTCATGATAGATTTTATGGACAATCCACCATTTTCTATCAATTTTCATCAAATTCAGATAATCAATATACTTCACTTTCTGATTCTGTATACTCAGCTTTACCGCTGCCACATCCCCGGTAATATCTATAGAAAAAATATCAGTCTCCCAAACCAAACCCGGATCGAATTTTTCTGGCGCATACCAATCACAAAATTCATCCCGATCAACCTCCTCGAGATTTCCCTCCACAATCTGAAATAATTTCCACTCAGGATGTAGAATTTTCCGGTAGAGTTCGGGATCATACTGCGCATGACCGGCATGGTAGTAAGCCAGGATTGCCTTTTGAATAATTTGTTGGTCAACTGTCATATTTGATTCTTTCATGTTAGGCCCGCTATCTTTCTACTATCTCCCAGATGTTCTCCTTCATGTTCGCCGATAATTTCAATCAACTCTGCGACGGTTCGTTCAGACCCCCAGGGAAGCACCATCTCAACAGACAAATCATCTGGTTTTATTTTCTGAATGGTTTTAACCAGTTTAGCCCTGACATCCTTCCATTCCTGGAGCACCTGCTCCAATGACCAATCCCCCCGAAAATCTACTGCTTCCTGATTAAAAACATCAAAATCCTGTTCATGTAAGAAATAGGGCGGTTCACCAACCAGGGAAGTCTGGATGGCTTTATGGATGACAATCTCCCAGGCTGTGATATGGGCGATCATTTCCTTGATCGTCCACCCAGGGTAGATTGTCAAACTTGTGTCTATCTTCTGAACAACCTGCCCCATTTCTGTCCTGATATGATCGATTTCAGACAACAATACTGTGAGGTCTTTTTCCATGGTAATTTCCTTTACTAAGGTAAACCAGGATAGGATCGTTTGTTCTTAAATCTTCTCAATCAGATTTTTCTTTTTCAGTCTCTAACAAACGCTGATGAAGAGGGTCACATTCCGCGGGCATGGTGGGACCCACCCATTCGATATTTTGAAATCTTTCTTTGAGAAATGGAGGTAGGTGATCCGCCAGAGCTTTCCCCCCGTCAAATTCGCTCTCCGCCCCATAGACAATCCTGGATATGCCATATAACAAAATCGCACCCAAATACATCGGGCAGGGCGCCAGGGTTGTGAATAGGACCAAGCTTTCTTTGTTCTTCCAGAGCTCAGGCGGGAGGGCTCGCAATGCTTCCATTTCAGCGTGGCGGGTTAGATCATAGCAGGGTTGGTATACTCGGCTTGGACCTTCAGCCACAATCTTTCCATCCAAAGTGATCAGTGAGCCAATCGGCAAATTCCCGGCCTCTTCAGCCTGCTGGGCCAATTCTATTGAAAGCTGCATGAATTCTTGATCGATCATTATCAGGATGACCTTGCTATCCTTGGATTGGGGATTTATTGAAATTTATGATCAGCGAAAGAACTACCAGAGCCAGAGTAATGGGTCCGAATATCCATCGTTCAGCACTGCTGGAAGATAAGAAATTCATTATGGTGTTGAAAACCAGGTAAACTGTCACCAACCAGGACCCCATATTGATCAACCTTGAAGGTGGAGTGGTTCCCAGAATACCTGATCGCCTGGCGATCATATAGGTGAAATAACATAAAATGATTATCGCGATCAGGCTGGACAATCGCATCCCCGGTGTCAGT
>JAGHAU010000281.1 GCA_021161345.1 Anaerolineales bacterium | reverse complement strand
CCTTAATAATTAATAAATAAATCCTTAATCCCCCCAGGGTATCCTGTATACATTAATGGTAAATACAAGGAGTACAAAATGAAAAAGAGAATGATTTTATTGGTTGGCGCCGTCCTGTTTCTCACCTCGTGTGCAGCCGCACCTCTGACTTCGTCAAGTAATGATCAACCTCAGCAGGGAATTGAAGACACCAACCCAACTTTACCCCAGGGGCAGGGACCTGATGAAGGAATCCATCAAGAAACATTGGAAGCTTTGTCTGACGGCGACCTGACCGATCTTGAAATCCAGGGAATTCTCTTCATGCGAGAAGAGGAAAAATTGGCTCGGGATGTTTATTTGGACCTGGCAGACACTTGGGGTATGAATATTTTCAGCAATATTGCCGGCAGCGAACAATCCCATATGGATTCTGTTTTGACCCTGATTGAGATATCCGGGGTTGAGGATCCCGTTGGAGATGCCCCTCTCGGTGTATTTGCTAACCAGGATCTACAGACTTTGTATGATGATCTTATAGATCGAGGTAATCAGAGTTTGGAAGAAGCACTGCTGGTTGGCGGTGCTATCGAAGAAATCGATATCCTGGATCTGCAGGACTACCTGGCACAGACAGAAGATGGGGCCGTGATCGAGGTTTACCAGAATTTGCTTAATGGTTCTATCAATCATCTGCGGGCATTTGTGAGAACGTATGAACGCCAGACTGGAGAGAGTTATCTGCCCCAATTCATGAGTCAGGAAGCATATGATGAGCTGATGGCAAGCAGTGCTGTTCGCGGAAATGGCGGGGGTATGGGAATGAACGCAGCACCCCAGGGCAAAGGACAGGGACAGTCAAATTAAGGGAATATCAAGTCCTGAATAGCCTTGACATGAAAGTCAGGTTGAAATCTAAGCCCCCGAGAGGGGGCTTTTTCTTTGCAGTTACATTTTCCGCCAGACGAGCTAGAGCTTCCACGAATCACACATAAACTGAGCTCGAGAGAGAGTGCCAACTCTCCCGGAGATGATGCCCGCGCGAGCTGCCGCTAAGCCCACGATTCTAACAATCGTGCGAATTTACGATATATGTAATTTTGTGTCCTCTGTTTTCTGTTTCCGGTCTTCAGTCCTCCTCCGATTGACATTCAATCCTCGCTAAAGTACAATGTTGAGGCAAAAATAATGGGCCTGTAGCGCAGTTGGGAGCGCGCATCAATCGCACTGATGAGGTCGCGGGTTCGAACCCCGCCAGGTCCACTCCTGTTGACGAAGACGCCGTAAACGAGTAAAATATCGCCTAATAGTTTCCGGGCCCATGGCGCAGTTGGGAGCGCGTCTCAATGGCATTGAGAAGGTCGTGAGTTCGAGCCTCACTGGGTCCACACAAAACGGCACTTCCTTTTGGAAGAGCCCAAATATTTATAAACCGGGAGTAGTAGATTATCTGCCAGAGAGGTGAGATCCGCGGCTGAAAATTTCACCAGAGGTGTTTGCAGAACGCCAAACAAAATCGAACTCGCCTGGCACGCAATAACGCGTGGTTCTGCCCCTGAACTCAAGTAAGGGACAGCGGTCCTGCCCGATATAGCAGCCCCAAGTGGCGGCGCCCCGCGCCGCAATCAGGGTGGTACCACGGAGTTAGACCTTCGTCCCTGACCGGCGAAGGTTTTTGTTTTAAGTAATTAATCTGATATTTGTTTTTTCGGGTTCTCATGAGAAGGAAGTGAACTATGTCAAAAGAATATAACCCAAAAGAGATCGAGTCCAAATGGCAAAAAAAATGGGAAGATGATGGTCTCTACCAGGCGAATATTGACGAATCCAGAAAGAAGTTCTACGCATTAACAATGCTGCCTTATCCCTCAGGCGACTTGCATACCGGCCACTGGTATGCCATAGCTCCCTCGGATGCACGGGCTCGATTTAAACGCATGCAGGGCTATAATGTCATGTTCCCAATCGGGTTCGATGCCTTTGGGCTGCCGGCTGAAAACGCCGCCATCGCCCGAGGAATTCACCCTAGGGAATGGACCTATAAAAACATCCAAAATATGCGTTCCCAGCTGAAGCGGATGGGTACTATGGTTGATTGGCGCCGAGAAATGATCTCCTCTGATCCAAAATATTACCGTTGGACCCAATGGTTTTTCATCCAACTCTTCAAACACGATCTGGCTTACAGGAAATATTCCCCTGTGGACTGGTGTCCCCAGTGCAATACCACACTGGCGCGAGAACAGGTCCATGGTGATGACCGCCACTGCGAACGCTGCAGTACCCCTGTGATCAAAAAAGACCTTGAACAATGGTTCTTTAAAACTACCAACTACGCCGATGAACTGATCGATTTTTCACAGATCGACTGGCCGGACCGGGTTAAAACCCTGCAAACGAACTGGGTGGGCCGCTCGGAAGGGGCTGATGTTGTCTTCAAAACCGAAGATGGCGATGATCTGACTGTGTTCACGACCCGACCTGACACGTTATGGGGCGCCACTTTTATGGTTTTAGCCCCGGAACATCTCCTGGTTGATAAGGTCACGACTGATGAACAGAAAGAAGCTGTGGGAAAATACCGCGAGGACGCCATCCTGAAAACCGAGATCCAGCGCGCCTCAGTGGATAAAGAGAAAACAGGTGTGTTTACCGGTGGATACGCAATTAATCCGGTTAATGGAGTCCGCATTCCGATCTGGATCGCCGACTATGTAATGATGGGATATGGCTTTGGAGCTATTATGGCTGTTCCCGCCCATGATGAACGTGACTTTGCTTTTGCCCGCCAGTTTGAACTGGAGATCATCCCTGTCATCCAGCCTGAGGGAGAGAGCTTCGACGGTAAAACCATGCCAGAAGCTTATGTGGGACCCGGCCTGATGATCAACAGCGCTCAATTCAATGGCACTGCTGTGACTGACGACAAAGGGCGCAAGAATCCTGGCCTGGATAAGGTGATCGATTGGCTTGAAAAAGAAGGGTTGGGAAAAGAGGCGATCAGCTACAAATTACGCGACTGGTTGATCTCGCGCCAGCGCTATTGGGGTGCGCCGATCCCTATGATCTATTGTGAAGATTGCGGCTGGAACCCGGTGCCGGATAAAGATCTGCCGGTAGTGCTGCCGGATGATGTTGAGTGGCTGCCAACTGGTGAAAGCCCATTAAAGCTGCATCCTACCTGGAAGGACACCATCTGTCCCAAGTGCGGCAAAGCTGCTATACGGGAAACGGACACCATGGATACCTTCATGTGTTCGTCCTGGTACCACCTGCGCTATCTGAGCCCGGATTATGACCAGGGTCCTTTTGACCCCAAAGAATATGATTACTGGATGCCGGTAGACCTCTATACCGGAGGTATAGAACATGCCACAATGCATTTGATGTACACCCGCTTCTTCCATAAGGCATTGCGGGATATGGGTGTTACCGAAGGCCATGAGCCGATGACCATGCTCCGCAACCAGGGTATGGTATTGGGTGAAGATGGTGAGAAGATGTCCAAGTCACGGGGCAATACGGTAGCCCCGGATGAGTTGGTCAACAAGTATGGCGCTGATACAGTCAGGAGCTACCTGATGTTCTTTGCCCGCTGGGATCTGGGTGGTCCCTGGAACAGTCAGGGCATTGGCGGCACAGAGCGCTGGTTGTACCGGGTTTGGACTTTGTATACAGATCCAGCGGAGGGAAGTAAACCCGCAGATGGTGTGATGCGTGATATCAAGCGCGATCTGCACACAGCATTAAACAACATAACCAGGGATTATGAACAAGTGGAGTTCAATACCATCATTTCCACTTTGATGGAGCTGCTCAACAACCTGGTACTAGCCAAACGCAATGGAGCGGCAAACTCACCTGAATGGCGCGGGATTCTGGAGACCTATTTGCTGATGATAGCGCCGGCAGTACCTCATATTGCGGAAGAACTATGGACCGAGGTATTGGGTAATGAGTATTCGATCCACACCCAAAAATGGCCGGAAGCGGACACTGAGCTGATGGCAGTGGAAGAGATCACCCTGATCGTTCAGGTCAATGGCAAGCTGCGGGATCGGATCGTGGTTCCAGTGGATATCACCAGGGAAGATGCTGAGAAGACCGCCCTGGCCAGCCCTGGCGCGGCGCCATACCTGGAAGGGAAAGATATCCGGAAAGTAATTGTGGTTCCTGGTCGGCTAGTAAATATAGTAATTTGATACTGGCTGAGATAAAATAAAAGGAATAAATAGTAAGGCATAATGGTAATTGAATATTATGCTTACACTTATAATAATCTGTCAATAAGAAAGCTGTGAAAATAAAAAACCACAGCTTTCTTTGCGTATAGCCAATAAGGTATATAGCTCAAGCGTGGGGTTTCCGTCAGATAACCAATTAGGGAATGGGGTATACTTGGAGCGGAATTTGATTACCCATCTTAGGGAGAAAACCTTCCAGGAGCAAACTACCCATGAAAAAAAAGATTGTGACTACAGATAAAGCACCGGCAGCATTAGGGCCTTATTCTGCCGCTGTAAAAGCAGGACATTATGTTTTCACTGCCGGTCAGTTAGGTATAGATCCCTCCAGCGGAAATTTTATCGATGGTGGCATAGAAGCGCAAACCCGGCAAGCTTTGGAAAACTTGAAAGCTATCCTGGAAGCTGCCGGAACTAAAATGTCCAAGGTAGTAAAAACCACAGTATTTCTGCTTGATATGAATGATTTTGGTGCAATGAACGAAGTCTATGGGGAATTTTTTACAAAGAAATTTCCTGCTCGCTCTGCAGTCCAGGTAACCCGTCTTCCAAAAGATGGGTTGGTGGAGATTGAATCGGTCGCTTTGCTGGATTAATACTTTTTAACGGATCAATAAATACCTTATGACTGGCGAACTGATCCTCCTGGTGGACGACGAACCCAATATCATCGAACTGGCCCAGCTCTATTTGGAACGGGAAGGCTATCGTATTATCACTGCTTCTGATGGAAGAGACGCTCTAGACGCTGTTGAAAAACAGCGTCCGGCTTTAATGGTGTTGGATCTGATGATGCCGGAAGTTGATGGGCTGGAAGTCTGCCGCAACTTAAGAGGAAAGAAAGATCCTGTGGCAATCCTGATGCTCACAGCCCGGGATGAGGACATAGATAAGATTCTGGGATTGGAACTGGGCGCGGATGATTATCTTACAAAACCATTCAACCCGCGGGAATTGATTGCCAGGGTGAAAGCGGTACTGCACCGCAGCTCAGCCCGGGATGAGGTTAAAAGCGAGGAACAAATTCAGATCGGGGATATCCTGATCGATCCACAGCGCAGGGAGGTCAGGATCAGTGGGCAGCCGGTCGAAATCAGAACCCAGGAATTCGATCTGTTGTACACGCTGGCCAGGCATCCGGGCATTGTGCTCAGCCGGGATCAGCTCTTGGATCTGGCCTGGGGTTATGATTATTTTGGAAATACCCGCACTGTGGATGTGCATATTGGCCACCTCCGAAAAAAACTGTCCGGGTCCAGTGTAAAAATAGAAACAGTCACCAAGATAGGATATAAATTGGTCCAGTGAATTTGTTGGACCGGATAATCCATGTTTACTTCTTTGCGTGCTCGGCTCTGGTTGACCTACGCTATCATTATTCTTCTGATCCTTAGTATCCTGGGGATCGGGATTTTTGTTTATGTTATCCGCAACCCCCTGATCGACCGCCAGGCACTGGGCAGACTGGATGCTGCTCTGGCTATCATCCAGCGCCAGATCAATGAACGTTCAATCCTCCCCAGGGATTTCCAGCAGTACCTTAATCGCATCAGTGAATCACTGGATATTAGGTTGATACTATTCAATTCTGAACGGGAAACTCTCCTGGATTCAGAGCCAGACAGTCCGGCGATTATCTGGCCAAGTGATGAAATATCACCCCAAGCAAAAGGCCAGATCGACGACCAGGATGGTAAAACCTGGTTGTATAGTTCCTGGGTTATGCCTAAAAGAGACCTGCTGGTTTTGATCCTTCCCCGCCAGGGTGGTTTGCAGTTATTGCGCAGTCCTCAACTCCGGGAAACGCTGAGAGAGGATTTTCTTCCTGCATTTCTTCGGGCAGGGTTGGTAGCATTTCTTCTGGCAGTGGTCTTTGCGGCCTGGATGGGGAGCTGGATAACCAGTCCGCTGCAGGATATTGAACAAGCCTCACGTAATATCTCGAATGGAGAATATCAGCAGATCCCTCTGCAAGGTCCAGATGAGGTCCAGGCCTTGGCTGGGGCTTATAATGAGATGATCGATCAGGTCCGGGCTTCCCAGCAATCCCAGCGCGATTTTGTGGCTAATGTTTCCCACGAATTGAAAACTCCCTTGACATCCATTCAGGGATTTTCCCAGGCGATGCTGGATGGCACTGTGGAATCCGGTCCTGCCCTGACCAAGGCAGCGGGGATCATCAAGACCGAAGCAGATCGCATGTACCGTTTAGTGGTGGACTTGCTTGATCTGGCTCGCTTTGATGCCGGCACCGTAGTCCTGGATCGCCAGGCACTGGATTTAAGCATATTGCTCACTCATGTGGTCAATCAGCTTATTCCCCAGGCTGCGGAAGCTAGAGTTAAGCTCAGCCTGGATGTTGATCCATTACCCACTTGTGTAGGTGATGAAGACCGCCTGGCACAGGTCTTTACAAATTTAGTGGATAATGCCATTAAACACACACCGGAAAACGGCTTTGTAAAAATGATTGCCAGAAGTGATGCCGGATTAGCACGGATCGAGATCATTGACAGTGGAAAGGGCATTCCAGAGGATCATTTGGACCGGATCTTCGAGCGATTTTATAAAGTGGATGGATCCCGAAAAAAAGAAGCCAAACCAGGAACAGGATTGGGACTTGCCATTGCTCAGCAGATCGTTCAGGCTCATGATGGAACCATTGCTGTACGGAGCACTTTTGGGGAGGGCTCTGTATTTGAGGTAACCATCCCGGTGGTGAAAGCTGATGACCAAACGATTCTGATGGAAAAGATGGATTAAGCCGATGATGAAAGTATCCCTGATCATTCCCTGTTTAAACGAAGAAAAGACCATCCAGGATCTTCTGGCGGCAATCTGTGAACAAGATTTCCCTCTGGCGGATCTGGAAGTCATTATTGCTGATGGCATGTCCGTAGATAAAACTCGAGAAAAGATCCGGGAATTTACTGAAGCTGTAACGGAACTGAATGTCAGGATCATCGACAATCCAAAAAAGAATAGATCAGCCGCATTGAACCTGGCGATCAAAGCAGCTTCTGGTGATTACATCATCCGTATGGATGCCCACTCCTTCCCTCATCCCTACTATATCAAGTACTGCCTGAGAGATTTGGAGGCAGGTCTGGGGGATAATGTGGGTGGTGTGATCCAGATCAAACCCGCCAATCAGCGTTGGGTGGCTCAATCCATTGCTGTTGCAGCCGGCCACCCCCTGGGTGTGGGAGATGCCAGCTACCGCATCGGTTCTGAAGCTCGAGAGGTTGACACGGTTGCTTTTGGCGCCTATCATACCTCCCTGATCGACAAGATCGGCGGATATGATGAATCCTTATTGGTCAATGAGGATTACGAATTCAATGTTCGGGTTAGAAAGAATGGTGGAAAAGTTTGGCTGGATCCTGATATCTCGGCATCTTATGTTGCCAGGTCTAATTTTAAAGATCTGGCCATCCAGTATTGGAATTACGGTTACTGGAAATTAATTATGCTGCTGCGCTACCCGGATACCATCCGCTGGCGCCAGCTGTCCGGTTTTTTTGTGCTTAGCTGGATTGGCCTGGGATTTCTGGGCATCTGGTTCTTATGGGCACGATGGCTGCTTTTCATTGAAGCTTTCATCTACCTTTCAGCTTTGATATACGCTGGAACCAGGGCAGCCATTTCTAAAAACAAGGATTTTCTGGTATTTGGATTGCCCCTGGCGATCGCGACAATGCACTTTTCATGGGGTAGTGGTTTTTTGTGGAGCCTGATTCGCGCTTCATTTGATAAAATAGTCAAGAAATCAAAAGGTTCCTTAACTGAGAAATTATGAGTCCTAAATCATTTGACCTTCAAAAAGAACGCCGTTTCCGTTTCCGCTTTGTCGAAAGACGGGTGATGTTGTTAAATGGCGATGTTTTAGCGGTAATTATTGCACTGGTCATATCCTTATGGGTCTGGGGAAATCAAGCCCAGCCGCAAGGTTTTTCCGTTTCCTTTGTTCTGGACCAGGTACCTGGGTGGTTTTACCTGATGCCGTTCATTTGGCTCTTTTTGATGATCGAGCTGCATGATGTGCGCAAAGCCAGCAGCTGGAGCCATACCTTACAGGGTGTGGCTACTGCCGCTTTGATTGGTTCAATTCTCTACCTGGGAATTTACTTTACTTCACCCCCGGAATCCCTTCCCCGTACCGGAGTAGCGATTTTTATCTTGGGTTCAATCATCTTTACGTTATTATGGCGTCTCTTTTACATTCGGGTACTGACCAGAGAAGTGTTTTTACCGCGGGTTCTATTGGTCGGTGGTGGAGTTTCCGGAAAGATACTTCTTCAATCTTTTAATAAAATCGAACCGAAGCCTTATCATATCATTGGCATAATTGATGATGATCACGCCAAATTAGGTCTAGAGATAGAAGGGCACAAAGTATTAGGATCTGGACCTGATCTTCTTGATGTGATAATAAAAGAAAAAGTTACTGACGTTATCGTAGCAATCACCGGAACGATCACAGGTGCTACGTTCCAGGCTGTGCTAGATGCCCAGGAGTTGGGCATTGAGATCACCCGTATGCCGGTGGCTTACGAAGACTTGAATCAAACAGTCCCCATCCGTATTCTGGAAACGGATTGGATACTACGATCTTTTGTGGATGATACAGGTGCTAGTGGTACTTATCACGTTGCCAAGAGGATCCTGGATCTTGTAGGCGGGTTGATCGGTGTTGGAATTTTTCTGATCATCTACCTGCCAATTGCCTTTCTTATTTTTGTGGACGATGGATTTCCAATCTTATACCGCCAGGAAAGGTTGGGGCAAAGTG
>JAGHAU010000102.1 GCA_021161345.1 Anaerolineales bacterium | reverse complement strand
TTATCACACCTTAGTGAGAGTACGGCCAGATCCACCAGGATCGAGCTGATCTGGTCTGCGCTGATGTCTCCGGGCAGAGGTACTGTATCCAGCCCCGTGCCGCAAACTGCTGAATAAAGCAGCAGGTCTTTGACCGTAAGAGAACCCCCCGCCGCACGTTCAGCAAGAACAGAATCTTCCAGAACCGGCAGCATTAAGCCGCTGAACCCTGTCCGCTGAATATCAGCCCGGTCAATGGAGTCGGTCAGGAAAGCTGCTGCTGCCAGGGATCCATGTTGACCTATTTCTTTCAGGCCAAGTTCTTCCAGAGCTCCTCCAATCGATAGTTCATTTTCCGGAAAAGGTGCCAGGGAATAATCGATTCCTGTAAACTCAACACCAGTCGTTTTTTCTATCAGTTCGGCTGTTTGTACTAATCTAGCATTCAGATCTTCAAGCCGAGTTGTTAATTCGCTCCGGGCTTTTTCAAACGAGGGGGCTCCAGTGAATGATTGAACCGCCAGGTCCGCGGCTTCAACAGCAATGGCAAAGGAAGGTTGCCCGACGCTGTGGTAAGCGGCGGGAAAAAATGGAGCTCCGGCCGGAACATTGCCGAGGGCAGCGAAATACAGATTGGAAAAACCATTTGGATCCAGGGGTGTTAACCGATGGATGATTTCACCACAGCTTCTTACGGCCGGAAGGGATACTCCTTGTGCGGGATCGGTCATCAACCCAGAACAGAAGGTGTTCTCTGTAGATTCGATCAAATCAGGTATCAATCCATAACTTTCGGGATACTCGGGCAGGGCAGGCCCCAGTGAGATATACTCATACCCCAGGTTTTTCAGGGTTCTTTCCAACTGGATGGCATACTCGATCATCTGGTCCGATCCCATACCTTTGAGAAAAACTGGATATGGAGGTGTGGCGAAACGGATTGTTTGCAGTTCAATATCAGAATCCCGGAACACCGCCATAGCTTCTTTATTGAATTTCTCGACCAGGAGGAGGAAATCCGATTTTATGGTTGAACCGGGGTTGTCAAATAAGGTAGCTGAACGAATTTTCATAATATTTTTTCTAGGTTCTGTTGTCAGGAAATTTTGTCTTTTTCGCCCGATGAATGGTTTTGATCTTTACGGTAATTTTCCCTGATCAAATCAATGCTGATATATCTTCCTTGTTTATCCTTTGTAAACCAGTACAACCACCCATTGGCAGGCTTCCCGTTCAGGATATGTTTGGTTGTCTGATGGATCGATCCAGTAAATTTCCCGAACTGCAGGATCCCGTTAGGTTTGACTTTCGCAGCCTGGGATGGATCCTGATTGAAATAAAGAGATTGGCCGGGTTTGATATACCCGGTTTCAAGTAATCGCGAAAAAGGAACCCGGGGTGCGAGACGCTTTTCATCTCTGATATTAAAAGCTTCAGGACTGAAATCTTCAATTTTGATCCGTTTTATCCGCTCCTGGGCTATGGGTATATAAGTTTGGTCACTTTCGATGCCAATCCAGTTCCGGTGCAGGATCTTGGCGGCTGCCCCGGTTGTACCGGTTCCGAAAAATGGATCTAGAACTACATCTTCCGGATTTGTGGATGCCAATATCACGCGGTACAGCAGGGAAAGGGGTTTTTGAGTTGAATGAGCGCTTTCGCCATTTACCCGGATGCGTTCTTTTCCTTTGCAGATGGGCAGATTCCAGGTACTGCGCATCTGTTTTCCATCGTTAAATGGCTTCATGGCGTGATAGTTAATTGTGTATTTGCAGCTCTTGTTCTGTTTAGCCCAGATCAGAGTTTCGTGGGCATTTGTAAAACGAACCCCCTTAAAGTTGGGCATGGGGTTGGTTTTTTCCCAAATGACCTCATTGATCACCCAGAATCCTAAATCTTGGAGGGATTTCCCGACTCGATAGATATTATGATAAGTACCGATGACCCAAATTGCTCCTTCGGGTTTTAATACACGACGGGCAGCTTTTAACCAGGTTGATGTAAATTCATCATAGGCTTGGTAATTGTCAAATTTGTCCCAGTTGTCATCCACTCCTTCCACTTTGCTGAAATCCGGCCTGGTCAAATTGCCTTTGATCTGCATGTTATATGGAGGGTCAGCAAAAATCAGGTCAATAGAGTTTTCTGGCAGCTTCCTCATGACCTGAACCGCATCGCCATGGAGGATTTGATTAAGAGGGAGTTCTTGTCCTGTCATAGAACCTGCATAATAGTCTGGATTAATCCCGAAGAAATCGCTGGCGGCGAATTTCAAATAGGAGAACAGCCCCTGCCGCCGCCGCATTTAATGATTCTGAATGAGTGTTCATGGGGATATGAATGGAATGTTTTGCGAGCTCCCGGGCTTTATCGCCTGGACCACGGGCTTCTCCGCCCAGGATAATTCCCACCGGACCAGATAGATCGGTATCCCAACAACTCTTTCCTTGATTCATGTCTGCCAGGTAAAGAACCAGTCCGGAAGTGATTTGCGGGATTTCTTCCCATGAAGCAGCCAAAGCAGGCAATCGAAAATGTGCTCCCATCCCTGCCCGAATGACTTTCGGCGAGTAAAGATCCACTGTTCCGGGGGAGAGAAGGATCAGGTCAACACCGGCCGCAAGACTGGATCTCATCAATGTGCCTAGATTGCCGGGGTCCCGAATCTCATCAGCTATAAGTACCAGGTTATTTCTAGTAGGCAAAGGTAGCGGATCAATCGGGAATACAGCCATGATCCCCTGGGAATTTTCTGTATCACTGGCGGCATTTAATACGTCTGGAGCAGCGAGCTCACAAGCCACCTGTCGGTTCTGGAAAAGCTTCACCAGGGTCTGCCCTCTCTGGTCGAGGTCAGGAGTATAAAGCACCTGCTCAGGTATTTGATCTGCCTGGAGAGCTTCTTCTAATAATCGGATCCCCTCAACTACATAGGCATTTTCCTTTTTTCGGAATTTTGTCTGGGAAGTTAATTGTTTGATCCTCTTGATCTTTTGATTCTGCCGGGAAGTGATCATGATGGTATGCCCTCTCAAGAATCGATTGTAGCATTAAAAACAAAAAGGACAGGTGACCCTGTCCTCTCTGATTTTGGCTCAATTAAACTATGCGATGGCTTTTTTGGCCTTTTCTACAACCTGGGCAAAAGCTTCTGGATGGCGGACAGCCATATCGGCCAGAATCTTGCGGTTAAGGTTGATCTTGGCTTCTTTCAATCCGTAGATCAAGCGGCTGTAAGTCAATCCGTTGATGCGGGAAGCTGCGTTGATTCGGGTGATCC
>JAGHAU010000044.1 GCA_021161345.1 Anaerolineales bacterium | reverse complement strand
GTAAATGAGCTTAACTCTTTGATACAATCTTTCGAGATTGGAGATCTTCTCTTCCGGAAATTGTGTTCGTGCTTGAACTTTACCCGATATTACTTCCCGATACATATTAAGAGTGATATCAGCAATTCTTTCAGGGTCATGCCTATCGAGTGCCGTCTTCCTCGCCTGGGCGCCCAGGACTTCAGCTTTGCCTGGATCGTCCAGCAATTCTTCAATCTTATCTGCAAGCTCATTGATATCTGAATAGTGATAAAGCAACCCATTCTCACCATCAGTGATCATTGAAGGGATCCCCCCCGCGTCAGATGCGATGCAGGGCAATCCAATAAGCATTGCCTCACCAAGGCTGTTGGGGCTGTTGTCCATGTGAGATGGAAGGACAAATATCCGTGCTTGTTTCATCTCTTGGATGATCTGATCGGGTAAGATGCGTCCCAACAGTACAATATTGTCCTGTAATTGATGTTTAGAAATTAACCGGTTGATGTTTTTTCCAACAACGCTGAAAGGATGGATGCCTGCTATATGTAATTTGGTATCTTTCCTACCCCGTTTGACCAACTTAATAAGTGCCCTGGTGAGAGTTATCCCACCTTTAAATGCTGCATTGCTTGAGGTTGTAAATATGATGTTCTGATCTGAATTCTCATACTTCCAGGTATGATGATAATATTCCTCTGCCAAGACACGGTCTATATGATAATAAATCGCCTTCCGATTGAGTTTGATCAGCCAATTATGATCCCAGGAAGTCCTGCCGCAAAAAATAATACAACGGTTATAAATCAGCTGCTCCATAGTTGACAATATTCTCAATTGCCAGTATCTATGGAAGATTCCCTCGCCCTTAATGGTGTCTTTCGTAAAAAATTCCTTGGTCAGTTCAGAAAATGACAGACCAGAAAAAATTCGTTGAACCAACCCATTGATCACTGCCTGAATTGATATTACAACGGGTACAGGGAAGCGATTTGCCAATAAACCAAACGGGTTCTCAGTACCGAAAATGAAAATCAAATCAGGTTGGACAACCTCAACAATCTCCAAACTTCGATCTAATTCTTCCCTGTCGTAGGTCAGATGTTTCCAGTTCTTGAATACTCGTTTCCAGCGGGTATCAGGGGCTGGAACGCGGTAGATGTTGTAATATGTCGCGTTTTCCTCGGTGAATGGCTCATAATCTTCTGACCCATTTGAAGCAATGCTGAGCTGGATCTCTGGATGATAATCATTCAAGGCCTTCCGCAATCCCTCCTGCCATCCAGCGCGAGCCAATCCCTTCCCAGTAACTGCGGGGAGTTGTACCCCTGTGTACCACAATATACGCATGACAGATTACCTCACCTTGTGAAGCACTTTAAACAACCACCTGTACATCGGCCACAACACACGGCCACTTCCAGGAATTTTCAGAATCCAGTGTTCATGCTCCTGGATATCCGGAATCTCACCGGTTGTCTTTAGTCCCAGTTTTTCAGCTTCTACTTGGATCTCAGAGGAGATTGTATTACCAATATGCCGGGCAAGCCGTTGCGGCGTCGTTAACCTCAAATAACCGAGTTTGTCTACTGATTCATCCAGAGTCACCAGACCATCCATTAGACTACCGCTCCAATCAGGGGAAAATGCCTCGCAGATCACCTTTTTGGGAGTGACGAACTGAAAGTGTTTGGCGGATTGGACTGCTTCAACCCCGTGGTAGACCAAATGTTTATTCGGTGTATCCAAGACCGCTTGTAGATGTTCAGATACCGGCCGGCCAGTACTGACAGCCCAGCTTTCCTCCCAAGCCTCCACACGCGGCTTTTCCTGACTTGATAAACCAGGTGGTTTACTTGAGATGAAATCTTCAACTGCCTTTACTGCATGTTCTGAGGAATACCCTACGGGCGCTCCGCTGACCATTCCTGATTTCGGGAAGGTGTCCAAGATATTCAGGTGAGCTTCCAACCAGCCCAGATAATAGAGAACATCATCATCACTGTAGGCAATAATCTCTCCCGGAGCCGCATTGAAAAGGATTTTGAAACCTCCAATCACTCCAAGATTCCGCCGGGAATGGATCAGGTAGTCTATTTTGCCGCTCTCCAATTGGCGATCAAGGTATTCGCGCACCTGGGCGCAGCTTCCGTTATTCAAGATCATTATATCTGTTTGCCCAGCAACACTATGGATCAAGCTGTCCAGAGATAATTTCAACACATCCAGACGATGCATAAAATATCCTTCCAGATTTGGGATATAGGTCATCATAGCAGCCGTAACCCGGGAAGGTGAATATGAGATATTTTTATTTCTGGCTGGGTTCATTCCGAATCTTGTCATCTGGCCGCCTGATCTAAGATATTCTTCGCCGAGTTCTGCGCAGCAAACGGGTTAATTGCCATCGCCAGCCCATCTGTTCTACTGGCATGACGATCCTTTCCAGTTTCCGGAGTATTCTTGATAAGGTTATTCTTTTCCTTTGAATCCTGCCGTCCTGAAATATGAGCGGCACATCCAGCAAATCATAGGTAGACCGCATACCACCTGCAAGGGCCACATTCCGATAAGATTCTTCCAGATCATAATGGGCAATCCCATCCGGTAGATGTCTGTAATCATGATTCTGATGGACAACCCGGTGGGAAGGAGTGATATCAATAACTGGCCAGGGCTGCTGAACAGCATGATAGATCATCCAGTTATCCCAACCCGCTCTGCCGATCGCAAAGGGAGGTATGCCGCTGAACAGATGCCGGGGAAAGATAAAATAATCCATCGCTGCAATCGTGCGCAGGTGGCCCGTCTCTCTAATCTGGCGTTCAATATCCTCCTGCCAATCACTTGAAAAATCAATCTCCCGCATAATATCCAGATCCCAGCGTCGGCCTACCAGTAAAAAGTCCTTTTCCAGATCTCGAATAGTATCGATCACATCTAGACATTCCGGCAGCAGCATAATATCCGCATTAAGGTAGATCATTATTTCATTAGAAGCAGCGTCCCTCGCTAGGCTGAAAATTGAACTGACAAGAGGCGTTCCCATTTCATTCCGTTTTACATCAGGAAGCTGCCTGACACCCAGGTCAGATGCAGCTTCTTTCATACCTTCTTCATCACCGATAAGAAATACCTCAGCGCGGGGACCAAGGTCCTTATAAGATTGGATCGCATTCCGCTGAATGATATTGATATGCGGATCTGAGAATGCTTTTGGTGCAGTGAAGATCGTAATATTACTCATTTTTTCAGTCAGTCACACAGCAGACGCCAAATGTGGATAACATTGTTGATAAATCGGGAAAACCCCTCGCCGGCATGTGGATAACCAGCTGGATAACTACTATTATTCCCATTCCTGATCATTTGATCTGATCTTTATTCTTCCTGTACCACTCAATGGTTGTCTTTAATCCTTCTTTAAATGGCATCTCCGCTTCAAACCCGAAATAATCTTTTGCCCGCTGGGTATCCAGTGCTCTTCGGGGCTGCCCATTGGGTTTGCTTGTATCCCAAACCAACCCACCTTCAAACCCGGATAGCTCGGCGATCATCAACGCCAGGTCCTTGATGCTGATCTCCATACCGGCGCCAAGATTGACAGGTTCGCTGCCGTGATATCGCTCTGCAGCCATCACAATACCGCGGGCCGCATCACCAGCATAGAAGAATTCCCTTGTTGGCGATCCATCGCCCCATAGGACAACTTCTTTGTCATTTCGATCAACAGCATCGTTCATTTTTCGGATCAAAGCAGGGATTACATGAGAAGTTTCAAGATTAAAGTTATCCCGGGGACCATACAGGTTTACGGGCAGCAGATAAATGGCATTAAAACCATATTGCTCTCGATACGCCTGGGCCTGGACCAATAACATTTTTTTTGCCAGGCCGTAAGGTGCATTGGTTTCTTCTGGATATCCATCCCAGAGATTTTTTTCCTGGAAAGGGATCGGGGTAAATTTCGGGTAAGCGCAAATCGTGCCAATAGCTACGAATTTATCCACACCAGATTGCCAGGCTTCATGCATCAGTGGAACACCCATCATCAGATTCTTATAAAAGAATTCAGCCGGACGGGCCAGGTTGGCTCCAATACCTCCAGCCAGGGCTGCCAGGTGGATGATCACATTCGGTTTTGCGTCCGAGAGCATACGCCTGATGTTGTCCTTATCTGTCAGATCATAATCATCGATCAAAGGGATAAAAACTTCCTTTGCCCCCCGCTCTGCCAGGACTTTCTGGACAAAAGAGCCCAGGAAACCATCTCCGCCAGTTACACATACTTTCTTATCTGCCCAAAATTCCTTGGGGTCAGGATAGTTAGTCTGATTCATGATCATCTCCCCATGCTGACAATCTGGTCTTCCCAGTTATGCCAGTCATCAAATTTATCTTCTACGATCTTTTTCCCATCCCCGGGGGATTCCAAACCTATCAGCTCTAGATCAGCATCCATCATGATCCGTACCAAATCATAGTAGCGAACTTTCGGATTCCATTTGAGGATTCTTTTTGCTTTTGCAGGATCCGCTTCCAGGTGATTCACTTCAGTGGGCCTGAAATACCGCGGATCGATCTCAACATAATCCTTATAATTCAGATCGACATATCCAAACGCCTCTTCGACAAAATTCCGTACTGTGTGGGCTTCGCCGGTGCCAATCACGATGTCATGCGGCTCTTCCTGCTGAAGCATTGACCACATCGCCTCAACATATTCAGGGGCATATCCCCAGTCGCGTTTGGCTTCCAAGTTGCCCAAGTACAATTTCTTCTGCAAGCCAGCTTTGATCCTGGCTACCGCCATGGTGATCTTCCGGGTTACAAAAGTCTCACCCCTGCGGGGGGATTCGTGGTTAAACAGGATTCCATTGCAAGCGAACAGATCATAACCCTGGGAATAATTCCTTGTTACCCAGAAAGCATATAATTTAGCCGCAGCATATGGACTCTGAGGTTGAAAGGGTGTTGTTTCGCTCTGGGGAGCTGCAGCGCTGCCGAACAGCTCGCTGGTCGATGCCTGATAAAACCGGGTATTGCTTCCTAAACGCCTGATAGATTCCAGGATCCTGATCGTTCCCAACCCGGTGACATCGCCTGTGTATTCTGGCATGTCGAAACTAACCCGAACATGGCTTTGGGCTGCCAGGTGGTAAACCTCATCAGGATGAACATCGTGGATTACTCGTTCGAGGCTGTCCGAACTGGAAAGGTCACCATAATGTAAGAATAGCTGGACTTTTTCTCCGTTATGCGGATCCCGGTAGAGGTGATCCAGTCGGCGGGTGTTAAATGTACTTGCCCTGCGGATTACACCGTGAACCTCATACCCTTTGTGTAACAGCATTTCTGCCAAGTAAGAACCATCCTGTCCAGTGATTCCAGTAATGACCGCTTTTTTCATTTTGAATTCCTTTTTTAGTAGCTTGAAACCTGGTCTAATCCAATAAATCTTCCAAAACCATTATTTATAACTTTCGTGAAACCGAATAACCATCTACTTCTAATGTCGGCAGATCATCATTGTCAACAACATCAAATCCCTGTTCCAGGCAGGTTAGCTGGCAAACATCCGCAATCTCACTATCTCCAGTGATTCTGACCTGGCTATATCCTTCTGCCTTAATCTCAGTCAAAATATCCTTTACCCCCTGCCTGGTTTCTCTATAGAGCCGCATCTGGTTTTCGATGTACTGGACGGTCAATTTAGCCCTTAAAGCAATGCCTTCCGGGGTGATGATATAGCGTAATTTTTTTCGCTGAGCTCTTTTGGCTTTGACATATCCCTTGGACACCAATCTCTTGATATGCCAGTTAACAGTACCAACAGCTACATCCAGCTTTTCAGCCAAAGTTGACTGATTCACGTCAGGATCTTCAGCTATCTGTTCTAATAAAATAAGGTCTCTATCTTCTTGAGAGAGATCCATTAATCCTCACTCCCGTGGTTTATAATTCAGTCACTGAATTATAATCCATCCTCAGATTTGGTCAAGACTTGGATTTTTAGTGATAATTTAGAAAATCAGGATTAATCAATGACCAAACGCCAGTAAGTCAACCGGATTTAATGGCGGAAAACCCACTAATAGCCTTCTATTTTAATCTGTCAGGACTTTTATAAGGAATATTTCCCAATCAGAATAGAAAGAGTTAAACACTTCTTGAAACCGCAAACGATCCAGGGCAGTGTTTTGAGGTCTTATTGCGGTTAGGTCAAATGAATTACTTGTCATCTGTTTCAGCCCGGAGTATATGGTTTATTCTGGTTTTGGATCGTACTGAATGATCTTTTTTGCCCAATCAAATCAATTCACAGAGCAGCTGTTTTCTGACTGCAATTGTTAGCGGATATTATCTGGTATCGTTTCCACAAGATAGAATAATCCCTTTCATGAAATACTCCTGTCATGATAGTTATTTTCCATCCAGGATTGATATTCTTGTTGATCTCTGATCTTTTTCACCCAATCCGAATTTTCCCGGTACCAGGCAACTGTTAACTCTAATCCATCTTTAAGATTGACTTGTGGGTTCCACTCCACCTCACCTATGATTTTATTGATATTCATTGCATAGCGGCGGTCATGACCAGGCCGGTCAGTGACATAGACAATCAAGTTTTCATGCGGAGTAAATTGAGAATCAGGGAGATCTCGATCAAGAATCCTGCAGATCTCCTGGACGATCTCTAGATTAGTAGGCTGATTTTCCCTTCCGACATTATAGGTTTCCCCTTTTTTACCGGACTGAACTACGGTCCAGATTGCCCGGCAGTGATCCTCAACATACAACCAATCCCGGATTTGCCGGCCATCGCCATAGATTGGCAGCGGTTTGCCCTCGATGGCATTTAATATCATCAGTGGAATCAGTTTTTCAGGAAACTGGTTGGGACCGTAATTATTGGAGCAGTTGGTTATCGTAATTGGCAATCCGTAGGTGTGGAAATAGGACCGCACCAGGTGATCGCTGGCTGCTTTGGAAGCAGCGTATGGTGAATTGGGCGATATCTGGTGGTCTTCAGAAAAGGCAGGTTCATCCGACGCCAGCGTGCCGTAGACCTCATCGGTGGAAATATGATGGAAATGGACATCCGGCCGTATTTTTCTTGAATCAATTTTCCAATATTTTCTGACAGCCTCAAGCAATATAAAAGTACCTCGTATATTGGTCCGGATGAACGCTTCTGGCCCAAGAATGGATCTGTCTACATGCGTCTCAGCAGCAAAATGCACCACAAGGTCAATATCATTCTCAGACAGGACTTTTTTCACCAGATCTCTGTCACAAATATCACCTTCAATAAAATGATGCCGATCGGAGTTTGGCAAGCGCTTCAGATTTTCAAGACTGCCTGCATAAGTTAACAAGTCCAGATTATAAATGTTCAAATCTGGTTCAGCAGCCAGCAAAAAACGAATGAAATTAGAGCCAATAAAACCAGCCCCACCAGTGACCATGATATTTTTCATAATTCACTCGTACAGATCGCCATCCTGGAATTTTTGGGCCTGATAATCATTATCCGACAGGATCGGATGGCCGTCTTCCATGATTCGCCAGGGTATCTTTAACTCAAGATCATTCCAGACAATGGTTCTCTCAAATTCTGGAGCATAATAATCAGTGAGCTTCTACCCCACTTCCGCCCAGGCGCTCATCCTATAATATCCAATCAGGACTGGGAAGCTTTCTCCTTCAGTATCTTTTCGTAAAGATCGATGTATTTTTGTGTTTGTTTCCCAAGGTCATATTTCTGGAGGGCTTCTTTGCGGCAGTATTCCCGCATGAAAGGATGCTGATCCTCCTTCGCCAGGAATTTATCGATGGTTTTATACAGGGACTGTGCGGTCGCCTGCGGAGCAATCTGTCCGGTCTTATCATTAAAAACCAATCCAGGCATAGGACCCAGGTCAAAAGCGATCACTGGCGTGCCGCAAGCCAGGGATTCCAGGGCGGTTTGGGGTTGTCCATCTGCCAGAGTCGTGCATAAAAAAGCATCTGCCGCAGCATAGACAAGGGCTTGTTTTTCTGGATCCCGAACATATCCATAATGCTCCACTTTGTTCAGCTTTTCCGGTTTGTCCCATCCCTCTTTGCCTCCCATCGTGATCAAGGTGAGTTTAGTTTTGCCGATCTCCTGCATTTCTTCCAAGGCTTCCACCGCCAGGTGGTACCCTTTGCGGTAATTCCCCTTGCCTCCCGCTGCCCAGAGCAGGATTTTCTCATCTGGGTCCAGTCCAAGCTGCTGACGGGCCGAATCCTTGGGTTGTGGTTTGTATATGTCCAGGTTGACACCATTAGAAATTACATTGATGGATGGCACATCCCCCAGGATGGATTGGGATACCTGCTCCCGCATCCATTCAGTGGTCACGATAATATGCAAGCGTGAGCGGCTGTAAATATCCTTTTTTGCCCGCCAAACCCGGCGGGTTCCGTCCCAATTAGTTGGAGTCGGTTCCACAATATTTCGGCCCTCTTCTGATAACAAAGGGCAATCAAAACAGCCGGTTTTCCAGCGGGAGCAATCATAAGGATAAGCGCACTGGCCTGTCACAGCCCACAGATCTGGCATACGCCAGACTACCGGTTTATTTTTTGATAACTGGGGTAAACTCCACAGATTAAAAAAACCCCCAAACAAATTACGCAGATCAATGATATCGGCCCATTGGTACAGGTCTGTCTCGGCGATTCTCAAAGCTGGCCTGTTTGCCCAGGGATGGATGCCAATATATTTTTCAAGCTGGTTGCCAATCCGGGATTGCAGCCTGTTTCTTAGGGAACGAAAAGAAGAGATCTCATCCCAGATCAAATGGACCTGGGGATCATCAGGCTTTATACTCCGCCCCACCAGTAAACGGGATTGATGCCCTTTTTCTACCAATGCTGAATGCAGGCGCCTCATGGCCCTGGCCGCACCGCCCGTATGAGAGGTAGCATTGATATGGAGAACGTGCATTATTACCTCAACTCAGATACAGTATTGCGAATCGAATCAACCATATAAGCCAAATCATCAGCCGCCATCTGGGGATACATCGGCAGAGTAATGATCTCACGGATGACTTCTTCAGTAACCGACAGATTGTCCCGCCTGAAATCCTGTCCCGAGTAAGGGGGCATATAATGAACCGGGGGGAAGAAATGGATCGATGCGCCGATGCCTTTATTGTTCAGGCTTCTCACAAACTCATCCCGATCCAATCCTTCTTTAATACGCACAGTGTACATCTGGTAAACATGTTTGTTTTCAGGACGTTCCACCGGCGCCTCTACTTCAGGGATCTCAGCCAGGGCTTCAGTAAGCCTGGTGGCCAGATCCCGCCTCATACGGTTCATTTCGGGCAGTTTTTTAAGCTGTTCCACGCCGATCGCCGCCAGGATGTTGCTCATCCGGAAGTTATAACCGATCCGGCTGGCGGATCGATACCAGGCTTTTTCCTTATCCTCCCGCTCATAGGTAGATTTATCGATCCCGTGAGCCAGAAGAGCTTTGACTTTCAGCGCCAACTGATCATCATTGGTTGTTAACATTCCCCCCTCCCCGGTGGTCAGATTCTTGGTGGGATAAAAGGAGAAACAGCCGATATCAAAAGTCCCTGTCAGACGTCCGTTGTGAGTTCCGCCAATGGTCTCAGCAGAATCTTCGATCACTATCAGTTTGTGTTTCTCAGCGATTTCCATGATCGCGGTCATATCCGCGCTCTGACCCCCATAATGCACCGGCATGATCGCTTCCGTCTGGGGAGAGATCATACGCTCAATCGATGCTGGGTCGATATTGCAGGTGTCATAAGAAATATCTGCAAACACCGGTTTTGCTCCTCCAGTGATCACGGCATTTGCGGAAGCAACAAAAGTAAAACTCGGCAAAATCACCTCGCCGGTGATTCCCAATCCTTCCACTGCCAAATGCAGAGCTGAGGTGCAGGAATTCATTGTAAAAGCATGTTTTACGCCCAGGTATTCTGCAAACCTCTCCTCAAACTCATGATTCTTAGGACCATGAGCATACCAACCAGAATCAATAACCTCACATACAGCGTCTTTTTCCTCCTGACCTGTATAAGGAATACATAAAGGAATTTTTCGCATGATCGCTCCTCAATAATTAGTGCATTTATTTTTGATCAAATACTGCCAAGTTCTGATAGACATCGAGGTAGCGTTTTATACCTTCTTCCAGGGAGACCTGGGGATTATAGCCAACCAATTTTTTAGCTTTTTCAATCGATAACGCTCCCCGTTTGGGCCGGAAGACATCTTCCTCTTCCACAACATTCACTTCCAGATCAGGTACGTGTTCTTTCAAAATATCTGCAAACTCCCGCAGGGTATAACCATGGCCGTAAGTGATATTAAATGCGTTGTCCAAAGCCTTATCATGGAACATAACCTTGATGATGCCATCTGCGGTATCTTCCACAAAGGTAAAATCGAGCGCCTGATGACCGCCCCCGAAAAGGGTGATCGGTTTACCAAGCAGAGCGTTTTCAACAAAGATCTGGCTCACTCGGCGGTTGACATCATACGGCCCGTAAACTGCTGAAGGCCGGATAATGCTGTAGGGAATACCATACCGGCGGCTGTAGGTTTCTGTCATTACCTCGCCAGCGTATTTTGTACCCCCATAGATATCCTTCGGGCGTTTAGGATGGTCTTCTGGAGCAGGGATTTCCTCAAAATCACCGTAGATCATCGAGGAAGAGATATATACGAATCGGTCCACAAAATCTACATCCCGGATCACTTCCAGGACATTCACAGCGCCTTCCAGAATGCTGGTGAGAGCTTCCTCGGAATGCCGGTTGGACAGATCGGCGATTGGAAGCGCGGCCAGATGAAGGATCCTGTCCGGCCTGGTCTCCAGTATCACCCGCCGTAAATGGGCCTTATCGCGAGTATCTCCCCGGCGGAAATCGACCTGGTCCGTTATGCCTTCAAATCGCAGCTCAAAATAATCTTTTATGACGCTTTTTAAGGGCGAAATGTAATGCACAAAAGCGTCGTATGCCACAACTTCGTGCCCCATATCCAGCAGCTTCCTGGAAACATATGAACCGATAAAACCTGCACCACCAGTGATCAATACTTTACTCATGTTTTCCATCCTCTTTTTTATTCTTTTCCTAAATCGTCCCCGATCTTAAAGAAGGTCGAGGGATCCTTTTTCTCTCCATCAACTGTGATTTCCAGAATGACCAGGCCCCTATTCTTGGCAAGCACTACCACCTGATTGGCCCGTTTTTGAGGCACCCGGCCGGGGATACCAGTGATCGTTTCTTCCAACAGCCCTGTCCGGTCGATTTCCACTTTAATATCGTCCCGGTAGGTAAAAGCAGCCGGGTAGGGACCATGCATGCCCCGCACCAGGTTGTGGACCTGTACATCCGTCATTCCGGACCAATTTATCCTGCTGTCCCTGGGGTAGCGACGGCTGAAATACCTGCCCGCCAGGGGATCCTGTTTTATTGTCTGGACTGTTCCGCTCTCGACCTGCTCCAGAACCTGCACCAGCAGCCTGGGGAAAATCTCCAGGGTCTTATCCAGCACACTGGCATGAGTATCTTCAGCCTCGATAGGATAGAACTCCTGGGCAATTATATCGCCAGTGTCGATTCCCTCATCCACGTAGATGATCGAACAGCCACCAGTGGTCTCACCGTTAATAATCTGCCAATTGATCGGCGCCGCGCCGCGGTATTCCGGCAGCTTTCCACCATGGAGGTTGATCGTTCCCAGGGGAGGGGTCTCGATCACAGGATTTTTAAGGATCTTGTTATAACCGCACAGGACAAATAAATCCGGATCCAGTTCTTTCAACTGCGATACAGATTCCGGTGAATTTATCTTATTCAGAAGGAGAATTGGAAAGCCGTATTGCTCCGCCAGGAAGTCGACTTCATCTTCCTGGCCAACGCCGATCACTGCGCCAACACTATATCCTTTCTCAAGGATATGGGCTAAACAAGTACTGCCGCGCTGGCCTTTGGTAAAATAAACGATATTCATGTTATCAGATATCCAATATTCTCTCTCTACGATTCATTTACCCGCCAATCAATAACGGGGCGAATCGGTCCGTCAAAAGCACCAGGGACATAACGATAGCCATCCGATGTGTCGATAATATCTACCTCAAGGTATTCCTTCCCCGGAATGAGCACCTTATGGCCGGGGGAATCAAATCCAAGATAGATCCTGTAAGTCATATTATTGAGAATATTAGGCGGGATCTTCGCTATTGCCGTATAATGGCCAGGCTTTCGATTAAATCCCTGCTGGATTTGTGCATCCTCATATGTAGCAAAAACTGTTTCACTCATCGTGGTCTTGAAACGGAGATATAACCGAAGATTCTTGATCTCTTCTACGATCTGGTAATGGATCCTAATCTCAAATCCTTCATCGATCTGGAAAGTCGTTTTTACTTCCCCGTCTTTAGAAACCATTTCTATACCGAAAAGGATCAATTCTTGATCTTGAGGGGCGTCAGCTTCTGACCAATTTAATCGACCTAATAAGGATACATCCTTACTGGATAAATACTGGTTAATGACGGCATCTACATTGTCATCCATGGTCAATATTCCAGATTCCAATAATAGTCCTCTTGAACACAAAGACCGGACTGCACCCATATTGTGGCTGACAAACAGTACTGTCCTTCCCAGCCGAGAAACTTCCTCCATTTTCCCAAGGGATTTTTTCTGAAAAGCCGCGTCACCAACGGACAAAACTTCATCAATTAACAAGATTTCTGGTTCCAAGTGAGCTGCAACGGAAAAAGCCAGGCGGACCCCCATCCCGCTGGAGTAAAACTTAACCGGGGTGTCAATAAATTTACTGATCCCTGAAAAATCGACAATCTCATCAAATTTCCTGTCTATCTCATCTCGAGTCATCCCCAGGATAGTGCCATTTAGATATACATTGTCACGACCGGTCAGTTCTGGATGAAAACCCGTCCCTACCTCCAGCAAGCTTGAAACGCGACCGTTAAGTGTAACAGTTCCATGAGTTGGGTATGTGATCCGGCTCAGAATTTTCAGCAGCGTGCTTTTTCCGGCGCCATTATTACCGATTACTCCGATAACCTCTCCGGGTTTAATCTCAAAAGAAATATCCCTTAACGCCCAGATAATATCTTCTACTTCCTGGATCTCCTGCTCTTGTCCCTCGAATTTTGTTAAATTCCTAAGTCGGCGATAGTTCCTGATCGGGCTGGTTATCCAGTCTGAAATCACCTCTGCCAGCGTATCACGGGCCTGTTTTTCAAAACCGATCCGGTAGCGTTTAGATAAACTCTCTACTTTGATAGCAATCTTTGACATATTAATTTCTCAAGTATAGGTAGATAGAAATTTGTTTAACTCAGGCAACGTCTGCGAAATACTGCTCCATGGAACGGAAGTATAAAGCTCCACTGAGGAAAAAAGCCACTGCCATCAATGCTCCAACCCCAAGTAAATCCCAAGGCATGGCTCGAGTTCCCAATAAAGCAGCTCTGAAACCTTCGATAACACCAACCATTGGATTCAACGCGTATAGGATCTGATACTTCTCAGGAATAATACTCGTGGCATAAATCACAGGTGAGGCATACATTAACAACTGCACAAAAAAGTCAGCGCCATATCGGACGTCCCGATATTGAATGGATAATGCCGTCAGCCACATTCCCACACCCGCAGCTGTTAGCATCATCAAAATAATGAAGACTGGCACCATCAATGCCCAGATGGTTGGTTTAACACCAAACCAGAGCATCATACCAAGCAAGATCAAGAACGAGATGCCAAAATCTATCGTCTTGCCCAGGACCGGGGCAATGGGGATGACCAATCGTGGAAAATAGACTTTTGTGATCAGGTTCTTTGAACCGATCAAACTACTACTGGCGCTGGTCAGAGAAGTTGAAAAAAAGGTCCAGGGGACCAGGGCAGTGTAGCTAAATATGGAATACGGCACTCCTTCTGAGTTTACCTTAGCCAGATTGCCAAAAACAATTGTGAAGACGATCATTGAAAATACGGGCTGGATGATAGCCCACCCTACCCCAAGAATTGATTGGGCATAGCGAGTCTTTATATCACGCCAAACCAGGAATAAAAACAAGTCCCGGTACTGCCAAATTTCCTGCCAGTTAATGAGGCGTCGTTTTCGATCCTCTGGATCGATCACTATCTGTTGAATTTCCTGCTCTTTTTTTGACATACGCTATCCTGCTTTTCTTCCTAATTTCTGGATAAACAACTCCCTATCATATTCCTGTGAGTATTTTTCATCAATCTTAACTTACAATTTCTGGATCGACCTGGCAACCAGCTTTTCCCTTGAAGTATTGCTGGTAAAATTGAGATGAATAAACAAATTATGTGTACCTTTCAGATCTCAATCATTCCAATACCATAAGGACCATTCATGAAAACTAAGCTAAAGAAGTTGATCCAATCCCTTCTGAAGAACCTCCTGGGCATCCAAATCTACCGAGTTAAAAAAGATGTTCCTGATAAAGAGAAACCTCAGCTAAAAATGAAATATGTTCATGATCCTGCATATTCTTATATGATCGAACCAGTCTACCAGGAAAGACTGCATCTTGAATTAGCCGGTGTGGTTGATTCTTTTTTATCTAATGATTTTTTTCCTAACGCAGCCAACAATAACTCGCTGAATATTGTCCGGGATTTCTTTGAGATCTACCGGAGCCGGGAGAAAAAAGACAATACACATGGCAGCGGTTTCCATAATGCATTCTGGTTATATGCAATCGCCAGGACCCTCAGTCCAGATCTTATTGTCGAAAGCGGAGTCTGGAAAGGGCACTCCTCCTGGTTATTATCTCAAGCCTGTCCCAATGCAAATCAATATGGTTTTGATATCAGTCTCAATAAATTGGAATATACTGATCTCAAGGCTCAAATGTTTGAACAAGATTGGCAGTCATATTCGTTCCCGGATTTTGACTCAAATCGTTCACTAGTATTTTTCGATTGCCATATCAATCATGCCCAGCGATTGATCGAAGCCAAGGCCAAAGGATTTAAACATATCCTATTTGATGATAATCCGCCGATCCACAAGATTTTTAGTCATGTCCCAGGAATACCTACCGCTGCAATGATGGTCGAAGGCGAGGGCATCGATACCACGGAGATTTCCTGGATGTGGAATGGAGAGAAAATCACCAAACCTATTGACCCTAAAGAAGCCAAGCAGGCAAAAGATTTAATCAAAGCTCATTATATCCTGCCTGATGTTGGCGGCCTCACCCGCTATGGTGGATTTGCATTCCTAACATATATTCAAATATAACCGCAGCATAGTCATTTACAAATCATTCTATAATTCAATAACTGAATTATAAGACACTTCATCAGCGTGTCAAGTTTCCAAATTTTATGTGGGGTGTGAGCAAAATCAGGGTTAACGACGGAGGAGATCTATGATCGACGTATCTACAATATAACTGTAATCCAATTCTTCCACAAAAAACGAATTTGATCCCTTGGTTGAGATCACATATTCTGGCCATTCACCTTGAAATGGATCCAGCGTACTAGAAATATCATCCATCGCAACATGGATAAACTCAGGCAACCCCAGCCCTGCATGACGATTTGCTAGTACCCAAATCGGATATTCCCAACTATTGCTCCGCAATTCTAAGCCAACAACATCTACATCCAGTTCATTTACAGAATCCATCACAGCAAAAAAGTCATCCCGGAAAGGCAAATAACCGGAGAAGTATTGGTCCATCCTATCCGTATATAAAACAGATGACTCTTCATAAAACGGAGTTATGCTCTCGGACCATTGTTCATAAAGGAAAGGATGGTTTGAAAAGAGTCGTCTTAACTTTATAGTTCGGAAAGGAGAATCTTCCCTAATCAGTGGAAATAATGGCCTTGTATCATTCAGTGTTAAATAGGGGATGCTATAAAGAGTTAAACTCAAAATGAATATTATTGAAAATTTCCTTGGATACTTGATCTTGTCGTAGACATATCCGACAAGGGGTGATCCAAGAAAGAAAACCGGCAATAGCAGCCTACTCCCCCACGGCTGCCATTTTATAGTCAACGAGAAAAGAACCAAGGAAAACAATAAAGATATCAGGAAGATTGACAGGTCCTTTCTTTTTGGATCCTTAATCCAGGGATAAATCATAAGACCAAGTAATAAGAGAACAAAATGAAGCAGATTACCGGATTCATCTTCATTGATATTAAACTTGATCACAAAATCAGTATTTGAAAAAGTGATGTCCTGATTGGTATTATTCTCTCCAAGGTGGCCAGCCACCAATCGGGTCATGTATTTATTAACTTCAGGTATTGGTATAGCTAATTGTACAGCTCCATTCCTGACCAAATTGGTGTAAAGACCCTGAAGTGAAAGTTTATCTGAAGTAACTCTGTCAGTGGCAGTTGACAAAGGACTCAAGTAGAGATCAATATTTCTGTAATACACACCAGAATTTAATACCAAAGCAAGGATGATAATTGAGGCAAGCTGTTTAATGAGGAAAAACCTTGTTTTCCAGGTAATAGATAACAATCCCGAAATACCAATCACGAGACCAATGGCAGCACAATAGATATAGGCCGTGCCCTTGGTCAACAAGGCAATTCCAAGTGACAGCCCTGAATAGACAACATACTTCCATGATTTCTCGCGGATTGTTTTTAACAAATAATACCCAAAACTCAAACAACCCAGGCCTGTGATCAGGTCGTTCTGGGTACTCGAGCTCTGAAGGATAGCCATGGGTATCGTAGCTGCAAATAATGCGGACAGCAGCTGCCCTCTGCGGGAAATTTGGAGATAATCAGCAATCTTTGATACCAGAAGAATTACAAGGACAAATCCAGACCACTGAACCAGATTGGCAAATTTATCAGCTTGACTCATGATCTGAAGGTGTAAAATTTCATACTCGGCCATTGGCATGGAATAATTTTGCCGGGGAATTGAGGTCGGATAATAACTGATATTTTGGTTCTGGATCCAATTTGATACCCTGGCCATATGATAGGTCATAGAGTCATAACTATTTGGGGGAGAGAAAAATGCAACAATAAAAGTTGTAATGAGGATCAACCCAATACAAATCATTATCACTGCTTCAAGCGAGGAAAAACGTTTGTGGTCTTCGGAGAAGCGGATCTTGATTAGTTCAAAAAATCCTGTTTTTCTTTTCCAAAGCTTCACAGCGAGAATAATCAGAAGGATGAAAGTAAGGAAAGACCAGGATCTCAAAATCGCCGGCCGGGTGATCTGGTTTACCAGAGAAAGAGTTTCTGTAAACACAACGACAAAACCTAATATAATTATGTAAGATCGGATCATGGATTCCCTTAAACCATGCTCCAGGATCAAATACATGAATATTAGGATGATTAAATAGTTGACTAGGATAAGAAACATAACAAAAAAATGAAATAATAGTGTTTACTGGGCTGAATTGGGTCCAGATGATGGTTTAATCCATTTTGTTGATAGTAATTTTCCAATTTTAATCCCCGGATTTTCAACATATTTATTCATCAGATACGCCAATCCATATACCACCGGGCTGATAATGAGTATCGCAACCAGCAAGCGGGGATAGATTGGCAGGTTGATAAACCAGTCCTGCTTAAACAGGATGTACAAAATGGGATAACGCGTTCCAAAATGATAAATGTTGGATATCCCGTGTGATTAGAACAGGCTCACCTCCTCCTCAAGCGGGAGGAATTATGGCATTGACGCTCTTTTAATCTTGATAAATTCATTCTCCCAGTTATAAACCCCTCTCAGCACCGAATAATATAACGGTGTAATCCCGAAAGACCCGGGAATATTAAAACCTTTCACCTAATGCCAGAAAGACTGAAAGCGATCTTCACGCCTGACCCAATGATAGGCCATCAGGAAGCCTGAAAGCAGCACAAAACCATCAACCGCCAAACACTTGGGGAGCCCCAGATGACATCTTTGCCAATTGATGCCATTTTTAGATGGGCATAATAAACCCAGAAAGCCAAAAATCCCCTGACCAGGTCCAAAAATCCAATGTGATTTTTTTGGTTTATTGATGCAACGCTTTCCATAATACTCACAAGTGTTTATTCCGTCTTGATTTCTTTCGCCCAGGAACGTTCCTTTAGATACCAGTCCACCACCACTTGAATCCCTTCTTCCAGGGAAACCTGCGGTTCCCAACCAAGAACCTGCCTGGCTTTATTCACATTTGCCTGGCTGGTTAACATATCAGCCGGGTGCTGGGGATGATAAACGATATTCGCCTCTTTCCCTATGGTTTTTTCAAGTTTGGCTATCAATTCGTTGATGGAAATGACTTCATGCCCGCCCAGGTTGAAGATCTCATAACCAATTGGTTTTAATGCTGCTATTGTCCCTCTTGCAATATCCTCAACATACGTAAAACCGCGGGATTGTTCTCCTGTACCATTCAAATGTACTGACGTTTCTTCAGCAATCCATTTAATGAACCTGAACATAACCATATCCGGTCTACCTGCTGGCCCATAGACAGTAAAATAACGTACCACTGAAACATCGATACCAAAAAGATAATGATATGCATGAGCCATTACTTCGGCGGCACCCTTCGAAGCAGCATATGCCTGAAGAGGTTTATTGCTCTCAGCTGTTTCTGGCGTAGGCAATGGAGCATCATTCCCGTAAATGCTGGATGTTGACGCAAGTAAAAATTTTCCTATGCCTTCCCTTTTGCATAATTCAAGCAGGTTTAAAGTCCCAGTGGCATTAGTCTCCAAATACACCCAGGGGTCCTCAAGGCTATCCCTCACTCCTGCCCGGGCTGCCAGATTTATCACTGCATTAAATTTTTTTCCAAGAAGCCTGTCATTATCCAAAAGCGATCGATCGCTGACATCTAGCTGAAGAAATTCAAAATTCGGGTTTTCCTGCAGTTTTTTCAGACGATATTCTTTCATGCGCACATCGTAGGCCTGATTCATATTATCAAGGCCAACGACCTCCGCACCGCTTTGCAGTAATTTCTCAGAAACGACAGATGCAATAAAACCAGCAGCACCTGTTACAAGATATCTTTTCATTTTTTTGCCACCTAATCCTACAATCCTGTCACTTTAGGGTCGTCCCCGGCAATCTTGCCCAGCGCGTTGCGGGCATCCATGACAGCTTTTGCTTTCTTGAAGATAGTCTCATAGTCATATTGGCTGTGATTGGTGATGATCACGACACAATCAGCACTCTCCACAGCCTTCATCAGGTCCGGGACACTGGAGAGGTCGACATTTTCATGGTGCAGTTCCGGTATAAAAGGATCGTGATAAGACACTTTCGCGCCGCTCTGCTGCAACAACCCGATCACATCCAGTGCTGGGGATTCCCGGACATCGTCGATATCCGGTTTATAGGCTGCCCCCAATACCAGGACCTTGCTGTCATTAATGGCTTTATGCTGTTTATTCAGCGCCTCCTGGACCTTGTTCACCACATAACGGGGCATCCCGATATTGATTTCTGAAGCGAGATCGATGAATCTGGCAGTATAGTTCAACGATTTTAGTTTCCAGGACAGGAAGAGAGGATCGATCGGAATACAATGGCCTCCCAAGCCCGGTCCCGGAGTGAATTTCATAAAACCAAACGGTTTGGTAGCTGCAGCGTCAATCACTTCCCACACGTTTATGCCCATCCGGTCGCACATGATCGCCATTTCGTTGACCAGGCCAATATTCACCATTCTGAACGTATTCTCAAGCAGCTTGGTCATCTCAGCTACTTCCGTAGTGGTTACCCGGATAACATTTTCCATGGCTCCTTCATAATAGATAGCAGCCATTTCGGTACAGGCAGGTGTGATCCCGCCCACAACTTTAGGCGTATTGATCGTGGTCCAATCCTCGCGGCCCGGATCCACCCGTTCAGGAGAAAAAGCCAGGAAGAAATTCTCGCCTACCACCAATCCGGTTTTCTCGATCAGCATAGGTAATAGCAGTTCCCGGGTTGTTCCAGGATAGGTTGTAGATTCCAGCACAACCACCATGTCGGGGTGGACATAATCCACAATAGATTCAGAAACTGCCACGATATATGAAAGGTCTGGGTCCCTGGTTTTTCGGAGCGGAGTTGGCACACAAATACTCACTGCATCCGCTTCTGAGACAACGGAGAAATCCGTGGTAGCCTGAAGTTTTTTTCCGTCAACCAGCTTTTTGACCAGACTGGTCTCAACATCATCAATATAACTAATGCCTTGATTAAGCAGTGTGACCTTTTCGCTGTCCAGGTCCACCCCAGTCACTTTGTAGCCAGCATCTGCCAGCACCGTTGCCAGGGGCAAACCCACGTAACCCAGCCCCAGGATCACCACATGGGCTGTGCGTTCATTCAATTTTTGTGAGAGTTTATTATTTTTCATAGTTAGAATTTTCCGTATTTTCCTGATCGATCAAAACAAACTCAGCTGTTCAGCTTTGTTATTATCCTCTATTTGTTCTGCCGGATGATATGCCGGCGCCTGCTGTGCATTTCTGATCAATTCGGGCAGTTTAGCAAAGTCCTCTTCTACAACTGGACGCAGCGAAGGCCTGTGCAGAGCAGCGGCCGGATGAAAAAAGGGTACTACCAGCATTCCTTTCACTTTGACCGGTTGGCCGTGGATCTCGCTGATCTTGGCCTGCGGTATAAACCGGGCCATGGAAAAACGCCCCAGGGTCACGATCACTTTTGGATTAATGATCTGAAGTTGTTTTTCCAGATAAGGATTGCAGGCCTGCAGTTCTTCTGGTTGGGGATCACGATTCCCGGGTGGTCTGCATTTGACCACGTTAGTAATAAATACCTGCTCCCTTTTCATGCCGATAGCACCCAGCAATTCTACCAGTAAGTTCCCGGCAGCACCTACAAAGGGCCTGCCCTGCATGTTTTCATGAAATCCAGGGCCTTCTCCAATAAACATGATCTCGGCGTCGGGTGGTCCTTCACCTGGCACTCCCTTATCGCGGGAATGGCATAGATCACATTTTTTGCAGTCAGAAACAGCATCCGCTATTTTTTTCAGCTCCAGGTCCTTGTCCATTAACTCTTTCACTCCTTAGAAGGGAGGGGGTTAACCCGGGATCGGGTCCCCTTTATGCAGATAATACGGTTTCAGGGATAGAACATCATCAACATCACCAGCCTGCCATCTTTCCCAGGCCAGTTCTGCCAGGTATTTTGGGCTGCGCATGGCAAGGGTAGGATCAGCGATAGTGAGCAGGTCATGGTCTGCTGTAACCTCTCGGATCTCTTTGGTCAATTCACCCGTTAGAATACAGGGCTGGTCGATCTTTCCAAGCAGTTCCTCGAGTGAAAGATTCTCAATGAGATCCTCCGAGGTCCAGCGGTCATTTTTCGTGATATACCAACCTACTGCCAGCCGGCTTCGTCCCGCTTGCAGCACAGCTGCTAAACGTTTATCGCTGGGAGGTACTGCCCGAGCAGTGATATTTAGAGTGGGAATTCCGATCACGGGCAGCTGATGGGTATATGCCAGACCTTTTACAAGAGCCATCCCGATTCGTAAGCCAGTGAATGAACCCGGTCCGGTCGCCACAGCGAGCACATCCAGGTCCTTGGGATTCAATCCAGCTCTTTTGAGATTGGCATCCACTGCGCTGGCCAATTCTACCGTGTGATATCGGCGGGAGATCCAGCTTTCTTCACACAGGATCTGATGGCCGTCATAAATAGCAATACCAACGGATTGGGTTGAGGTATCTATACCTAATAACATCTAAGCTCCGTAAACATCTTCCCTGAACCGATCCAGGATATCTTTATGCCGTTCCCCCTTGGCGTTGACGATAAAATCCCTCTGTTCATCATTGATCAGGCGCATTTTAATTGATAAACACTCATCCGGCAGGGCATCTTGAATTCGATCAGCCCACTCTACCAGCAGCGGACCCTGTCCTAACATGGCATCCAGATCCAGATCAACAGCTTCTTCCGGTCCAGATAAACGATAGGCATCCAGGTGGAAAAGCTGGGATTGATCAAGGCGCCGATAAACATTCACGAGCACATAGGATGGGCTGGTTACAGAGTCATAAGACCCCCAACCTGAGGCAATGCCTTGCACGAGAGTGGTTTTACCTGCTCCTAGATTTCCTTCGAGGCAAACTACATCCCCTGGCAGCAGCAGCTCGCCCAATCGCATGCCAACCCGACGGGTTTGAGTCGGGCTGCGGCTGATCACTTCAAATGAGCCTTTTTCGATTACGGCCATAACAGGTTTCTCTCTTTGCGTAACGACGGGAGAACTGATCCTATTTTACCATTTACAATCAGCCGATTTTTTTCAGATCTGCCAGGGATGCAATCAGTTTCTTTTTCCCCACTCCTTCAAAAAAGATATCCACAATTTCATCATCATCTTGAAGAATACTGTTCAATACCAACCCCTGGCCCCATTTGGGATGGTTGACCTTCTCCCCTGGATGATATTGGATCTCCTGGCTGGCTGGTCTGCTGGATTCCTTTTGTATTTCCTTCCAGGGACGGACAGCTCCAACAGATGATGAGCTGGTAGTTTGGATATAAGGTGATCCGTTTTCTTCGCGCAGCTCGGGGGGAATATCGCGATAATAACGGGAAGATTCCATAGGCTCCATATAACCATAGTTGAACCTGTTGAGCGAGTGGAATAAATGCAACCTATCCATAGCCCTGGTAATGCCAACATACAAGAGCCGACGTTCTTCCTCCATAGCTTCAGGTTCATCGAAAGAACGCTGGTGAGGAAGCAGCCCTTCATTCATACCAATGATCATCACCTGCTTGAATTCCAATCCTTTGGCGGCGTGCAGCGTTAATAAGGTTGGAACTTCCTGATTTGAATTCAAGGTATCCTGGTCTGATACCAGGGCAATATCCTCCAGAAAGGATAAAAGCCCAACAGTTTGATATTCAGATGACAGGCGGCGAAGTTCGGTGACATTTTCCCAGCGCTCGAATCCATCCTCGCTGCCATCTTCTAAATAATTGCGGAAATCAATATCATTCAGGATCAGGTCCACGGTTTCCACAGGCGGAAGGGATTCACACGTTTTACGCCATTTATAAAATAAGCGCCCAAAACCAACCAGCCTCTTACCAGCTGCGGTTGAAAAGGAATTCAAATCTGGAGTTTCTTCCTGGCCAAGATCAAGCAGTAATTTTCCTGGTGTGATTTCGAGCTGACCAGCAATTGTTATTAACTCGGCGAAGGTTTTCGCGCCAATCATGCGGCTGGGAGTATTTATAATCCTGGCCAGGCTGAATCCATCATCAGGATTGGCCACCAAACGGAGGTAAGCAATCATATCCTTGACCTCACGCCGTCCATAAAAACGCTGGGCACCAACCAGTTTATAGGGGAGATTGGCAGATAAAAAAGCCTCTTCCACCTGGCGGGATTGGGCATTGGTCCTGTACATTACGGCAAAATCTGATGGAGATACTTTTTTCTCGGCGATTTGCTGAATGATTTTGTCTACAACAAAAAGTCCCTGTTCCCGCTCGTCATACGCTTCCCGGATGGAGATCTTTTCCCCGGCACCCCGTTCTGTGAACAGTTTTTTTGGTTTTCGATTGCTGTTGCGGTTAATGACCGTCATCGCTGCATCAAGGATATTCTGCGTTGACCGGTAGTTCTGCTCCAGCAGGATCACTTCTGCATCAGGGAAATCCTGTTCGAATCGGCGCACATTGCGATAATCTGCCCCACGCCAGCGGTAAATGGATTGATCCGAATCACCCACCACAAAAATATTCTTATGATAGGATGCCAGATGTTTCAGCAAGGTATATTGCGCCATATTGGTGTCCTGGAATTCATCCACCAGGATCTGCTGATAGCGCCGGGCATATTTTTCCCTGATCTTGTCATTATCTTTCAACAGAATAGCCGTCCACAACAGCAGATCGTCAAAATCGAGGGCATTGCTCATCAGCAGGATTTTTTGGTACTGCTCGTAAACTCGGGCAACAATTTCATCACGATAGGTTTGGATGGGAAAATTCTCTGGCAAAAGCAATTCGTTTTTAGCAGCTGAAATAGAAGCGTGCACACTCTGGGGGCGGTATCTTTTTTCATCCAGGTTTTGTTCTTTCAGGACCTGGCGGACGATCTTGGTCTGGTCATCCGCATCAAAAATCACATAATTTCTATCCACCGGCAAAAGATCCGCTTCGATCCGCAGGGTTCGGGCACATGTAGCATGGAATGTTCCAAGGGTCATTCCGTGGGTATGCTGACCCAGTAGGTCAGAGATGCGATTACCCATTTCCTTGGCAGCTTTATTCGTAAAGGTCACAGCCATCACATGGTAAGGCTGGGTTCCTAACTCACCAATTAAATAAGCAGCCCGGCGCGTCAGCACCCGGGTTTTTCCGGATCCAGGTCCAGCCAGTACCAGAACAGGTCCGGGGGCTGCTTTGACTGCTTTGATCTGCTGCTCGTTAAGTGATTTCAGGATATCCATACTGGGCTCATTCTAATGGGTTGCCAGATGGGTGTCAACAACATTGCATAAATATCTACCCCGTTGTAGAATTCATCCATGACTTGGAACTTGATCGGACACGAATGGGCGACCCAATTACTGCAGGGTCATATAGAAAATAACACGCTGCGACATGCGTATTTAATAACTGGGCCAAGCGATATCGGAAAGAAGAACCTGGCGATTCGTTTTATTCAGGCAATTTGCTGTCCGAATAGCAAGGGTCCCGGAATCCCCTGCCTGGAATGCTCAACCTGCACCAGGCTCCAGCGCCTGGAACATCCGGATCTCTATCCCATCACTGTGGAAAAAGGCAGCAAACAAATTAAGATCGACCAGGTCCGGGAAATGGTCAGAACTTTGTCACTCACCCCCTATGAAGCCTCAAGGCGGTTCGGATTATTGATCGATTTCGAATTAGCGAACAGGAGTGCTCAGAATTCTCTCTTAAAAACCCTGGAAGAGCCACCCGGTTCTGTGATCCTGATCCTCACAGCGGTTTCTGCCAGCTCCTTATTTGAAACTGTCGCTTCCCGCTGCGAAGAGGTCAAACTCAATCCCGTGCCTATTCAAACAACCCGGATAGGTTTGGAAAACTTGTATCAGATCCCAGGAGATCAAGCTGACTTTCTGGCTCATATCTCTGGTGGAAAACCGGAACTTGCCCTGGCATATCATCAGGATCCTGAGATCCTTGAGAGGAGAAATACCCTCCTTGACCAGCACTATGAAATTCTGTATGGTGATTCCGTTGCCAGATTTGCCTATGCAAATCAACTCGTCAAGAATCCGGTTATGGTTCAGGAAATGCTTGATACCTGGAGTTCTATCTGGCATGATATTCTCATGCAAACTGGAAAATCTGACACGCCCATCCGCAATATCGATCGCGAGGGGGAGATCAAGTCCATAATCAGGTCAGTGGATCTTCAAGAAGCAAAATCAGCTGTCAATCTATTTCGCCGGGCTCACAGTCTGCTGCAGAATAATTCCAACCTAAAACTGACTGTTGAGGATCTGTTTTTACAGCTCCCGACCATTCCCCGCTAGACTTATGACTCTTCTCAGTTCAGCGGCCATCTCTTCCTCAATTGCAAGAGCTCTCCCTTATTCTCAGGAATCAACTTCTAAGGGGATAATGGGCTGGTAAAAAGGGATTTTGTACATACAAAACTGAGAGTAAATTCGCTCCCAGGAACCAGATTAATCAATTTTAATGAATAGGAGAGTATTATTGGATTCCCTCACAACCTTTTTGGGGGTGATGAGGGCTTAAACGGGTATTTTGATCTATTCTCAAAACCTTTTCCAGGATATGAGTTAGAATAATGCTAGCAGGATTCTAAGTATGACAACAAATAACAATAACGGACCAGATCAAATAAAAGGAACTCAAAAAGCATCCCTTGAGCTGCTTTATCGCATCAGCCGCGAAATTGCAACTACACTGGATTTATCCACCGTCCTCGAGCGGGTTCTATCGCTGTCCCTGAAAACCATCGGGGCTATCAGCGGCAGTATTATTGTTCTGGATGAAAATGGACATCCACTCGAGTCTGCCATGATCGTGAATGACCAGGTTCTCACCCATACTACTGAACAGTTGAAGGCAACCCTGGAAGAAGGCCTGGCAGGCTGGGTGGTAAAAAACAAGGATGCAGTCAACATCCCCGATACCAGCCAGGATGAACGCTGGCTCCGACGGCCGGATGATGATGTGACCGGCGCAAAATCTGTGGTTGCTGTGCCGATAACGGTCCGAAATGACTTAATGGGCGTGATCACATTGGCCCATCCCAAACCTCACTACCTTCAAAAGTACCATTTGGCCCTGGTTGATGCCATCGCTGATCAAGCCGGGATCGCTATCCTCAATGCCCAGCTTTATGGCGAAAGTGAACGGCGGACGAGAGTTATGACCGCTCTGGCAAATAGCGCCACGGCAATGTCATCAACTTTGAATCTGGATACTGTGCTGGACAATATTCTGAAGGAAATCCAGACAGCTCTCCAGGTTGAGGCTGTTACCCTTTCGTTAATCGATAAAGAAGAAGGCAATCTGGTTTATAAGGCTGCCAGCCACGATACGATTGATCTGAACTCATTGGTTGTCGGGAAAAAAATCAGGATCGGCCAGGGATTTGCCGGTTGGGTTGCAGAAAGCGGCGAAGGGGTGATCATCCCGGATACAAAAGACGATCCCCGATTTTCGCAAACAAACCAGCTCTTCCCCGAGATATCACCTTTTGCGATCATAGCAGCACCGATCTTCATTCCGGGGAAAATCCTTGGCGTACTGGAGGCTATAAATCCCCTCGCCGGTTATTTTCAGGCTGATGCCCTCCAGGTCCTATCCGGTATGGGAAGCCTGGCGGGTTCGTCCATTCAAAACGCCCAGTTATACGAGGATCTCCAGGTCACTAACAGCCGCTACCACGATCTGTTCGAAAACAGCATTGACCCCATTATCATTACCGATTTCCAGGGCATGGTAATAGAAACAAATAACCGGACCTTGGAAACCAGTCAATATTCAGAAGAAGAACTTAAAGATTTATCCATCAGCAAAATTCATGATATCGACTGGGAAGGAGTAGGAGAGGACTTCTCGAACCTGCTAGAAATGGCGTCCTGCTCATATGAATCCAACCTGAAAACCAAGGATTCTGAAGATATACCTATCCATGTCAATGTCCACCAGATCCAGATAGCCAATGTATACAGGCTGCAGTGGATTTTGCGAGATATATCAGAAAGGAAAAAACTGGATCAGCTGCGAGAGGACCTGACATCCATGATCTTCCATGATCTGCGCTCTCCATTATCAAATGTAATCTCAAGCCTGGATGTGATCCAGGCATCTCTGCCCGGCGCAAAGGATCAAGAGATCCAGGATCTGTTTGATATTGCCAACCGATCTACAGTCAGAATCCAACGGCTGACAAAATCACTTCTGGATATCAACAAACTGGAAAGCGGACGAGCCATAACCAATTTGGAAGAAGTAAAACCCGACGAGCTGATCCACTATGCCAAACAAGCCCTGATCACTCAGTCTGATGCAAAAAAACAAAAAGTAACTCTGGATATCCCTGCTGATCTTCCCAAAATTCATGCCGACAGGGATATGCTTGAAAGGGTTTTGATCAATCTATTCCAGAATGCCGTCAAATTCACACCATCCAATGGACACATTGAATTTGGAGTAGAAGCCGACGGCCAGGCTATTCGCTTCTGGGTTCAGGATTCAGGACCGGGAGTGGATCCCGATTATATAGACCGAATCTTCGATAAATATACCCGCATCCATCCTGACGAGAGGATAAAAGGGTTGGGTTTGGGATTGGCTTTCTGTAGACTGGCCGTTGAAGGCCACAAAGGCCGCATCTGGGTGGAAAATCTGCCGGAAGGCGGGGCCAAATTCACTTTTACGATCCCATCTGCATAGGACAGGATCATACGTCGTAGAAAAACCTAGAAGGAGTATAAATGCACGAAATTAAACCCGGGATATATTACGAAGATAGCTACCCAGGGCCAACCATTGGCGCAATCTTGCTTCCCCGGGGAATGATATTCATAGATGCTCCCTTGAGACCTGAAGATGGACATCGCTGGAAAACCACATTATTGAATCGCAGTCAGGGTACGATCCATAAACTGGCTGTGTGCCTGGATGACCATCCAGATCGGACAATAGGCGCCAAGAGCTTGGATTGCCCGATCCTGATCCATAAAGATGCCGCCACCGGACTTCAAGAACCGAACACGGTTTTCCGCCCCCAATTCACAGAAAGCGGCTCCCAATGGGAAAAATACCCCGAGACCTCTGGAATGCAGTGGATGGTCCCTGACATCACTTTCACAGAAAAAATTCAGCTCCACTGGTCAGATGAGGAAGTGCTGGTTGAACATCATCCCGGACCAAGACCTGGCGCCAGCTGGGTGATTATCCCATCTCATAAGGTGATGTTTATTGGAGACGCAGTTGTGGATAATGGCCCTCCCTTCCTGAGTAAAGCCCATCTACCAACCTGGATTGACACCCTGGACGTACTGCTTAGAGCCCGCTTCCGGGATTATGAAATGATCAGCGGACGCGGAGGTCCCATCACCCAGGATCATATCCGTGAGTTGAAAAAAGCCTTCCGCAAAATCCATCGGCGGATTGATAAACTCGCCAGCCGTAGGGCATCAGCTGAGGACATAAAGAATCAGGCAGAGAAATTCCTGGACGATTTTAATTTCCTGAAACGAGATCGTGAATTCTTCCTTCAGCGGCTTCAACACGGCTTTACCCAATACTACTTGAGGAATTACTTTCCCCGGATAGATGAAAACGGAAAGAAAACCTCCTAATTCCCCGGCAAGATAATTCTTTCCAGGATTTCAAACATGAAAAACCCTGACTTTAAAAAACCGGGCTATATTCCCCTCTTTCAGACACTCCGCGGAGATGTTGTTGAATCCATTTATTTTGGCGCAGTTGCAGTAGCAACAGCTGATGGAGATCTATTTGCCTGGGCCGGAGATCCAGAGATCGTGACCTTCCTGCGTTCATCAGCAAAACCATTTCAGGCAGTCCCATTGGTAGAGATGGGTGGATTGGACAGATTCCAGATGACAGGTGAAGAGTTAGCGATTACCTGCGCATCACATTCCAGCACAGATACCCATTTAAAAACAGTTTACGGCCTGCAGACCAAAATTGGTGTCACAGAGGATGATCTATTATGCTGCACTCACCAACCCTTTGATAAAGCCAGCCGGTCGAAACTTAAAGACCAGGGAATATCGCCGACACAAAATTACCACAACTGTTCCGGAAAACATACCGGTATGTTAGGCCAGGCGACCCTGATGGGTGTTTCCAAACAGGGATATACCGAAATTGATCATCCGGTCCAGCAGCGGATACTGGAAACATTCAGTAATTTTTGCGGCCTTGATCCAGGCCAGGTTCAAATCGGAAGGGATGGCTGTTCGGTGCCAACATTCGCCGTTCCTCTATTCAATGCAGCCCTGGGATGGGCCCGATTAGTAAAACCAGATGGATTCCCTGAAAACCGCTCCCAAGCCTGCCAGAAGATCACCTCCGCCATGGGGAATCATCCGTTTTATGTTGCCGGACCTGGAAGATTGGATACAAGATTGATGGAACTGGCACAAGGGAAGATCATCTCCAAAGCAGGAGCTGAGGCCTACCAGGCTGCAGGTATATTCGAGAATGCGATTTTTCCCGGATCTCCAGCATTAGGCATCACTCTAAAAATAGCCTCTGGAGACCTCGGGAAACGGGCCCTTGGGGCAGTGATGATCGAGGTCCTCCGCCAATTAGAATTCCTTTCACCGGAACAACTAACTGAATTAAGTGACCTGGGACCTACGCATAAATACCGCAATCAATGCCGGTTCCCAATTGGTGAAGGAAAACCCTGTTTTCAATTACAATACAGCTAATCCATGAATAATCAACAGTTAGCGGCTGAGATCCACCAGTTACTGGTGGATAAATATGGCCCGCCAACCTGGCGTTCTCATCTGTCTCCAGTAGGAGAACTGGTATCCACTATCCTCTCCCAAAACACCAATGACGTTAACCGGGATATCGCTTATAACACACTCCTCGAAAGATTCCCTACCTGGGAAGAAATCAGGGATGCTGAAGAAAAAAAGATCTTGCCATTGATCAAAACAGCAGGATTAGCTAACCAGAAAGGTCCAGCCATTCAGAATGCCCTAAAAATGATCACGGAAGAAAGAGGACAAATCGAATTGGATTTCCTGAAAGGAATGTCCAGCCAGGAAGCCTCCGAGTGGCTGATCAATCTAAAAGGTGTTGGTCCCAAAACCGCCTCGATTGTCCTGCTGTTTTCTCTTGATATGCCTGCCTTTCCTGTTGACACTCATGTATACCGTATCACCGGGAGAGTGGGAATTCGACCTGAGAATATGAGCGCCGCCAAAGCTCATATCTATCTGGCTGAGCAATTTGAACCGGAAACATATTACCCCGTTCACCTGAACATTATCCGATTGGGTCGGGAAGTCTGCAAAGCCCGCCAACCACTCTGCCAGGAATGCCCCTTAACCCAAATTTGTGAGTATTATGCCAACCAGAACCAATAAAAATCTCTCAAAAGCAGTATTAATATTTACATTTCTTCTATTGACGGGCTTGGCCCTGTCTGGCTGTTCAGGAATAACGGAACCAGACCCTACAATAATTCCCATAGAAATCCAACCAACAGAAACTAGTCCGGCTGCGAAAGTAGAGCTCTTTGAAAGATACTCTGTGGTTGGAATTGCCCGGGACTCTTTCTTAAGTGTTTATAAAGATCCATCAGCTGATTCCCTTATTGTAGAGCAGATCCCTTCCTTTGGAACAGACATCAAGCCGACCGGGGAAGTCCATCTGGAAGGCAATTCTTCCTGGTTGTTAATTGATCACAAGCAAACAGCAGGTTGGGTAGGTCTGGAATTTTTAGCTGAACAACATGGCGCCCTGCCGGCAAATCTGATCATACTGGGCCAGCAAGTGCTAGAGTCGTTAAAAACCGCCCAATACAAACAATTGATCCCTTTGATTCATCCGGAATCATGTTTGCGATTCTCTCCCTATCAATACCTCAACACTGATAACCGGATAATCTGTCCTTCGGATTTGTATATTTATACCAGCTCTTCAGAGCCTTTTGCCTGGGGCCATTATGATGGAACAGGAAAGCCGATCGATCTGACATTCTCCGAGTACCATCAGGAATTCGTTTATGACCAGGATTATCATAAACCCAGTGTGGTAGGTTTTAATGTTGAGGTAAGTTCAGGAAATTCAATGAATAATATCCAGGAAATCTACCCGGATGGTATTATGATTGAATATCATTTCCCCGGTATCGACCCCCAATATGGTGGTATGGATTGGCGGAGCCTGCGGCTGGTATTCATTCCAGATAATGATCAATGGTATCTGGTTGCAATTATCCACGGGGAATGGACCATCTAATTTCAGTAACTTCCTAATAATATGAGAAGAAGATTCTATCAGGTATCAACACTGATCATTTTAATCGGCACAATCTCCATTGCGGGATGGTATATCCTATCCACACGGAACTCTGAACCTGCCGCAGCGCCAGATCCCGATCCAGCAGAGCTGGTAGAAGTCCAGGATCTGCCTGTATTTTCACCTGTCCCCACATCCACTCCCTTCTTGCCTCCATTGGAAAGTTCGATCTCCGGCGATATTCACTATTTTTACGGAGACTGGGTATCAGCAATAACGAGTTATGAAGATACGCTGGCCCAGGCTCAAACTCCGGAAGAAGGAAGCACTGCTTTATTGGGTCTTGGCAAGGTATTTTTCCAGGAAGGTGATTACCAGAAGGCGTTAGATTACCTGCGCCTCCTGGTAGCCAGTTATCCAGAATCCGATATCATTCACAAAGCTTATTTTGCCCTGGCTGAGACCTATTCTACCCTTGACCGTAATTTGGAAGCTGCAGATGCCTACACACTTTATTTGAACCGGCGCCCGGGCATTCTTGATGCCTACATGCAGAATAAACGGGGTAATGCCCTATCAGCTGCCGGAGAATCCATTAAAGCTATTGAGGCTTACCAGGCCGCTATCGCTGCCGGCAGTGGAGAAGACCTGTATACCTTGCAATTAAAGATTGGCGAGGAATATGCCAAGTTGAAAGATTACAACACAGCTATCGTCATTTTTAGGGATGTCTATACTCAAACGGGAAATGATTATGCCAAAGCCCGGGCGGATTATTTGCTCGGACTTTCCTACCTGGAACTGGGACAAAATGATCTTGCAGAAGCAGCTTTCAGAGACGCAGTTATCCATTATCCTCTCAGCTACGATTCATATCTGGGGCTGATCGAGATCGTGAATAATGGGTTTTCAATCAATGATCTAGACCGGGGTCTGGTGGATTATTACGCCGGCCAGTACAGTTATGCGGTGGAGGCCTTTGATCGCTACCTGGCAAATCCCGAAGCGGGGGATCGCGGAACTGCGCTTTATTTTAAGGGTTTTTCGCTGCGGGCCATGGGCAGACATGAAGAAGCCCTGATCGCCTGGAATGAATTGATCGATAAATATCCTGATCATGCCTATTTGGTCCAGGCCTGGGAATTCAAAGCCCATTCACTTTGGTTTTATTTAGGCCGTTATGGTGAAGCCAGCCGGGTACTGCAGAATTTTGTCCAGAGCAATCCATATCAACCCCGGGCAGCGGAATTCCTGTATGATGCTGGTAGAGTTGAAGAGATGGCAGGAGATCTTGAAACCGCGTCCGCGCTCTGGAAACGCGTATTTGATGAATATCCAACTTCGGCATACGGCAATTTGAGCTTGTTCAAGAGCGCTATCAGTCAGGTCAGATTATCAGCATATAACACTGCCCTATCAAGATTCTATACTTACAGGGACGCTTCCCAGGACTTTGAAGAGCTCTCCCAGGCTTTGTTCTGGATCGGAAAAGTGCATCAAATACAGGGGAATGCAGAAGCGGCCGAAACCGCCTGGCGGGAAGGTGCCAACGCGGATCCTACCGGTTATTACAGCGAACGTGCTCGGGATCTTCTCCAAGGTCGGGAGCCATTCACGCCTCCACAGGATTATGATATCGGAATTGATGTACTGGTTGAAAAGGAAGAAGCCCAGGCCTGGATCAAGGAGAATTTTTCCATCCCCCCGGAGACAAATCTGGACAGCCTCGGCTTACTGGCTGAAGATCCCCGGATCATTCGCGGGACAGAATTCTGGGAACTGGACCTCTATAATGAAGCCAGGGCCGAATTTGAAGCGCTCCGAAATGAGGTTAGTTTTGATCCCGTCAGCAGTTACCGCCTGGCAAACTATTATCTGGACCTGGGATTATACAGGCCAGCTATCTTTGCCTCCCGCCAGGTACTGAACTCGGTCGGGATGAGTGACGCCGAGACTATGAATGCGCCAGTCTATTTCAACCATATTCGTTTCGGAACATATTACAGCGATTTGGTAATTCCAGCCGGACAAGATTACGGCTTCCATCCCCTACTTCTTTTCAGTGTCATGCGCCAGGAGTCCCTCTTTGAGGGTTTTGTCAGATCCACAGCTGGCGCAAGAGGGTTGATGCAGATCATTCCCAGCACGGGCGCGGAGCGAGCAGATCAAGAAGGTTGGCCGCCAGATTATAATGACGAGGACCTCTACCGGCCGATTGTCAGCGTAAAATTGGGGACTGCTTATTTGGGATTCTTGAGATCATACTTTGATGGAGATATGTACGCGGCACTGGCCGGATATAACGCAGGACCTGGAAGCTCTGCCACCTGGCTGCAAGAAGCTGAAGGAGATCCTGATCTATTTGTGGAAATTATCAGATTTACTGAAACAAAAACCTATATCAAGAATATTTCAGAGATTTTCGCCATTTATCGCAGGATCTACTCCCGAACCCAGTGACCTAGCGCTATCTAATTGCGGGATGACCGGCCTCAGGGCCTTTCCCCAAGTCTAACCTCAAACTCCAAGACTTTACCATCCCGGATGGCACTGATAACAACTTCGTCGCCGGGTTTTTTATAAGTTAGCAGATACCCCATAAAATCCTCGAAATTTTGCACTTCCAGGTCATCGATGGCGATGATTAAATCCCCACCCAGAGGAATACCTTCTTCGCTATCTTTGCCCCTCAGACCAGCTCGGTCAGCTGGACTTCCCGGGGTTACTTCCAGAACGTAAACGCCTGTGGATCGCGGCAGGTCCAGTTCTTCCTGAACGAATAAGCTGACCTCGCTGAGGACCTGAATCCCAACAAATGGAGTATCGTGAGAACCAAATTCAATGAGATCCGGGATGACATTCTTTGCTGTATCAATAGATATCGCAAAACCCAACCCTGAATTGACCGGCTGCCCACTCATATCAATACTGGTTGTACTGATCGCTGAATTGATACCGATGACTTCACCGTTAAGGTTGATTAGCGGTCCACCGGAATTGCCCGGATTAATTGCCGCATCGGTCTGGATAATATTACCAGTGGCAAAAGCCCCGCCTCCTGGAGCAAAATGCATAGAATCCAGCGTTCTACCCAGTGCAGAAATTATCCCCTGGGTCATGGTACCGTTTAATCCCTGAGGGTTGCCAATAGCAATTACCGACTGTCCGACAGCCAGATCATGATTATTTCCCAATGTGAGAACAACCAGTTCAGGGGGAAGTTTATTTAACTTCAGCACTGCCAAGTCGGTATCATTATCCGTACCTAAAACTTCTGCCCTGGTCTTAAAACCTGAAGGGAAATCCACTTCCAGATCGGTCGCAGATTCAACAACATGGAAATTCGTAACAATATGCCCTTGTTCGTCCCAGACGAATCCTGTGCCCAATCCTCCGCCCTCTTCCGTTAATGCCCGGATGGCAACAACGCCGGGATTGATGGCTTGATATAGAGCCGGAAGGTCTCCCCCATCTACGGAGACTGTACTGATCATTGTCACAACTTGATCGTTCTCTACAGCTGCAGGCTTTTCCAGGAGCGCCAGGGGATTAAAAACACACGCAAGGGTAACTAGTGTCAGGACAATTACGACAAGTGCGATCCTATTCCGCTTAATCATGCTTTTTCCTTTTGGATTCATTGAAGGCTATCAATATAATATGATCCTTCCAAGTTTCCTTTCTTAATAGATGTTTCTCTGCCGATAAACCTTACCGGATATTATAGCTTCCAGAGATATCATACTTTATAAGTTTAACAAAAATATTATAGATGGATTAAGAAATACCAGCATCTGGACAACCGAATGGAAAAAGCCTCCTCAACCAGAGTTATCCGCTTGAGGAGGCTTTCGCCAAAGGAGGAAACAGTGATAAAGTCAACCTTATCCCGTCTCTCGCAAGTAATCATATCAGAACCTATCCTGGAATGAAAAGTACAAGCTCATGGATATTATATGACCTTCATCCTATCCAAAAAAAACGATCCCTCTTAAAGCAAATTTATGAAAAAATACAGATGATGATTGTCCTGTAACCCTCATCTAATCCACATATTCTCTTATGCTATTGCCATTTATAAACCCATGTTGTACAATCATCTCCAATCAATTTGCCCTCGTAGCTCAGTGGATTAGAGCACTTGCTTGCGGAGTAAGGGGTCGCGTGTTCGAGTCACGCCGAGGGTGCTATAAACGGAGTGGGAAATCCCATTCCGTTTTTGGGAGTAAACACCAGGGATCATAATTCTTCTCGAAGGGATCATCAGGAGGAAATCTTATGAACAAAGTCGCAATTGTTACCGACAGTACAGCTTATTTGCCGGCAGAGTTAATCGCAGAATTTGACATCAAGGTCATTCCCCTGGCAGTTATTTGGGATGGAGATTCCTATGCGGATGGAGTAGATATAACACCCACCCAATTTTATACCAGACTGGAAAAGAGTTCCTCCCTACCTAGCACTTCACAACCACCCGAAGCAGAGTTTGTCAGTATTTTTTCCGAACTTCTAAATGAGGGCAAAGATGTAGTGGCAATCCTGATCTCATCCGGTATTTCCGGAACTGTTAATTCAGCCCTCCAGGCCAAGAGCGAGATTGGATCAGACCGGGTCATCGTGATAGATTCTAAAACAGCGGCTATGGCCACCGGACTTCACGTGCTGGCAGCTGCCAGGAAAGCTGCGGCAGGCGGCAGCCTGAAAGAAGTGAAGGAAATCGCTCTCAAAGCCCAACAGCAAACTAATGTCATTTTTGCAGTAGATACCCTCGAATTCCTCCACAAGGGCGGCAGGATTGGCGGTGCAAAACGCTTCCTGGGGTCAATGTTGAATATCAAACCGATCCTGGAGATGAATGGCGGATTAATTGAAGCTGTTGAATCGGTCAGGACCCAGAAACGGGCTTTAGGGCGGTTAATCTCACTGGTAGAGGAAAAAAGCGCTGGGGAAAAACCCCTGCGACTAGCTGTATTCCATTCCAATGTCCCCAAGCAAGCCCAGGCTTTGTTGAAAGATGCAGAGAATGCCCTCTCGCCAGACGAAACATTCCTGACTGAATTAAGCCCTGTGATCGGCACTCATGTCGGTCCGGGTACACTGGCAATCGCTTTCATGCACGGTCTTTAGCTCATATTAAACGCTTGGATTACTTAAAAAGTATATCGTAACCTCTCCCTCAGAAGAGTGTTGTAATCTACGTAATTCAGAGAGATTATTCATTATTCCGCAGGAGAGGCTATATGTCAAAAGTTGCCATTGTAACTGATAGTTCCCAATACATCCCCACTGAAATTATCCAGAAAAATCATATCCATGTTGTTCCCCTGACCGTAATCTGGGGCGAAGAAAATTTCTACGACGGTGTGGATATCTCCCCGGTTGAGTTTTATAACCGGCTGGAGAAAGCCAAAGTGATGCCCAGCACCTCCCAGCCATCTGTAGCTGATTTTGAGGTCTTGTTCCGAAAACTCCACTTGGAAGGTTATGATATTTTAGCAGTTCTGATCTCGGAGGATCTCTCCGGTACGATCTCTTCTGCCACCCAAGCTAAAAAACTGCTTCCAGAGGCAAAGATCGAAATAATCAACTCCAAGACTCTGGCCATGGCTCTCGGTTTCCAGGTACTGGCCGCCGCCAGAGCAGCCAACCAGGGTGCGTCTTTGGATGAATGCAAACGCCTCGCTGAAGATTCCAGGGACCGCACTGGGGTCATTTTTGTACTCGATACCCTTGAATTCCTTCACAGAGGCGGCAGGATTGGGGTAGCGAAACGTTTTATGGGTACTTTATTGAACGTAAAACCGGTCCTGGCCATTGAAGGTGGGAAGATCATCCCCCTTGACTCAGTCAGAACCCAGAAAAAAGCCCTGATAACTATTATCGACATAATTGAAGAGAGAACCAGAGGGAAAAAGAATATCCGCCTAGCCACGCTGCATGCCAACGATCCAGAAACCGCCCAATTTGTAATGGACGAAGCTGTGAAGCGGATCCCTAATGTTGAACAAGTCTTCTCGGAAGTCAGCCCGGTTATTGGCACACATACTGGACCTGGAGCTGTAGGGTTAGCCTATATGTACGACAATTAATCCGGATCCAATTCTAAATAACATAAAAGTCCAGTCGGTTCATCGACTGGACTTTTCCTTTTCCCGGATGGTACACTTATCCTGATAATCATTAATAAAGGCAGCCTGGGATATGTTTGATAATCAATCTATACAACCTGATCAAATTCTTCCAGAAGATCAGGAGACTGACATTCTGGAGATTACCGCAGAACCCTACCCGGATAAACGCCGGATCAAAGTTCTATTCCGTTTATCATCCTTTGCATCAGCGCCGAACGCATCGATCACACTGACAAATGAGGACAATCAGCTCCTGGTGTCTGCCAATATGGTCAATATCTTTAATCCGGAAAATGAGATCACCCTCCATCTCCCGAAAAATAAAAACCAACCAGGTGAATATTCAGTAACCCTGGAACTCTTCTCCCTGGCGGAAGAGGAGACAGGTGCGGAAGATGGTCCAAAAGTTACTCTAAAACAAACCAATATCAAATCCAGATCCTGTTCTTTTACACTCCAGTGAAAAAAAATCTCCCTCCAGAGTTTGTGAACACAGTTAATTCACTATTAAAGGGCGAAGCCGATCAATTCTGGCACGCCCTGGCGGATGCACCCTTTTTTACTGGTTTGCGGATCAATCCCGATAAAACAGAACTCAACCTCCTCCGACAGGAAATCGCAGCGGATTTTACCCCCCTGCCCTGGGATAGAAATGGATATATCGTACTTCAGGCAGGTGGTTTGGGAAAACATCCTTATCATGCTGCCGGGATGTATTATCTTCAAGAACCATCAGCCATGGTGCCTGTTTCAATTCTTGATCCACAACCCGGTGAACGAGTGCTGGATCTCTGTGCCGCCCCGGGAGGGAAAACAACCCAGATCGCCAGTAAAATGAGCGGTGAGGGGGTTCTTATCGCAAATGATCCGAATCCTCATCGCGTCCAGGCCTTGGGCCGGAATATTGAACGATGGGGTGCCAGAAATGTCTCGATCCTCAGCGAAACACCTCAACGGCTGGTTGATCATTTTGGAGAATATTTCGACCGGGTGCTGGTGGATGCGCCTTGCTCCGGAGAAGGCACATTCCGGACCCATCCCGGGGAGATGAAAAAATGGTCGCCGGAGCTCAGCCAACGCCTCGCAGTAAACCAGGATGAAATCCTTTGGTTTGCCGGGAAATTAGTACGCCCGGGGGGGATGCTCCTTTATTCAACCTGCACATTCAACCAGTTAGAAAATGAAGGAACGATCCTGCGCTTTCTCGATAAAAATCCAGATTTCACCCTTGAACCCATCCCTCTCGTTAATGGATTTTCCCCCGGGATCCCATTATCCGATTCAGATGCAGCCGATCTGACAAAATCAATCCGGATCTGGCCCCATATCACATCCGGTGAGGGGCATTTTGCCGCCAAATTGAAGAAAACCGAATCCAACAATATATCCGATCTCCAGGAAAAGTACAGCGGCAACCCACTTAATCCGGATCAGATGTTAATCTATGAAAAGTTCTTTGAAAACAATCTGGCAGCAACCAGCCGAACGAGGGAGATTTCCCCTGGCAGCCGGGGATTGGCTGTATACGGGAATCGGCTGTATTGGATCCCAACCGGATCTCCACCTCTGAAAGGGCTGAAAGTTCACCATTGGGGTTGGTGGTTGGGAACTTTCCAGTCAGATCGGCTCATCCCCAGCCCTGCACTTGCAGCAGGTATCAAGCAGGAAGATGCCCAAAAAGTGATAGAATTTTCGTTAGGCGAAACCGATTTAGCTTCTTATCAGCGTGGATCCCCTATCAGGATCACCGAAGAAGATTATTCGCCCGGCTCCTGGATTCTCATTACTGTATCCGGAAATCCACTGGGGTGGGGAAAAGTTCAAAAAGGAAAGCTAAAAAGTTATTTTCCAAATTGGCTGCGAATCAATTAACTACTATAATGAGACTCCTATATGATTGACAACAATTCAGACCAGATCCAGGAAGAGGGCCCCAGACCGGGTTATCTTTCATACCTGATAATAATCGTGATTGGTATTATCCTGGTCATCACAGCGGTAATTTTTTATCCAGACGCGAGGGCTCAGATTGAAAATAACCGGGCCGAAGCGTTCCAACCCACTCCGACGGAAACTGTCACGCCCATCGCGACTAACGCGCCAATCCCTACTGACCAGCCAGAACCTGTCAATCCAGACCTGCTGGCTTTTCCATCCCAATTCGGCTCATTGATCCTATCAATCCGGGAAGGAAAGGATGTCCACCTTTTCACCTATCAACCTTTCCTTGAAGATTGGTCAGGAATTGGATATGCCGCCCTGCCTTTATCAAGAATCACCTCCGGGCAATTCATGGACATCACCCCTTCTGTCAGTCCAGATGGTTCGCTGGTAGCCTTTGCATCCAACAGGAATGGTCCATGGGATATATTCATCCTGGACTTGAATAGTGGTGAGATCGAGCAATTCACAGATACTTATGCCTATGATGGAAACCCAACCTGGTCGCCAGATGGACAATGGCTGGCCTATGAAAGTTACCGTGTGAACAACTTGGAAATCCTGATCCAGGACATTAATAGAACCAGCGGGGAAATACCCCTGACTAACCATCCGGGAGCTGATTTTTCTCCAAACTGGTCCGAGCAAGGCCGTTTGATCGTTTTTGTCAGCACCAGGAACGGCCACCAGGAAATCTGGTACGCGGATCTAGATTCCAATGAAGTAGATAAAGCCGTACCGGTTGCCAATCTTCCGGGGTTATCAGTTGATCACCCTGCCTGGTCACCCGATGGCAGATATTTGACATGGTCGATAGTTACAGAGGAAGGAAATCACTCCCTTGTAACCTGGGATTCACATGATCCCGATAGAGACCCCATTATCACAGGCAGCGGGGATTGGCCACTGTGGTCTGGGGGAGGAGAGATCTTATATACTGTCCTGGAAGGCCCTCATGAGACTTACCTCACGGCCTATCCTGGATTTAAAGGGTCATTCCAGGTCATGCTGCCAGCAGTCAAAATGCCTGGTCATGTAGAGGGGATCAGCTGGAGTGCGGCCAATGGGTTTATTTACGAGTCCAATCTGGATCCTGGGCCCCAACCAACACCTCTCTGGTATCCTGCTGAAGGAACTGCAGCTGAACAGGCTACAGAAAGCAAAGATCTGATCCATTTGAGAAATCTGACTGCGCCCAACCCGAGATTTAACCAGGATGCAGTCGGCTCATTCTCTTCCCTGCGCCAAGCAATTAGAGATAGCGCAGGATGGGATTTCCTGGGCACCCTGGATAATGCCTTTGTTTCGATCGATCAACCTCTCACTCCGGGAGTGAGCCAGGAATGGTTATTCACTGGTCGAGGAATCACGGTCGATGATGTCCCAAGGATGGCAAACTGGTTGGTCCTCGTGAAAGAAGAATACAGGGATCAAACCTATTGGCGGGTATATATCCGCGCCAATAATCAACAGGGTACGCAAGGAAAACCACTTTATGATTTTAATTGGAGTTTTGATGCTAGATTTTCAGGGAGCAATGCCAATTATGAAAATGGAGGAGCCCGATCCCAGCATGTTCAGGATGGTTATTGGATCGATTTCACAGAATTAGCTGACGCCTACGGCTGGAAACGTTTTCCCGCAGAATCCTTCTGGCAATTCTCCGAATCTGCTTCACGGTACCAATATTTCGCATTTACCCAGGATCTGAGCTTACAAACAGCCTTGCTCCAGCTATATTCCCAGGACGATATAGACGAACTGGATATCAGTGCCAACCCATAAAAACTCATGAAAAGATTTTCCAGGATCGGTCCAGGTATGGTTGGCTCCAGGACGGGAACCCTAGCAGTATACATTCCCACCCTTGTGATTGCTGTTACCCTTCTATCAGGATGCCAGGTTGAGGGCTCAGCTAATCCTACTCCCGGCCCGGACCTGCCAGTCACAACAGAAACCTCTTCTATCCCCACAGATACCCAGG
>JAGHAU010000081.1 GCA_021161345.1 Anaerolineales bacterium | reverse complement strand
TTAATAAATCTCTGGTTCTAGTCCCACCTGATAATAAAAATCTAGCACTATGCAAATTTCAGGGCTGAATTGCCCTTATTTTTACATATATGATTAAAATCATGACTTTAGCCAGATAACTTGTCTGACAATTGACAGGGGAGAAAGAATTTGCTAAACTTGTGGTTGTCAGACAAGTGAAAAAAGGATTCCTATGCCTACTCTACTCGTTAAGAACGCCCAGGTCTTGGTCACAATGGATGACCACCGTCATGAGATTCATGATGGTGGCCTTTTTATCAAAGATGGCTTTATTGAAAAAGTTGGAAAATCTGATCAATTGCCTTCAAAAGCAGATCAGATTCTTGATTTAAAGGGACATATTGTTCTACCTGGCCTGATCAATACCCACCATCATTTTTATCAGACCTTAACCAGGGTAGTGCCAGAAGCACAGGATGTCAACCTGTTCCATTGGTTGAAGACCCTTTATCCGATCTGGGCCAGAATGCAACCAGAGGATATCAGAATCTCTACCCGAACAGCGCTGGCAGAATTGGCCCTGTCTGGATGCACAACAGCATCTGACCAACTTTATTTGTTCCCAAACGGATCTCGGCTGGATGATGAAATCGAAGCCGCACTGGAAATGGGTCTGCGATTACACGCTTCCCGGGGATCAATGAGCCTGGGTGAGAGCAAGGGAGGTCTTCCGCCGGACAGTGTTGTGGAAGAGGAAGGGCAGATTCTGAAAGATTCCCAGCGTTTGATCGAAACTTACCATGATGCCAACCCCGGTTCCTATACCCAAATTGTCTTGGCACCTTGTTCTCCATTCAGTGTGACCGGGGATCTTATGCGCGAGAGCGCTGCCCTGGCCCGTGAGTATGGGGTTCAACTGCATACCCACCTGGCTGAAACAGAAGATGAAGTGGACTTCACAATCCAGAAATTTGGTAAACGACCGGTTGCTTATATGGAAGAAGTCGATTGGCTTGGTTCCGATGTCTGGTTTGCCCATTCAGTCTACCTTAATGAAGAAGAGATTGGCATATATGCCGATCACGGCTGCGGTGTCGCCCACTGTCCAAATTCTAATATGCGTCTGGCATCTGGAGCGGCCCCGATCTTTGATCTGGTTTCTGCAGGTGTGAATGTTGGTATTGGTGTGGATGGCTCCGCTAGCAATGACGGTTCGCATTTGCTGGAAGAAACCCGCCAGGCAATGCTGCTTTCCCGGGTCAGAGCAGGGATGAAAGGGGCTTCTCGCTCAGGTGGTAATGACCAATCGATGATGTCCGCACGACAAGCTCTGGAAATGGCCACCCGGGGTGGAGCAGCGGTGTTGGGCCGGAAAGATATCGGATCTCTGGAACCTGGCAAAGCGGCTGATTTTATTGCTGTGGATTTGGCAAGGATCGACTATGCTGGCGCTTTGCACGATCCGGTTGCCGCCATGGTTTTCTGCGCTCCAGTTAAAGTGGATTACACTGTAGTGGGCGGAAAATTTGTGGTCAAGGAAGGCCAGCTGACAGCGGTTGATCTGCCGGCTCTGGTAGAAGAACACAACCGGGCAGCAGCTCGATTATTAAACGGATAGATTCCAGACTTTTCCTAGGAGAGTTAAAGATGGGCCGAGAAGAAATCAGCAGTCGAACCAGAATGCTTGTAGATGTAGCGATGGGACGGAAAAAAGCTGACCTGGTGATCAAAAATGGTCAATGGGTCTGTGTTCAATCCGGGGAGATCCTGCCCGGAACAGACATAGCTGTTGTGGAAGACAGAATTGCTTTTGTGGGTGAAGACGCCTCTCATACTATTGGCGATAAAACGAAAGTGATTGACGCTGATGGAAAATACCTGGTTCCTGGATTGTTAGATGCGCACATGCATGTTGAATCAGGTATGGTGACCATTACTGAATTTGTTCGGGCAGTTGCACCTCGCGGTACCACTGGAATGTTTATCGATCCGCATGAGATAGCCAATGTCTTCGGGTTGAAAGGTGTACGGTTAATGGCTGATGAAGCAGAAGGTCAGCCCATTCATGTTTGGGTTCAGATCCCATCTTGTGTGCCCTCTGCTCCTGGCCTGGAAACGCCAGGTTCATCCATTGATGCGGATGACGTGGCTGAAGCTATGAAATGGGATCGGATCATCGGTCTGGGTGAGATGATGAATTTCCCAGGAGTATTTTACAGCGATCAGATAATGCATGATGAGATGGCCGCTACCAGAGAGGCTGGAGGAGTGATCGGAGGTCATTATGCTGCTCTGGATCTGGGTATTCCCTTCCATGGTTATGTGGCTGGTGGCCCCGAGGATGATCACGAGGGGACCCGTAAGGAAGATGCTATTGCGAGGGTTCGGCAAGGTATGAAAGCCATGCTGCGGTATGGCTCTGGCTGGCTGGATGTAGAGGCCCAGGTGAAAGCGATCACTGAGGACGAACTTGATTCCCGTCATTTTATTCTCTGCACGGACGATTCGCATTCAGAAACCCTTGTAAATGACGGTCATATGGACCGAGTGCTGCGGCACACGATCGGACTGGGTGTTGATCCCATGGTGGCTCTCCAGATGGCAACCATCAATACGGCGGAACACTTCGGTGTTGGCAAAGACATGGGCCAGATCGCTCCTGGAAGGTATGCAGATTTCCTGCTTGTGTCAGATTTGAATGATTTCCGCCCGGAAAAGGTATTTGCCAAAGGAAAACTCCTGGCAGTATCCGGTGAATGGCAATTTGATCTTCCTGAATACGAATATCCAGACTGGGCAACCCGTTCCGTGAACATGAAACGACCCCTGGCCGCAGATGATTTTAAACTGGTTGTGGATCAGGAGATCTCTTCTCCAGCAACTGCCCATGTGATCGGTGTTGTTGAAGGCCAGGCGCCAACCCGGCACTTGAAAATGCCTGTTGAAGTACAGGATGGAGAAATCAAGATTGACCTTGAGAAGGACTTACTCAAAATTGCCCTTGTAGAACGGCATCAGGCTACAGGCGGCGTGATTGTGGGCTTGGTTTCAGGGTTTGGATTGAAGGGAAAATGCGCTATCGGTTCGACAGTTGCTCATGATTCCCATCACATGATCGTAGTGGGCACTGATGAGGAGCAAATGGCTCTGGCTGCTAACCTACTGGCAGAGATCAAAGGTGGTCAGGTGGTTGTAAAAGATGGAGAGGTTATCGGCCAGGTATCGCTGCCGATTGCTGGATTGATGTCAAATAAAAGGGCTGACGTGGTTGCCGGAGAGGCCGCCAGTGTGCTGGAAGGATTCCAGGCTTGTGGGTGCTCGATTATAAATCCCAATATGCAGCTGAGTCTATTAGCTCTGGTCGTAATTCCTGCCCTGCGCATTTCTGATCTTGGTCTGGTGGATGTTGAGAAATTTGAATTTGTCCCTGTCATTGAAGGAGCTGGATCTTGATCAGAGATAATGATGTCTCAAGATCGTTACACGAACAGCTGAGCCTGCTGATAGCGGAGACGGAATCTGGCGAACAGCTGCTCTCGGAACCTAAATTGGCAATTAATTTGGGTGTCTCCCGGGCATCTCTTCGGGAAGCCATGCGGACTTTTGAAACCCGCGGTTTGCTGCAAAGAAAACAAGGTGTTGGTACATTTGTTATTCATCCCACCGGGGTTTTTGACACCAGCCTTGAAAATCTAAACAGCCTGGAAACTATAGCCGATCAGCTTGGCCTAGAAGTATCGATGGGTGACTTACAGGTAGCCCACAGAATTGTTGATCTTGAGATGTCGGAAATCCTTGAATTGCCAGAAAATGAAGAGATTCTTCACGTATCTCGCGTGATCTTAGCAGAAAATCGACCGGTTGCATACCTGGAAGATAATCTGCCGATAGATATAATCAGCGAGGATGAAGTCAGGAAGGATTTCACTGGATCCGTACTGGATATGCTGATCAGGCGGGATGATATTCCCCTGGCGAGTTCAAAATGCGAGATCAGCGCGATTGGTGCGACACACGATATTGCCATCGCCCTGGAAATTCAGCGCCATGACCCGCTGCTGGTTTTCTCATCGCTGTTGTTTTCAACCCGGGGAAGGATCATCGACTCATCCTTTAGTTATTTCTTACCTGGTTATTTTCATTTCCATATTGTTCGGCGGGTAGGTGATCAAATTACACCAATGCAAATAGGAGGAAAGTAATTATCAGATTTTTAATATAAACCCTTAGGAAAAAGTTTAGATTTCATTTAAAAGGAGATTTACCATGAGAAGTTTTGCAGGACGTAACATTATTTCATTGAAGGATTTTGAACGACATGAGTTTGAGCGAGTCTTTGAAGTAGCCGAAAAATTGGCACCGATTGCTCACAACCGTAAGAACGTTGATCTGCTGAAGGAAAAAACCATGGTGACGGCTTTTTATCAGCCTTCCACCCGAACTCGCCTGGCCCATGAATCAGCCATGCTCCGCCTGGGCGGAAAAGTTACTGGTTTTTCTGATGCCAAAATGACCCGCGCAGGTGACTTCTACATGGAGTCCATCAAAGATACCTTCAAAATGCTTGAAAATTACGGCGACGTGATTGTTATGCGGCATTTCATGAAAGGTGCACCCCAGGAAGCAGCCAAATGGGTCAGCATTCCGATCATCAATGGCGGTGACGGTTGGGGAGAACATCCCACCCAGATCCTGACAGATCTTTACACCATCATGCGGGAAAAAGGACGCATTGATGGGTTGAAGTGGGTTGCTGTAGGTGATATGCGCATGCGCACAATGCATTCCCTGGGACATGCCTTAACCCAGTTTGACTGCCCGATCACTTTCATTTCCCCCAAAGACATGAATTTGCCCGATGAGTATCGCGAAGATTTCAAACGCAACAGCCTGAATTTCACCGAAGGCGATGATGTTCGCGAAGTGATCGCTGATGCGGATGTGATCCTGGTTGAGCCGGTTGTTCAGCCTGACTACACCAAATCCCGAGACGAAAGGGATGGCGACGTGGCCATGACTCCTCCTCAGTTCCAGATCACCAAAGAGCTTCTGGAAACTAAAGCCAAATCTGATGCGGTTTTGCTGCACTCCCTGCCCCGCATGGATGAGATTCCTCCTGATGTGGACCAGACTCGCTGGGCCCGCTACTGGCAGGAAGGTTTCAACGGTGTTGTGATGCGTATGGCCCTGTTGGCCCTCGTTCTGGGTGCAGAGGAGTAGATCGAAGTCGATAAACTGGTAGATTGACCACAGGTTGATCTACCAGTAAGTTTTTATTGATTATTTGTTTTGCAATAAGGAGAAAATAATGATATCTGATTTAAGAGGTCGAGATTTGATCGGCGACCTGGATTTTACAAAAGAAGAAGTCGAAACCGTCTTGAGTGTTGCCTGGGATCTGAAGAAAAAGCGCGCTTTGGGTGAACGCCATGCTTTGCTGCTGGATAAAACCCTGTCGATGTTGTTCTTCTTCTCCAGCACACGCACCCGGGCTTCCTTCGAGTCTGGTATGGCTCAATTGGGTGGACATGCAGCTTTCATGGAAAGCCGCACCACCCAGGTTTCCCATGGTGATACCGAAAAAGAGCTGGGTGAGATCCTCGGCCGTTATTTTGATGGTATTGCTATCCGCCATGTGGATTGGGGCGTCGGTAACAAATATATTAATAATGTTGCTTCTTCATCCCGGTCTCCAGTTTTGAACATGCAGTGCGATATTTACCACCCACATCAGTGCCTGGCAGACATCATGACCATTTTTGAGAAAAAAGGCCCGAATTTGAAAGGAAAGAAGATTGTTGTTTCCTGGGCTTACGCATCATCCTATCTTAAACCAATATCCGTTCCTCAATCCCTGATCCTGCAGATGCCTCGCTTTGGTTTGGATGTTACCCTGTCACACCCGCCAGAATTCAAACTGATGCCGGAGATCATGGAGCAGGCCAAGGAACAGGCCAAGATCTATGGTGGAAAATTTGAAGTTGTTGATGATATGGAAGAAGGCTTCAAAGATGCCGATATTGTTTACGCCAAGTCCTGGGGTCCTCTTCTGACCACCCAAGATCCTGAGGAAGGCAAGAAGATCCAGGATCAATATAAAGATTGGATCACAGATTCAAAAAAGATGGCCCTGGCTGATAAGGATGCGATTTTTATGCACCCGCTACCAGCAGACCGTGATGCAGAAGTGACCAGTGAAGTGATGGATGGTCCTCAATCTGTAGTCTTTGACCAGGCTGAAAACCGGATGCATGCCCAAAAGGCTGTGATGGCTTTAACCATGTGCTAGGAGATGATTATGGCAGAAAAGAAAAAAGTAGCAGTTGTAGCCATCGGCGGAAACTCGTTGATCAAATCAAAACAGCTTCAAACAGTACAGGATCAGTATAAAGCCGCCCAGGAAACCTCAACCCACCTGGTGGATATGATTGAAGCAGGTTGGGATATTGCTGTTGGACATGGCAATGGTCCTCAGGTCGGTTTTATTCTGCGCCGCTCAGAAATTGCCCATAAAGCTGAAGGCATGCATGAAGTCCCGCTGGATGTTTGTGGGGCGGACAGCCAGGGCGCGATCGGCTATTCCCTGCAGCAAACCATACATAATGAACTGAAGAAACGCGGTATCGATAAAACTGCCGCAACCGTGATCACTCAAGTCCGGGTAGATGCTAATGACCCCGCTTTTCAGGCACCAGCCAAACCAATCGGCACCTTCATGGAAGAAGATGAAGCAATGCAGAAAAAAGAAGAACTGGGTTGGAACGTTGTGGAAGATGCCGGACGTGGATGGCGGCGCGTTGTCGCCTCTCCCATCCCGGTGGAAATCATGGAATTGGAAGCTATCAAGGCTTTGATCGATTCTGGAACCATCACCATCACGGTTGGGGGTGGCGGCATTCCGGTGATCGAATCCGAGGGTGGCGTGATTGGCACAGCAGCTGTAATCGACAAAGACTTCGCGTCAGCATTCCTGGCCAACGAGATCAATGCAGATCTGCTGTTGATCTCCACCGCTGTAGAAAAAGTTTCCCTGAATTTCGGAAAACCTGACCAGGTGGATCTGGATCAGATCACAGTGGCAGAGGCCAAGAAATACCTCGACGAAGGCACCCATTTCGCAAAAGGTTCCATGGAACCAAAGATCCGGGCCATCGTCAAATTCCTGGAGCAGGGCGGGGCGGAAGCCATCGTCACAAACCCGGAGAATATTGGCCGGGCGCTGAAAGGTGAAACAGGCACCAGGATTGTTCCGTGATCATTCCGGAATGCCAGTTGGAATTAGTGTAAGACCCTAGAAAAGGATATTGTTCTTAAGGGAAAAAACAATATTCAAGTATACTAAGAATTATTATTCAAGAATTCTTTTGAAGGAGGTGGAATAACTCAAATGTAGCGCAGTGTTTTATAAATTTATTTCAATGTAGAGGAGATAAAATGAGAAAGAAAAGTATATGGTTGGTGATTAGCCTGGTGCTGATTGCAGCATTCGTTTTCACAGCCTGCCAGCCTGCACCAGCAGATGAAGCTCCCGTAGCTGAAGAAGCTGAAGAGGTTGAAGAGGAAACTGAGGAAGAGGCAGCAGCTGATGGCGGCTTGCAAATTCCTGACGCAGAAGAGGGCATGTTCAACGTTGCCGTCGTTATGCTCAGCAACCACGATGATGGTGGTTGGTCACAGGCTCAGTGGGAAGGTATCAACTACGTCCAGGATAATATGGATGGCGTTCATACTGCCTATGTTGAGCTGGTCGCAGAAGGCGCTGACTCCGAGCAGGTTTTCCGCGCTCTGGCCCGCAAGGGTTTTGACCTGATCTTTGGTGGATCCTTTGGTTATATGGACCCTATGCAAGTTGTAGCTGAAGAATTCCCCGACATCGGTTTTGTTCACATTTCTGGCTACAAGTTCGATGGTGTCAACTTCGGCAACCTGTTTGGCGAAATGGAAGTCATGAAGTATATGGCTGGTATGATCGCAGGCTCCCGGGCCAAGGCAGATGGCGCCACCCGCGTTGGCGGTATGGCCACCTTCCCCATCCCCGAAGAACTCCGCCTGTTCAACGCCTATGCTCTGGGCGTGGCAGAAACCTGTCCCGATTGTGATGTGGACATCCGCTGGATCTTCACCTGGCACGATCCCATTGTAGAACGAGAAGGCGCTGATTCTCTCTTTGATGCTGGCTCCCATGTTGTTATGACCGGTGCAGATACTCCGGCTTCCGCTTTAGCAGCGGCTGACCGCGATGGCGTCTACGGCATCACCTACGACTGGATTGGCTCCTGCACCATCGACGAGTGCCTGACCGCTCCTTATTGGGTCTGGGGACCTGAGTTTATTCGCGTTATCGAAGAAGTACAGGCTGGAACCTATCCTTACATGGCAGATTACTTTGGTGCTTCCGGTGGCGGCGTTGGCCTCTACGGTTTGATGGAAGGCCAGGAATTGCAGCCCGGCGTGGCAAGTCTGCCCGCAGAAGATCTTCAGAAAATCCAGGACGTTATGGCATTGGTCCAGGCGGGTGAATTTGACCGCTTTGACGTCTTCGCCGGCCCGATTATCGATATCGACGGCAACGTGATTGTTCCTGATGGCGAATTCATGACCCAGGCAGACATTGACCAGTTTGCGCCCGGCGCTCCTGGCTTTGAGGCCACCTACGGTATGTACTGGTGGAACCAGAATATCGCAGCTGACCTGCCTGACCTCTAGACACTAATGTGTTGGGTGACCAGATATTTCTGGTCACCCAAACTTTTATTGCTATTATCTTTTTTTTATAAACTTACTCATCGCATAGATAGATGGTGGATTATGGATATTGAGAAAAGCACGGATGAACTTGTTGTTCAGATGCAGTCCATTACCAAGAAGTTCCCGGGCGTGGTCGCTAATGATCAGGTTGATTTTGAGCTGCGAAAGGGAGAAGTGCATGCCCTTTTGGGTGAAAACGGAGCTGGTAAAAGCACCCTGATGAATGTGCTGGCTGGTTTGTATAAGGCTGAATCTGGTTCAATAACAGTTCATGGCAAACCGGCAAATTTCGGCTCACCCAGGGAAGCCATCGAAGCTGGAATTGGTATGGTTCACCAGCACTTTATGCTGGTACCCTCTCAATCGGTTACAGAGAACATTCTCCTCGGGTTGGATGAGCCGCGTTTCAGGATGCGATTAACAGAATATAACCATCGGGTTGCAGAAATGGCCGACAAATATGGCTTGCATGTTGACCCTGATGCTAAGGTTTGGCAGCTGTCTGTTGGTGAACAGCAGCGTGTGGAAATTCTCAAGATGTTGTACCGCGGGGCTGATGTATTGATCATGGATGAACCAACCGCTGTATTGGCTCCCAGTGAAATTGATGAGTTATTCAACACTTTGCGCTCGATGACAGATCAAGGTAAATCTATTGTTTTCATCAGTCATAAACTTCATGAAGTTATGGAAATCTCTGATCGGGTCACTGTTCTTCAAAAGGGCAAGGTCACTTCAAGCGGGTTGTATACCAAAGATGTTTCCCGGGCTGATCTGGCTCACCTGATGGTTGGCCGCGAAGTGGTTTTCCGGGTCGAAAAGAAAGAAGTCCAGGTTGGAGATGTTGTCCTTGATGTCAAAGGCCTTGAAGCATTAAATGATAAAGGTATTAAATCATTGAACGGCGTTAGCATTAACGTCCGCGAGGGCGAGATCGTTGGTTTGGCAGGTGTGGCAGGAAATGGTCAGAATGAATTAGCTGAAGCGCTGGTCGGTCTCCGCGAAGCCATAGAAGGATCTGTCACAGTAAATGATCAAGACGTAACTAATAAACCAGTCAAATTGGGCATTCGCCATGGTATTTCTTTGATCCCGGCGGACCGGGCCAAAGTTGGGACTGCTCCCAATTTGAGCGTGACTGAAAATGTGATCATGAAGAATTATGATCAAAAACCTATTGCTAATGGGTGGCGGGTGAATAAAAAAGAAGCCGGCAAGTACGCGACGGGGTTGAAAGAGGCTTATGACATCATAGTCCCAACAATTGATACATCAGTCCGCTTGCTTTCTGGTGGTAATTTGCAGAAGGTAATCCTTGCTCGGGAGATTTCCAGTGAGCCAAAATTTATGGTTGCAGTGCAGCCCACTCGAGGTTTGGATGTTGGTGCAATTGAAGGTGTACAAAAGCTGCTGCTCTCTCAGAGAGAATCGGGAGCTGCGGTATTGCTGATTTCAGAAGAGTTGGAGGAGTTATTAAGCCTGAGCGACAGGATCTACGTTATCTATGAAGGGGAAATCATGGGTGAGATAGATGATGGCGATATTGATAAGATTGGGCAAATGATGACTGGCACTCCCCTTGAGCAGATTGGAAAAGAAGGAGTGAATTAATATGGCCGATATCAGCGTAAAAGAATCTGCTCCGAAATGGAAGTTCCCGTTCAAAATCAAGATCGAGAATCGGGTAGATAACCCCCCTCGTTGGTTATCTCCAGTATTATCACTTGCCGCTGTGGTTATTGCCTTGTTGATTGGCGCACTGGTGATCTGGATCGCAGGTGGTGATCCCTGGGCGGCGTATACCCATATCGCCAAATACTCCCTGGGCAGCTGGGGTGTTCTTTCGGATACGATGGTCAAGGCTATTCCCCTGATGTTAGTGGGACTGGCATGTTCGATAGCATTCCGAATGAAATTATGGAATATTGGCGCTGAAGGGCAATTCTTCCTGGGTGCCTTTGGCGCAAGCATGGTTGTTCTGCTGCCGGTGCTGCCTATGGAAGCACCCAAGTGGCAATTTATTCTCGTTTCCGCCGGATTTGGTATGTTCTTTGGCGCTTTGTGGGGATTTGTGCCGGGATTCCTGAAAGCACGCTATAACGTCAATGAGATCATCTCCACTCTGATGATGAACTATATTGCCATTGAGTGGAATAATTATTTTATATATGGAGTCTGGTCTGAGAGTGGCTTCCAGATGTCCCGTATGTTCCAACGGAACGCCTGGCTTCCGCGTCTATCTGACCTGGCCAAACGCTGGCCCTTCTTTGGAGGATTGACGACCCACTTTGGGATTGTTTTTGCTGTTGTTGCGGCGCTAATTCTGTGGTGGGTGTTAAGCAAGAGCAGGTGGGGATATGAGATCAGGTTAATCGGAGATAATCCCCGAGCAGCGGAATACGCTGGTATATCTATCAAAAAGAATATTGTGTTGGTAATGATTGTTTCCGGGGCCCTGGCAGGATTAGCTGGAGCTTCTGAGATCATGGGCGTTGTTCACCGCTTGCAAGGTGCGATCTCTCCAGGATATGGTTATACAGGAATTATCATTGCCTGGTTGGCAAAACTCAATCCGCTGGCTGTAATTTTGGCATCGATCCTGTTTGGAGCTTTGATCCTGGCAGGTCGGGAAGTACAACCATCTGGTATACCAACATTAATTCAGGGATTGATCATGGTGTTTTTGATTGCGAGTGATTTCTTCTATCGCAACCGGGTCAGAATCACCCGGAAGGTGGAGGACTAATATGGATTTGATTCTTATCTTGGCATCCGGTATAGCGACAGGAACCGTTTTGTTGTATGCAACGGTTGGTGAAATATTCTCTGAAAGATCAGGCATACTGAATCTCGGCGTAGAAGGTATGATGTTGATTGGTGCCATGGCTGCCTATAGAGCTGCAGCAGCGACAAATAGTGCCTGGATGGGTCTGTTGGTTGCCATGCTGGCAGCTGGACTGGTAAGCCAGATCCATGCATTTATTACGATCACATTGCAGGCTGACCAGGTTATCAGTGGTCTGGCTCTGAATTTCCTTGCCACTGGCATTAGTCTAGTTTTAGGGGAAGGGCTCACAAGCTTGCGGGATGTCGTTCCTCAGCTCCCCAAATTTTCCATTCCGGGTTTATCTCAAATTCCCTGGCTGGGAGGAATATTCTTTTATAACCACAGCATTATGGTTTATATTGGTTATCTATTTATTCCCCTGACGTGGTATTTCATCAATCGTACTCGGCCTGGATTGCATCTTCGCGCCGTAGGTGAATACCCTGCCGCTGCTGATACACTAGGTATTCGAGTGTATTTCACTCGATATTTATATGTATTTGTAGGTGGATTGCTGGCAGGATTAGCTGGCGCTACAATCAGCCTTTCGATCTCTCCGGGTTGGTTCGGCGGCTTAACAACAGCAGGTCAGGGATGGATTGCAATTGGCTTGGTGATTTTTGCCCAGTGGAATCCTTACCGGGCTGCTTTTGGTGGATTTACATTTGGTGCCCTGAGAAGGCTTGTGCTTGACCTTCAGGGTCCAGCATTGATCTTTGGCTTATCCAATCCTTTTCACTACAATATTCATTATGGCTTCTTCCTGAAAATGATCCCATATATTTTCACTGTTGTTTTCCTGGTAATAGGCAGTAGCCAAGCGAACCGTAAACGAATCGGAACACCAGCAGCGCTGGGGTTACCCTATATTCGCGGACAGCGCGGGTTGTAATCCATGATCAGTTTATCCGAACGAAAGGACTTAATCAGGGCAGCCCTTGGACAGGCGCCGCTGGACTTGAGGATTGACGGAGTCCAGGTGGTAAATGTCTTTTCAGGCACTATAGAACCAGGGTCAATTGGGATCAAGGGTGGACGGATCGTCACTCCTTATGCCGCAGACTATGATGCAAATGTTGTGGTTGATGGTCAGGGCAGGTTTGCGCTGCCAGGATTTATCGATACTCATGTTCATCTGGATTCCACCCTGGTTGTCCCAGAATTTCTTTCACAGCTTCTGCTTCCCCGGGGAACGACTGTGATGCTTTCTGATCCCATGGAAATTGCCAATGTTGCTGGACTGCCAGGATTCAAAGCCTTATTCCATTCCATAGAAAAACTGGATTACCATATCTTCTTGGAAGTATCTTCTCGGGTTCCGACGGCGCCGGGATTGGAAACAACCGGGGGTGAGCTGGATCTTGCTGATGTCAGCGAGATCCTGACCTGGCCCCAGGCTGTCAGTCTGGGTGAACTGGACCCATCCAAAGTACTTGAAATGCGGGACGAATACCTCTTAAAGGTAGAAGCAGCCCTGCGTTTGGGGAAGATATGCAACGGTCATGCTGTAGGTCGGGTGGGAAAAGAACTGGTGGCCTATGCCTGCGGCGGTCTGGCTGACGATCATGAATGTGTTGACTATGAGGAAGCGGTCTCTCGTTTGCAATTAGGTATGGCAGTATTGGTCCGTGAAGGGAGTACTGAGAGAAATCTTGATCCCATTCTGAAAGGAGTTGTCGAGAATGGGACTTATTCCCATCACCTGATGTTTTGCACTGACGATAAACATCCTGATGAGATTCTCGAAGAAGGCCATATTGATTTTATGGTCAACCGATCAATTGAGCTTGGATTAACGCCCATGCAAGCCATCCAGATGGCAACTATCAATGCCGCCCAACACTTCCGCATTGAACACCTGGTAGGATCCCTTTCGCCTGGCAGATGGGCGGATATTCTGCTGGTGGATGATCTCCAGCATATCTCTCCCAACCAGGTTTTCTTTAAGGGGAAAATTGTAGTTGAGGATGGTAAGTATATCGGTACCCTTCCCAAACCTGAATATCCAGACTGGCTTTATAAAACAGTCACTTTGAAGAGCGGAAACAACGGATCTGATTTCCGCCTGGAAGCAGCGGGCGATCAAGCTGAGGTCTGGGTCATTGATCTATTCCCCGATCAGATCATCAATACCAGAACCTATGACAAGTTGAGAGTTATCGATGGTGCTGTGGCTCCTGATCCTGAACGGGATATTCTAAAACTAGCTGTGGTGGAACGCCATGGTAAAAACGGCAATATCGGAGTTAGTTTTGTAAAAGGGTTTGGCTTGAAGAATGGGGCCCTGGCTTCATCGATTGCCCATGATCATCATAATATCATCGTGGCCGGCACCAATGATGATGACATGGCTCTGTGCGCTAAAACCATCGAAGAAATGCAGGGTGGATTTGTCCTCGTTTCTGACGGAAAAGTACTTGGTAAATTAGCCCTACCTATAGCGGGATTATTGACGGAAGAGCCAGTTGCAGATGTGATTGCCGGGCTTGAGGATATCAATCAGGCGTACCATGACTTGGGCGGCAGTTTACCAGCTCCTTTTATGACTATATCATTTATCGGATTGCCAACTGTGCCTGATCTGGGATTAACGGATATGGGACTGATAGATGTTTTTTCCCACCAGCTGATCAGTTCATTCGTGGAGTGAGTTTTAATGCAAGAGTTTAATTATCACCGCCCGATAACGATCACCGAATTGAAGGAATGTCTCAGCATACCTGGCGCCAGGATCCTGGCCGGGGGGACAGATATTGTTCCACGAATGCGCCAGGGCAAGTTTTCCGTGCCGGCCCTTGTGGATACCAGCGGTGTAAAGGCAATGCGTTTTATTGAAGACCAGGGCAGCGAAATTGTTCTGGGGGCATTAACGACCCATCAGGAAGCAGCTGATTCACCATTGCTGCAAAATATCAACCCGGCCCTGGTCACGGCTGCTGAAAGTATTGGCTGCCAGCAAACCCGCTGCAGAGGAACTCTGGGCGGGAATATTGCCAACGCCTCACCGGCTGCGGATACGCTGCCGGCATTATTGATCTTTGACGCAACCCTCTTGCTGCAAAGTTTGGAAGGGGAGCGCAGAATCCCATTGGAGGAATTTTTACTTGGACCGGGACAGACGGATTTACTTGAAGGGGAGTTCATTCATAGCATCTCCTTCAAACCGATGATCGGATCATGGGGGGCTGCATTCATCAAAATAGGAAAGCGATCCGGGATGGCCATCTCTGTGGCCAATACAGCTGTAGCTGTTGAGCTGAATGATAAAGGCAAAATCAGCGATATCCGCATAGCCCTCGGTTCGGTTGCTCCCACAGTGATACGCTGCCGAAAGATCGAACAGGCCCTGCTTGGAAAAGAACCAGAACCGGCATTGATGAAAGAAATCCATAAAGCCTGCCAGGAAGAGATCAGCCCGATCACTGATATCAGGTCTTCTGCGGAATATCGTAACCATGCAGCAGAAGTGATCATCCACCGGGCTCTGGAAAGCGCAGTGGAACAGGCAAAGGAGAGGGGACGTTGAAAACGATCACTGTCTCTTTCCTCCTGAACGGTAAAAAGACCTCTGTCACAAGTCTGCCAAACCGGACCCTGCTGGATGTACTCCGTGAAGACCTGGGATTAACAGGCGCCAAGGATGCTTGCGGTGGGGAAGGGGAATGCGGCGCCTGCACAGTTATCATGAATGGAAATCCTGTCAATTCCTGTATGATATTTATCGGGCAGATAGAAGGAACTCAAATTACAACGATCGAAGGTTTAATGGAAAAGGGTGAGTTTCATCGGCTTCAAAAATCGTTTGTTGAAGCTGGTGCGGTCCAGTGTGGATTCTGCACTCCAGGCGCTATCCTGACGGCAAAAACCCTGCTGGATAATAATCCACATCCTACGGATCATGAAATTCGAGAAGGACTATCCGGAAACCTGTGCCGCTGCACTGGATATAACAAGATGATCGATGCCATCCATCTGGCAGAGCAAGGGGGGCTGGATGACTGATCGATTTCTTACTGTCGGGAAATCCCTGCACCGGAAAGATGCCTGGGATAAAACAACTGGTAAAGCCCTCTATACGGCTGATATCCCGATCGAGAATTTACGGGTTGGAATGATCGTGAGATCGCCCCATCATTATGCCAGAATCCTGGATATCGATAAAAAACAATCGCTGGAGATCCCGGGAGTGCTGGCGGTGTTAATGTCTGATGATATTCCGGGAGACAAGGTATTCGGCCCGCTGATTCCTGACCAACCCTCGCTTGCCAGGGATGTTGTTCGTCACCTGGGAGAGCCGGTTGTACTGATCATTGCAGAAACCAAACGAGCCGCTCAGGAAGCTGCAAACCAGATCCAGGTTTCATATGAGCCTTTGGGAGCTGTATTCGATCCCGTTCAGGCCGCCCGGGAAGATGCGCCCCAACTACATCAAGATGGCAATGTCATCACGGCTCTTAATATTAAAGATGGTGATATTGAAAAAGGGTTTCAGGACGCAGATCACATCCTTGATGATACTTATACACTGCCCCGGATCCACCCCGGTTATATGGAGCCGGAAACTTCCCTGGCAGTCTGGGGAGAGGACCAAACCATCACGGTGTGGGTCAGCTCGCAGCATCCATTTACTGACCAGAGATTTATTGCGGCAGCTCTGGATCTTCCGGTTGAAAATGTCCGTGTCAAAAGTGGAGTGATCGGGGGAGCATTTGGCGGAAAAGAAGATTCCAGTTTATCGATCCTGGCAGCCCTGGGAGCCTGGGCAATTAAGGGCGCTGTTCGGCTGGTAAATACCCGCCGGGAATCCTTCATAGCCCATCCGAAAAGGCACCCTGCTCAGATCCATTACAAATTGGGTGCGATGTCAGATGGTACATTTACAGCGTTGAAAGCAGAAGTTCATATGGATACTGGAGCTTATGCGTCCTACGGCCCTGCCGTGGCCGCGATCTTGACGGAAACACTGGCCGGTGCCTATCGGATCCCCAATGTCCAGGTAGAAAGTTTTGTTGTGTATACTAACTCTCCCCTTTCGGGAGCAATGCGAGGTTTTGGCAGCCCGCAATCCCATTTTGCGGTGGAGAGTATGGTGGATAGTATGGCGGAAGAGATTGGTATGGATCCAGTTCAGATCCGTCGAGCCAATATCCTTAAGGTTGGAGAAAAAATGTTCACGGGTGTGACCCTGAACGAAACAGCCAATGCGCTGCCAATCTGCCTCGATAAAGCCCAAGAAATTATGGATCGTTTCCGGGCGGTTGAGGTATCTCCTGGTAAAAAAGCTGGTGTTGGTATGGCCCTGGCAGCCCAGTCGATGGGTTTAGGAGCAAATGTTCCAGATGATTCCACCCACAGACTGGAATGGGCGCCAGATGGAAAAGTTCTCATTCATCTCGGAGCCCCGGATCTGGGACAGGGTTTGGCTATGGCCGTGGAACAGATCACAGCGGAAGCGCTGGGTTTGCCTTACAGCCAGGTGGAATCATTACCCCTGGACACACTGGATAGACCCAACGGCAACGTTACCTGTGCCTCCCGGATGACCTATATGGCCGGCAATGCTCTGATCGATGCCTCTGAAAAATTGATCCAGGATCTGCTTGCACATGCTGGCGAAATCCTGGAAGTACCCGCAAAAATGTTAGTTTATAAAGAAGGACAGATCATAAAAGAGGATGGGAAAAAACTCCCAGTGGTTGAGTTCCTTGGCCGCCTGGCAGAGAAATCTATCACTCTGACCAGTGAAAGCACATTCAGCTTCCCTTATCCAGAGGAAACAACCCCCCAGGGTTTACCGATCGGCATGCCCCATGTTTTATATTGTTTTGGCGCTCAGGTTGCCAGGGTAGAGGTTGATCCGGATCTGGGAACTGTGGAGGTAACACACTTTGCAGCTATTCATGATGTGGGAAAGGTTATCAGCCAATCCGGTGTGGAAGGCCAGATTGAAGGTGGTGTAGCTACTGGTTTGGGTTATGCCTTGTATGAAACCATGCTGAGGAAGGATGACCAGTGGGTTGATAGTTTTACTGAATATTTACTTCCTACGTCAAAGGATTTGCCAACCCACTACGAAAGTATCATCCTGGAGATTCCGGAAGCCAGTGGCCCTTACGGCGCTAAAGGTATTGGTGAGATACCTCTTGTTCCAACTGCACCCGCTGTCGCCAATGCAGTGAAGAACGCTGTTGGTGTCAGGGTTAAGAAGCTGCCAATTACACCAGAACGTGTTCTGGGTTTTATTGATTGATCGATGTTGTTTTTCTAGAAAAGGCTTAAGCTTATGAGCAATTCTAATCAAGAGAAATGGGGACCGAAGCTCATTGACGCGTTGTTGCCCGTATTTGCCACTATAGCAGCACTGCTGGTTGGGGCAGTCATGCTTCTCCTTCTAAAGGTGAATCCGATTGAAGCTTATAAAGCGATGTGGGATGGAGCTTTCGGAAGCCAGAATGCCCTGGCAGAGACATTGGTTAAGGCAACACCTCTGCTGCTGGTTGGCCTTGGGATTTGCATATCTTTTCGCGGCAATGTTATCAATATCGGCGGCGAAGGCCAAATGATCGTGGGAGCGATCATGGGCACCCTGGTTGGAATAACGTTGGTTGATTGGCCGGGTTGGGCTATTATTCCCATTGCTTTGATAACAGGATTTATCGGTGGAGCGATCTGGGGCGGGATTCCTGGTGTATTAAAAGCGTATTTTAATGTCAATGAGATTCTCAGTACTGTGATGATGAACGCGATCGCAGTTCAACTAATGAATTTCTTATTAAGGGGGCCAATGATCGATCCTTCTCAGGCTGCGCTAGCATCAAAGATTCCCCAGACGGCTCGCTTGCTGGATACATTCCGACTGCCGCGCTGGGTGCCCACCAGGCTGCATCTTGGCGCTCTGATCGCCGTAGTTTTAGCTATTCTAGTTTACCTTTTGCTTTGGCGTACAACCTGGGGATACAGGATCAGGGCAGTAGGCCAGAATCCAGATGCCTCCCGATATGCTGGAGTGAAGGTCAGGAATTATATTGTATTGGCCCTGATCTTGAGCGGTGCTTTTGCTGGCCTGGCAGGTGTGATGCAGGTATATGGTGTGAATTACCGCATGATTACTGACGGATCAGCTTCCGGGTTTACGGGAAGCGCGGGATTCAATGGCATTGTGGCTGCCCTTTTTGGGGGGCTGAATCCCATTGGAACAATTCCAGCCTCGATCCTTTTTGGGGGATTGCTGGTTGGTGCGAATAAAATGCAGCGAGTAGTGCAAGTACCC
>JAGHAU010000237.1 GCA_021161345.1 Anaerolineales bacterium | reverse complement strand
TAGCCATCCCGGTAGATCCGGACCGGGCCGTCCAGCCCGGAGATCTGGATCTCTCCATCAACTACGGGAAAAGATTTCTTCGCTGTTCTGCGGATTAAGGAAGGAGCGATAAGGGCTGTGATACCTGCCAGGAAAACCAGAACAATGATTGTGCCAATAAGGACCTTCCCGATTTTTTTCGCCATTGGGGTCCTCCTTCTGACGTGTAGGTTGGAATCTCAAATTAAAGGATTATTGATCCTGCGCTGTTATCTAAAACACTTCACCAGCTGGGGTAGTTATGAATCTTTCTCACCCAGCGTCATTCGTAGATAATTTTCAATAAAGGGGTCCAGATCTCCGTTAAGGACAGCTTCGGCATTGCCCACTTCAAAATCAGTGCGGTGGTCTTTAACCATTTGATAGGGATGCAGTACATAAGAACGGATCTGGCTGCCCCATTCTGCTTTCTGGTATTCCCCCCGGAGTTCTTCGATTTTTCCTTTTCTCTCTTGTTGTTTTAACGCAACCAGCCGGCCTTTCAGCACTTTTAATGCCATCTCCCGGTTTTGGGTCTGAGAGCGTTCATTCTGACAGCTGGCTACAATTCCGGTTGGCAGGTGAGTGATACGGACCGCGGTATCGTTTTTCTGGACACTTTGTCCGCCGGCTCCCCCTGAACGGAAAGTATCGATCCTCAGGTCAGTGGGATTGAGATTTATATCATTATCATCATCAACCTGCGGTAATATTTCCACCAGCACAAAGGATGTATGCCTGCGATTGGAGGAGTCGAAAGGAGAGATCCTCACCAGGCGGTGAACACCCTTCTCTGAACGCAGGTAGCCATAGGCATATAAACCGCTCACTGAAATAGTCGTGCTTTTTATTCCGGCTTCTTCACCAGGGGTCAGATCCAGGGTCTCTGTCTTAAAACCTCTTTTTTCTCCCCAGCGGAGGTACATACGCTGCAGCATTTCCGCCCAATCCTGGGCATCGTTACCCCCTGCACCGGCATGGATTGCGAGCAGGGCATCTCCCCGATCATATTCTCTTGAGAGCATGGCATCAAATTCTCTCTTTTCTATTTCTTCCTGGAGCGCTATGACTTCTTTTTGGAGATCATTCTCAAGGCTTTCATCCCCCATTTCTGCTAATTCCATGGCATCCCCAAGTCGTTCTTCAAGGATTGCCCAGCTTTTTAATTCCCCTTCCAGGTTTGCCAGGGTTTTCATCACCTTTTTGGCCCGATTCTGGTTATCCCACAGGTCGGTTGCCTGGGATTCCTTTCTCAGGTTGTCCAGAAGGGTTTGTTTCCCAGCTACGTCAAAGACGCTCCAGTAAATTTTGGATCTTCTTCTGGCTTTCTAAAAGGATGCTGGTTAAGGATTCCATGACTGTACTCCGTTTTCTGATCTCCGGCTCGGGATGTCTAAAGCTGTTTAAAGGTTTTGTTCCACCCAGAATTGGTAGAGGGCTATTCCAACTGATTGCGCTAGATTCAGCGAATCCACAGCATCTGCCTGTGGGATCTTGATACTTGTTCCGAATTGATGATACTCCTCTCCAAGCCCAGGTGCTTCTCCACCGAATACCAGAGCAGCAGGTGTGCTGAAACTGACTTTCGGAAGGGCAATTTCGCCATCGGTCATAAATGGGTAAATGGCATGTTTGGTCTGGACACCCCAATAATCCGTGAACGATCGAAATTTCTGGAATCGTAAATGGAAAACTGCTCCCATCGAAGCTCTGATCACCTTGGGGTCAAAGGGGTCTGCGGTTGGTTCGATCAGGGCCAGATTTTTGAGGCCAAAACCAATCATTGAGCGCATTATCGTACCCAGATTTCCCATACTGGATGGATTGACCAGCACCAGGTGGTTCTGGTTGGGATCTAACTCCGAGCGAAACTTTTTAAATACACCGATTGCATATGTATTGCCCCTCAGGGCCAGTTTTTCGACCAGGCGGTCGTTTTCTATGATCTCGATTTTCAGGTTACCGGCCAGGAGACGGATCTTTTCAATTCCCTGGTTAAATGATCCTTTGGAATGCAGCAAGACCGCCTGAATAGATTCAGGTCGGGTATTGATCAATTCCAGCGTAGGGTACACACCCAGGCAGTAAGAAAAATCAAATTCCTTTTGATAGCGTTTCAATTTTTGCTGCATATTTTTCCTATTCCTAATTTACGATACTTTCTACAAATGATCCAGGGTCAAACGGAACCAGGTCTTCCAGGTCTTCACCCAACCCTGCGAAAAGAATGGGTAATCCCAATTTGTTCTGGATTGCAAATGCCATTCCACCTTTGGCTGACGAATCCAACTTGACAAGGATGATGCCATCAAGGTGAATTGTCTCGTGGAAGGATTCAGCTTGGTACAGGGCATTCTGGCCGGTTGTGGCGTCCATTACCAACCAGCTGTGATGGGGTGCTGTTGGCAGTGCCTTTCCGGCTACTCGGTGTACCTTTTTCAGTTCTTCCATCAGGTTAGAGCTTGTGTGCAGTCTGCCAGCAGTATCGATCAATACCAGATCCTTTTCCCTGGATATGGCAGATTGAATGCCATCATAAACAACTGCCCCGGGATCCCCATTTTTCTGACCTGCGGTGACAGGTATATTCAGCCTTTCGCCCCAGATCTGCAGTTGTTCCACAGCTGCAGCCCTGTAAGTATCAGCGGCGATAAACTGAATTTCGTATCCCTGATCTTGATAATATTTACCCAATTTCGCGATCGTTGTTGTTTTTCCTGATCCATTCACTCCTGCGATCAAGATGACCTGTGGTTTTTCCTTGATCTGGAACTTCGGTGGCGCGATCAACCGGGAGGTAAGCTCGTCTATTATCAACCCGTTCAGTTCGTTAGAATGGATGACACCTTCATTCTCGCTGCGGGTTTTTAACTGATCAATGATCTCCAAACTGGTTTGTGCACCGAGATCTGATTGGATAAAAAGATCTTCCAGTTCATCCCAGGTATCAGGTGTGATCTCACTGGCACCAAAAAAAGTTGCTATTTTTCCGAAGGTCGATTTTCGGGTCTTGGAAAGCCCAACTTTCCATTTCTCAAGGTTATTTTCCATCGTATGCATTATAACACGGGGGTTTTTTCCAGAACGGGGCCGGTCAGTGCTTATGGTGTAGTTGAGTACGGTATAATTTCACCAGAAAGTTATCCTTGAATCCCTGAAAGTGGGATGTATGTAAGTAGGTAATGGCGGATGATTACTGTAAAGATCTTATTATTTTCCACAATAAGGGCTCGGATTGGTAAAAAACAACTGGAACTTAACCTTCCTGCTGACTCTTCCGTTAATGATCTGAAACAAGTTCTGGAAAATTTATATCCTGATGCAGCTCCCACTGTGCGTAACATGCTCACTTCCGTGAACCAGGTTTTCTCAGGAGACGAAACGATCTTACCCGATCGGGCAGAGGTAGCATTTTTCCCTCAGGTCAGTGGCGGTTAAACACCAGGAATTTGCGTATAGGCAATTCATGACTAAGTAGGAATACCTATGATCCAGTGCCGTGTTTGTCATAAACCTTTTCCTATTGATCCATTTCCCCACCGCTGCCCAGATTGCGGCGGACTTTTCGGTTTCTCCCCGGGACTGGAATATCTCCCAGAGAAGATCGAGCCAAATCTTCCAGGCATCTGGCGGTATAGAATGAGCTTTTCCCTTCCCAAAACAGCGCCGGTGATCAGTTTGGGAGAGGGAAATACTCCTCTTGTCTGGAGTAAGGTTCATGATAAGAAGATCGGTTTCAAAATGGAGAGCCAAAACCCAACAGGCTCATTCAAAGACCGGGGCACAGCTGTCTTGATGAGCTGGTTAAAGGCAGCCGGCATATGGGAGGCAGTTGAAGATTCATCGGGAAATGCAGGAGCTTCTTTTGCGGCTTATGCCGCACGGGCTGGTATTCGAGGAAAAGTATATGTTCCAGCTTCCGCATCAGGTCCCAAAAGACGGCAGATCGAAAGCTACGGTTCAGAAGTTATCCCAATTCCCGGTAAAAGATCCAATGCTGCAGATGCAGTCCTGAAAGAAGTTGGATCAGGGGCAGTATATGCATCCCATGCCTATTTACCACAGGGAACCGCAGGTATTGCGAGCATCGCCTATGAGTTATTTGAAGATATCGGCGGTGCTCCGGGTACTGTGATCTTGCCAGTGGGCCATGGAAGTTTACTGCTCGGAATCGCACTCGGATTCGAGGGTTTACTGGAAGCGGGATTGATCTCCCAAATTCCCACCTTGATTGGCGTCCAGGCGGCGGCTTGTGCTCCTTTGTATGAAGCTTTTCAAACTGACAGTCCGGATATAGGTCCGGTGGCAGAAGGCAAAACAGTGGCTGAGGGGGTATGTATATCGGATCCCTATCATGGCAAAGAGGTCCTGGCAGCAATCCGCAGCAGCGGTGGTTCAATCTTAAAGGCAGACGAATCCGTTATTCTAAAAGCACAGACCCAGCTGGCAGGCCTTGGTTTCTATGTAGAAATGACATCAGCATTGGTATGGAGCGGATTGGAGCAAATCCACGAATCGATACCCGAACCAATAGTTTGCATCATCACCGGGCATGGGTTGAAAAATGGTTGAACCGTTGCCTATCCTGCGCCATTGGGTATAATAAATCCTTACCACTACTAAAAAAGAAATGGAACTGATGGACAGCGAAATTCTTAACAATGCTCTGAGGAGTTTGGCTGACCCTGAGTTCCGAGGAGCATATCATGGGTCAGGTGAAGGGTCAGGAACTTATCGAAACCCCCCTGGAATTTAATCAAAGAGCTGGACTGGGTTTTAAGAACATGGCGTTGTTAACGCGTGTATTAACCCATCGTTCCTATATCAATGAAAATCCAGACGCATTGGAAGATAATGAACGCCTGGAATTCCTGGGTGATGCCGTATTGGATTTTATTGTGGGCGCCTGGCTTTATAACCGTTATCCGGAAATGACAGAAGGGGATTTGACCCTGGTGAGGACAGCTCTGGTCAGGACTGAACAGCTGGCTGATTTTGCCAGCAAACTTGACCTGGGCAAAGCAATACGTCTGGGACAGGGCGAGATCGTCTCCGGAGGCAGATCCCGGCGGGCTTTACTTTGCGCTGGGTTTGAAGCGTTGGTTGGAGGCATTTATCTTGACCGGGGAGTAAAAGACGTAGAAGATTTCTTTGAGCCCTTTATCCAGGAGGCAATAGAAGAAATTCTGGTAGATGGCCAGCCCCGTGATCCCAAGAGCCTGCTGCAGGAATGGACCCAGGCTAGGTCCCAGGAGCCTCCAGTGTATCAGACCACCAAAGAATCCGGTCCAGATCATGAAAAGGTCTTTGAGGTTAATGTCAGTGTAAATGGATTAGTGTCTGGTATTGGGACAGGCAACAGTAAACGTGAAGCATCAAAATTGGCAGCCCAGGAAGCATTGGACAAATTGTCAAATTTGAACAATCATAAGAAAAAAGGTAACTGAGAATTCATGAGATTAAAATCGATCGAACTGAATGGATTTAAGACATTCGCAACCAAAACAAATTTTGAGTTTGCGGATGAAATCACAGTTATCGTTGGTCCAAATGGATCTGGAAAATCCAATATTGCAGACGCGGTGCGCTGGGTGCTTGGCGAACAATCCTATAAACTTCTGCGGGGGAAAAAAACAATGGATATGATCTTCTCTGGTTCAGAACAGCGGCCCAGAGCAGGTATGGCAGCAGCTACGATCACATTTGATAACAGCGATGGTTGGCTTCCGATAGATTTTTCTGAAGTTTCAATTACTCGTCGTGCGTTCCGCGATGGCAAGAACGAATATCTCCTGAATGGTCAACAAGTGCTGTTGAGAGATGTGTATGAGCTCCTGGGGAAATCAGGCCTGGCAGATAGGACCTATACCATTATTGGCCAGGGCTTGGTGGATGCAGCCCTTTCCCTGAAAGCCGAAGAACGGCGCATGCTTTTTGAAGAGGCTGCTGGTATTGGATTATATCGATCAAGAAAGGCTGATGCTGAAAGGCGGCTGGAGAAGACCCACCGCAATCTTGATCGTGTTGAGGATATTCTCTCGGAACTAAAACCTCGATTAAAAAGTTTGCAGCGCCAGGCAGTTCGTGCGGAACAGTATGACCAGGTAAAAGCTGATCTGAGAGTATTACTGCAGGAATGGTACGGCTATCATTGGGCCAGAGTTCAAAGTGATCTGAACCAGGCAAAAAAACAGGAAACCAAGTACAAGTTGGAATTAGAACAAGCCCGCAAGAACCAGGCAGATTTTGACCGGGACCTATCTGATAATCAGGCTCGTGTGCAGAGCCAGCGTTCTCGTTTGAATACCTGGCATAGAGAACTCTCAGAACATCACAGTCAAAAAGAGAATATCAGCCGGGAACGGGCAGTTATAGAGGAGAGGATCCGCTCGCTCGAAAAAAGGATCCAGGATCTGGAAACTGAATGTGTTCGCCTGGAAGAACAGACGGTCCTCACCCATGAGCGGCTTGATCATTCCCGGGGTGATTTGACGACAGATCAGGAAAACCTGGCTGAATTCCAGCGCAGAGCAGATCAGGCGAAAAAAGCCCTGGATGATAAACGGTCTCAGATGGGCGCAATTGAAAAGGAAGCGACTGATGCCCAGAATGATCTGAATGAGTTCACAAATCAGCAAATCAGGCTTCGATCCCAGTTGGTTGACCGAACAGACCAGATTGATAAGAAGAATGAGCGTGTTCAATCTGCGGAGAAGAAGGTCAAGGAAGCCAGGGACAGCTTTGAGAATATCCATAAGCAGTTCTTAAAGATCAAAGGAGAATTTGACCGGGACAGTGCCGCGAAAACAGAGATCGAAACAGAATTGGATCAAATCCTGGTTGAAAAAGAAGAAGGGGAAAAGATCCGTCAGGATCTGTATGCTCAGCTTTCTCAAAAGAAAACCGAATACAGCCAGTTAACGGCTGAATTACTGGTGCTTCAACAATCCGAACAGAAACTTGCAGGATATGCGGAAGGCGCCAAATTGTTGTTAACTGAATCCCGGAAGGGGAAACTTCCCGGAGCGCTGGGAACGATCAGTAATTTCTTGGAAGTTCCAGAAGAATATGAAAAACCCATTGCTGCAGCTCTGGGGGATTTTCTGGACGCAGTTATCCTCGAGGAGGATAAAGGATCCGATAAAGCCCTCGAACTCCTGCTTAAGGAAACGACTAAAGGTGTTTTGCTGCCGTTAAACAGGCTGGTAGCTATTGATCGTCCTAAATTGAGCAACAATATCCCGGGATTAATCGGCATTGCGGCAGATTTGGTTCAGTCTCCGCCCAAATATCGCCCCGCGATCGAACTGCTGCTGGGCCGTGTTTTTGTTTTAAAAGATAAAAAGGATCTAAATCGGGTGCTTCGTGATCAGCCGCCCGGTACAAAAGCCGTTACGCTGAAGGGAGAGGTTTTCCATACGACCGGGGAAATTGTGGCTGGTAATGAAGGTCAAGCGGGTGTGCTGAGCCGGTCCCGGCAGCGAAAAAGCTGGCAGGAAAAAATTAAATCAGCAGGCCAGGAAACATCGAAATTGGAAGACAGCCTGAACCAGGTAGATAATAAGCTTTCCGAGTTTTCTGAACAGGAAAGCAGCCTCAAGGAAAAACTAGCGAAAGCCAGGCAAACTGTCGATGAGATAGATGAAAAATTTCGCCAGAGTTCACATAACAAGATTGAAGCTGATCGGCAGATCGAATGGGAATCAGCTCAGCATCAACTGCTGTTAAGCGAGATAACGGAAGCTGAAAAAGATGCCGTTCAATTGAAGGGGGATCTGGAAAAGATCCAGACAGATATTTCCCTGTCTCAGGAACGAGCCTCACAATCCAGCAGTATTTTACGTGGATTTGCTTTGGATGAAGAGCGGGAACAGCTTGCTCATTGGGAAACTCAGGTGGCGGTCGCTGAAAGAGCGCTGCAGGATGTAAATCAACGGGTAAATGAAAGAGAAAAAGCCTGGACGGACGCTGATAATCGACTCAAAACGAATTCGAAATTAAGCCAGGAATACAAGAAACAAATTAAGGATCTCGCAGACGAATCCCAATTTCTGGAGGACGGAGAGAAAACAATCCAGAAGGAGATCAGTGAACTGAGCAAGTTGATTGATGAAACAGACTTTGAGTTGGCCAAGGATGAAGAAGACCAGCGCGAACTGCAGAATAAAGAAGCCGATGCCAGACGGATTTTGAACCAATCTGAGCGTTCTTATGCCCAGTCTGATATCAATTTCACTAGAAATAGGGAGAAACTGGAATCGATCCAGGAACGGATCAAAGAAGATATTGGCCTGGTGGAGCTGGATTACAACAAAGATATTTCAGGTCCAACCCCGCTGCCCCTGGAAGGTTATGTCCAAAAACTTCCGGTTGTGAAGGAGATCCCAAAGGACCTGGGTGGGACTATTCGTGAACAAAGGGCGCAGTTAAGACGGCTGGGCGCTATCAATCCTGAAGCCCAACATGAATACCGGGAAGTTAATGAACGCCATGATTTTCTGACTGAACAGCTGTCAGATCTGAGAAAAGCTGAGGCAGACCTAAAAGAAGTGATTGCTGAGCTGGATGTCCTCATGGAACGCGAATTCAGAAAGACCTTCGATGCAGTTGCTATTGAGTTTAAGGATATTTTCAGCCAATTATTCGGTGGGGGAAAAGGTCAGTTGATCCTTTCAGATCCGGATGATTTAACGGGATCTGGTGTAGATATCAATGTCCGTTTGCCGGGAAGAAGAACTCAAGGTTTGTCGCTCCTTTCAGGTGGTGAACGAAGTTTGATCGCAACAGCTTTGATCTTCTCATTATTGAAAATTTCACCAACGCCTTTCTGTGTTCTGGATGAAGTGGACGCCATGTTGGATGAATCCAATGTGGCCAGATTCAGAAAACTTGTCCGGGAGTTGAGTTCAGAGACCCAGTTTATTGTAATCACCCATAACAGGAATACTGTCCAGGTCGCAGATATTATTTACGGTATCATAATGTCTTCAGATTCATCCAGCCAGGTGCTCAGTCTTAAACTGGATGAAGTTGATGAAGTCATTGATTCCTGAATCTATACGATCCCTGATAGTACAAGACATAGCATAATGCTCAAACTGAGATTGAACTCCAAATTCAATCTCAGTTTATTTAAGAGGCATGGTTAACATTCAATATAATAATTTTTGAAGATTAACAAGCGGAGTTAGGTTTATAATTGGTAGGGGAGAGGGGTTCCTCTTCAATGTTATCTTTGTCTTATTCATACCTGGAGTGTTCTCATGGTTCCAACAATTTCTGCCCAATTGGATGCGATCTTAAATGATTTCGAGCGGAGCGTACCTCATGTCCAGGCTACTGCTGTTGTCAGTACTGACGGATTAGTGATCGCTTCCCGACTCCCAAAAGATGTTGAAGAAGACCGAATTGGAGCGATGGGAGCGGCTATTCTTTCTATAAGTTCACGTAGTGGTGATGAATTGGATCGGGGGGAGATGACCCGCGTCCTTGTTGAGGGAACAAATGGATATATACTCATTCGAAGCATAGGTGAATATGCAATTTTGGTAGCTCTGGTTGAGAAAGAAGTCCGCCTTGGCATGTTATTCTATGAGTGTAAAAAATGCATTGAAGAATTGAGTAAAATCCTCTAGTAATTATTACAGTTTGAAGCTTCAAGGAGGTCAGGATGGCAGATATTAAAAAAATTGTGTTTGAAAGGGATCTGAATCCTTATCATTCATTTTTTGCTTCTTTCTTTGCCGGGTTAGCTGAATTGGGAATGCTTAACCAGGGATCAATTAACATCGTTTCCAAAAGGGCGGCTGATTATCTCTATTCGTATCTTGATGCGAAAGAAATTCTTCCAGACATGAATGCGGTCCCAGGTGATACGAAGCTAGAAATCATTAAGAACCTGATCATGTATGTGAATAAAATCCTTACCATGGTTGGCGAATATGACCTGCAAGAGGCAGGTGATAACAAGGTTGTATTGTTGATAGAGGGGAATACGTGCCGCATATGTCCCAAAGGCGTAGGTGGGGCAGCAGTGAAAGGGACTTTATGCCCAATTCCGAGTCTGTTGGAAGCCTTAATCAATATGATCGCTCAAAAAGACATGCTTGAGTTGATCACACCCGGGATTGAAAAAGAAGGATCCACCTGTAAAGCTTATTTTAAAGTTCTGAATTAATCCTATTTATCAGGGGAGCTATACTGCCGTGGACAAACTTATTCATACTTTTTCCATTGTTGCCTATGACCCCAATAAATGTGAGTGGGGAGTTGCTGTCCAGTCTAAGTTTTTAGCGGCTGCAGCTGTTGTATCCTGGGCCAGGTCAAATTCCGGAGCTGTTGCCACCCAATCTTACGCAAACGTATCGTATGGTTATCGGGGGTTGGATCTGATGGAGGAGGGTCATACGGCTGAAGACACTATCCAGCTGTTAATCAAGAACGATGAGAATATGGAACAGCGCCAGGTAGGCGTTGTTGATAGAGACGGAACCGCTGCCTCTTTTACCGGTAAAAAATGCCATGAATGGGCTGGACACATAGTAGGAGAAGGTTATGCTTGCCAGGGAAATATCCTGATCCCCGGTACTGTTGAGGCCATGGCCGAGAGCTTTGAAAAAGCTCGACAGGGAAATGGCGAACTGGCAGACTGGTTGGTAGCCGTCCTGGAAGCAGGACAGGAAGCTGGTGGGGATAAAAGAGGTCGTCAGGCAGCTGGCCTACTGGTAGTCAGGGAAGGGGGAGGGTACGGAGGTGATAATGATCGATACCTCGACTTACGAGTAGATGATCATCCTTATCCGATCCAAAAATTAAAACAACTAACCGAAAGCCATCATCTGTATTTTGGTCAAGTAGATCCAGAGGATCTGATCTCCCTCCCCGGCGTTAGCCGGGAACTGCAGACAATTATGAAAAAAACCGGCCACTTTAAGGGCGAGATCTCCGGTTTGATTACTGAGGATACTGTCTCGGCATTAAAAGCTCTCGTTGGAGAAGAAAATCTTGAAGAGCGCTGGAACGGTGATGAAAATTTGATTGATAAAAAAGTAGTTGAGTATTTACGGGAAAAATTTTCTTGACATGTGAACCCAGGAATGTTAGGATACATCCTATGTCTATTTACGGGATGCACAAACCTCATATGCGTATGAAAAATCTCCCCTGACCGGAGACGGTTTGTGCGTACAAAAACCCGTCATTTATGAATAAATCATCCCCGGTCTAATCCGGGGATTTTTTATTCCCAGAGCAACCTAAGGAGGAAAAAATACAAAGCACTAAAAATTAGTTTATAATAAAATATGTACCAGACCCATCCATTTACCCTAAGGAGGAATTAGTATGAAGAAACTATCTGTTCTATTGGTATTTCTACTTATTACCGGGGTTCTTCTTGGCGCTTGCACTCCCAAAGAAGAACCTGCAGTGGTAGTTGTAGATGAACCAGAAGGTCCCCTGACTGATCTTGGTGGCCGGGAAGTAACAATTGCCGTTGAAAATGCATATCTGCCTTTCAACTATATTGACCCGGATACCGGTGAAGGAACTGGTTGGGACTATGATGTTTGGGATGCAATCTGCGAATTGATCGATTGCACCCCGGTTTATGTCGAAGCTGCCTGGGAAGGTATGATCCAGGCTGTTGCCGATGGTCAGTTTGACGCCGCCGGCGATGGCATCACAATCACCGATGATCGCGCCGAAATCGTGGACTTCTCGGTTGGTTATGTGGCCATTGAGCAGCGCCTCTTGGTCAGAATTGATGAAGATCGCTTTGAGACCATTGAAGATATCGTTGCCGATACGGATCTGAAACTGGGTACCCAGACCGGAACAACCAATTACGAAACTGCTGTCACCTATCTGCCTGAGGACCGCATTCAGGCTTTTGAGCAGTTCCCCTTTGCTGTTCAGGCTTTGATCGCCGGTGATATTGATGCCGTGATCATCGATGAGGTCGCAGGACAGGGCTATCTCGGTGAGAATGCTGATGCACTGAAATTGGTGGGTCCCTCCATGTCCAGTGATTTCCTCGGTTTCATCTTCCCCAAGGGAAGCGAAATCGTAGCATTGGTTGATGGCGCCATCGAAGAACTGGCTCAGAATGGTTTCCTGAATGAAGTTAATGCCAAGTACTTTGGCCCGGACTTCTCCGTCACCTATGACGATCTATTCCCGCCCGATCCGTTCCTGGCCTGCGAGGTCACGGACGTCGGAGGAATTGATGATAAATCCTTCAACGCCACCGCCTGGAAAGGCATGGAAGACGCTGTTGCTGATCTCGGAATCGAGGCCAAGTACCTTGAGTCCCAGCAGCAGGGAGACTATGAAGCCAACATCAACGCTTTCATTGAGGAAGGCTGCGATCTGATCATGTCCGTTGGTTTCTTGCTGGGTGACGCCACTGCCGCAGCGGCAGGCGCCAACCCCGACCAGAATTTTGGTATTGTCGATGTCAACTGGCTCGAGTCCCCCAATCTGTACGGCTCTGGCTTTGCCATCAACGAGTCCACCTTCCTGGCTGGCTATCTGGCAGCTGGTATGACTGAGACCGGCATAGTCGCCACCTTCGGCGGCATCCAGATCCCGCCCGTGG
>JAGHAU010000177.1 GCA_021161345.1 Anaerolineales bacterium | reverse complement strand
GTCTCGTTAAAATAACTTCCTTCGTCTACTGGCACGATCTCTGCCCCTACCTGGGAACGGATCTTGTTGATCAATCCATATCCAGAATAAAGGGTAGAGAGAGTGAGGAGTTTGGCCCGGAAACCCTTATCAGTAATGACATGGAATAACAAATTGAAATTGCTGATATGGGGAGCTATCACGAGAGCCCCGGCTTCCTTAGTAGCCAGATCGAATTTCAGATTGAGTCCATCAGCAGTTGGAAATAGTGAGCCCATATTTTCCAGGTCGTCGATATTACGAAAGAAATCGTAATAACAGGTGAGCGCATGCTTGATAACTGCCCGGGTTCTTTTATCCAGATCAGCACTTATCAGGGTTTCATCCTGGCTGATGACTTTCTGGTTAGATCTGACTGCCTTTATAAGATCCGTTTTTTTGAATCCCGCGATCAGAGAGCTGAGCGACTTAATTACTGTCAGGGCCATTTTTTTTGGTACCCATTGGCAGAGTTTGATTCCAAGCAGGATGAGATATTTGTTGTTAAATTGTTTGACCAAACTCATATTATCTCTGTGATATTTTTATGTAACTATCTCTCAATTGTTGTCAAAAATGATGATGCATAAGAAATTGTTATGAAAGGGGATATTTTTTTGAGACCCGCCGCAAGATCCTGAAATAATTGCTGATGTGTGATAAAGGGCTGATATGACTTTTTTCATCTGCATAGATGGTTGTGATTGGGACCCAGTCTATCGAAAGACCGGCATCAAGGCAGGCAAATATCATCTCTACTTCGAACTCAAAACCCATCTCTTGGCTTTTAAGCAGCAAGTTCATTACCTCGGTATCGATCAAGCGGAAGCCAGATTGATTATCATGGATGAGTTCTCTTGTGAGCCTATTCACGAGTACACCGCCAAGTGTATTGGCCAGCCGCCTCGTGAAGGGCATTTGTGTGAAATCCCTCATTCCAATGATCAAATTGGCCTTGTTTTGCTGGTAACTTTCCAGGAAAAGTGGGATTTCATGGGGATCGTGCTGCCCGTCAGCATCCAGGATTAATACGGCCTGATAGCTATTTTCCAGGGCAAAACGAAATCCATTTCTCAACGCCGCACCTTTTCCGAGGTTCTGTGGATTCTGAACTATCATCGCTCCTGCTTCCTGGGCGAGTTCCCTGGTGGCATCTGAAGATCCGTCATCCGCGACCAATACTGGCAGATATTTCATGGTCTCGAGAACAACAGTCTGGATCGCGATCTCTTCGTTATAGGCCGGTATTACTGCAAGGATTTTTATATTCATATTCCGTTAATTGGGCGGAGGTATGATTGGTTTAACAATGCGAGGATGAGCCGCGTAGGCCAGGGGACAACCGGCACCGCATTCTTCCAGCATGCTGCAAGTTTGGCATTCATCTGGGACATATCTTCTTTGGCGCAGTTCAAGTGAAAGATCATGTTCCCAGATCGATTTCCAAGGGTCGCTAAGTAAATTGCCGAGTTGGTGGTAGTAAGATTGGCAAGGGATCACACCGCCATCAGGTTCAACACACATATTATACAAGGCTGCAGTGCAGCCCTTGACACCCAGTCCCATCTCCAGCGGATTGAAATGACAGTAAAGAGTGGGGGTATACCAGATCAATTTTGTCCCGGATTTTGAGGTTTTTCCCTTTGCCAGATCAAGCAGAGGCTTTAACTCTTCTTCAGTGAGCCCGGTGCCTACATCTTTGCCCCTTCCGGAATAGATCAAGGCATTGAGGCCAATAGTTGGTACTCCCAAATCAATTAAGAAGTCCAGCGTCTTTCCAATGCTTCGATAGTTGTTTTTCAGCATAGTTGTGTTGGTCATCACAAACAAAGAACTATCAAGGGCGTTCTGAAGGCCGGCAATGGTTTGTTTCCAGGCGCCCTTTTTATTAACCATTTCGTCATGGATCTCAGGGTCATGAGATTCAACTGTTATCTGTATATGATCGAGTCCGGCTTCTACCAGACTCTGGACGAATTCCGGGTCAGATAATCTACGGGCATTTGTATTTAGACCAGTGATCTGCCCCAGGTTTTCTGCATGCCGGATCAATTCTGGCAGATCGTCCCGCAAGGTAGGTTCACCCCCTGTAAAGATCAAATGGGGGATAGTTAGATCCCAGAGTCGGTCGATGATCTTTTTCCAGTCGGCAGTTCCCAATTCCGGATAGGATCTCAAGCGGGCGTTATAACAGTGAGGGCAATCATTATTGCAGCGATAGGTAACAGCTAGATCCATCCGGTAGGGCGCGGTAGGATGCTGGCTGTAGGGAGCGTTGATCTCAATCCCTGAGAATGTATTGACTGGTTTACCATCTGCCTGGATAAAGGCATCCAGATCAGCTGAGATCAATTTGATATCCTGGTCAACCTGATCCTCAACCTGGTAGAACCCTCGAATAAGTTTGATTTTGATCTCGTCAGGTGATGATCCGTCCAAATGGTAATAAGCGATCATTGCCGCGCTGGGATTTAAATGCAAGATTGAACTGGCATTGATGACCAGGGTGCCGCAACCGTCCGGATCTACCCTCAGATGGATCCTGGTTTTCAAAGAATCGTCAGACTTCCGGAAATGGTACAAACCGGGTGATATTCCAGAGTTATTTGCCGCAGACCTGAATCTCCGCCATTTCTGAGGTAGACCCCTATTTCTCACTGTCTCCATATTACCTATCGGCCGCCGCCAGCGCAAGCGCAGGCACAACCAGCACAGGCACAGGCGCAGGAAGAAGAACCGCCGCCTCCACTGCTCCAGCCGCTTCGGCTGGAAGAAGTGGTTTTAGGTACAGGGTTGGTTTTCTGGGTTATCCTGCTGGTGAAATCAGTGATATTACCTACCACGTTGCTGGAGAAATTTGAGATCCCTGTAGCCATAGAGGCTGCAAAATCACCACCGGGCAGATTTGGCAGAGCGCCGCCTCCAGTCGACCGGCTGGAAGGAGATGCTAATTTTGGCGAGCTTGGACCGGCAGCGGTAGTTCTGGCATAACCAGGATCATACCTGTTCCACCACATCGGAAGGTAGACTGGACCTCTGCGGAATACATCGTTGGTCTTGTCTTCAAAATCTCCATCCAGCATGGTCCAACCCATGTGGTCATTGAATTTTTCACTCTTTACTTCGGGTGTCTCTGCATCTTCAACTTGTTTCCAGGCCCGTTTGATGATGTCTTCATAGTAGCGGACAGTTTCCCTATGGCTGAAACCTTCCATTTTTTTGCCGACACTCTTGATCAACGCAATCATTAGATCCTGCAGTTCAGTTTTGCGAACCCGGCTGCTTTCATTCTTAAAGGCTTTGATAAATTGGGTTTCATACTTGCGCAGGTTCTCTGGAATAGGGTCACTGAACTCCAGCTTGAGGGGATCCTGGTTGAGTACTGTCGCAGCATTCTTCTGCAGTAATGAGAAAAGGATCATAGTAAAGATCTTGTCCGCTGGCCTTTCCAGCAATATTGCAGCCTCAATAGCGGTCAATCCGCGTTTGATGCCATGTCCTTCGATGCGGATCTTTGGTGGAAGGTATTTCATTTTTCTCTTTTTGCTGCTGTTTACTGAAACAACAATGATCAGCACAAAAAAGAGCAGGAACCCTCCCGTGCAGAGCAGCCCAGTAACAGCTTCGGGAGAGATTCCCAGCTGCTGCCACAAGCTTGGTTTTGTGACTGCGGAGGCCGGAACATAGGATAATGGGAAGGAGGCGCCGAATTTATATTCTCTTGAGATGTTCCCGTCTGGATTGCGCCAGGTATAGGTGATCTGGTCCTGATTGTCCAATCCTGTGATTGGAGCGCTGTTAAATCCGTTTGGGGCGTTGTGCCAGCGGGGCTCTTCCGGTTTCACTCCAGGTGGCAGGTGAAAGGTCACTATCATGTCCGTGTTGCCAGTAACATATTCGGATCCAAAATAAGCGGGACTGAAAACAGCGCTGGCATAATCATCTGCCTCAGTATCTGGGAAGAGCACACCATCGATTCCGTTGATGAAGATCCGAACTGTACCGCGCCCTCCAGGAGGTATGGCTGATGCTCCCAGGCCAATCGCAACGCCAGACCCTGACCCTTCGTAATCAGATCTTGAAATAGAGGAAAGTGCCTGGCCATTAATATCCGCGGACATATCGTTAGTAGAAAAATTGGAATTTGGCAAGCCAACATCCACGTATTCGATAGCATGACCTTCTGGCTGGTTGACAAACACAAATTCATATATCAGGTCCAGCGTTCCGTCATCTTCCCAATAAACATGCACGGCTTCCTTTTCAACATGAAAATAGTAACTTTGAGCCAGGGCAGATGTAGGAATGATCAGCAGAAAGATAATTATAAGAAATGCAGCAGTTTTTTTCATGGAATGCCTCTTCGGGGTTACCATTTGGGTTCCTCGGTCAGCTGATAGCTTGTTCCACAGAAAGGACAGGAAACGACCGGTGCGCCTGCGACCATAGCTATATGATCGGGACTCAACTGGCCGCCGCAAGATTGGCAGGTCAATGTGTCCAGATTAACATCTCCCGAGAGATCGATCTGGACTTTGACTTCTTCCTCGCCAGGTTTTTTCCTGCCTAAAAACCAGATCAGGCCAAAACCAATTACGACGCTGATCCCGCCAATGATCAACCAGGCGGGTTGACCTTCAGATCCAAAAGCGCCCCAGACGAAAATCACTCCAAAAAAGATTGTGATGGCGGCGAAGATATAACCGATGATTTTTCCAGCAGACATTGATTTCTCCTCAAGTGGTATGGCTGATCTCTATCATTACCAGCAGAAATTTCCTTCGTTCATCAAGGTGTTTATCTCCCAGGGAAACAGCAGATTTGGTGCTTAACTTTATTATACCAATATCCTGGTTTCGCCAAGAGCGAGGTTCCTGGATATGATTTCAGAGACACTTATTGGATATTGGTTCTAAGCTATAATATGGGTCATGGAACGTGAATTGGAACACCAGAGAATACGCGATTTGCAGGAACAGCTCCGCTACCATAATTATCGCTACTATATTCTAAATGATCCAGTAATCAGCGATGGGGAATGGGATGGCCTTTATCATGAGCTTCTTGATCTGGAGGTAAGACACCCCGAATTGAAAACTCAGGATTCTCCTACTCAGCGGGCTGGCACCCAGCCATCCGATGCATTTGATCGACTTGAACATCCGGCACCGATCCTGAGCCTTGGTAATGCCTTCTCGGCCGAAGAATTATTTGCCTGGCAGGAGCGTGTCAGCAAACTGGATTCCCGGGTTGCAGAATCAGCCTTTTCCCTTGAACCAAAATTAGATGGCCTTACAGTAGTCCTGCATTATGAAAATGGTATGTTTGCCCGGGGAGCTACCCGGGGAAACAGTGAAATTGGAGAGGAGATCACCGAAAATCTTAGAACAATCAGATCCTTGCCTCTCCGTATTCCCCAGGATCCTGACGGACCTGCACCTCCGGAGCTGCTTGTGGTACGGGGAGAGGCGTTCATCAGGATACCTGATTTTGAAAAGCTGAATAAAGGGCTGGAAGAAAGAGGGGAAAAAACCTATGTTAATCCCCGCAATACTGCAGCAGGGTCATTAAGACAGCTGAACTCTTCGTTAACCGCCAAGCGACCCCTGACCTTGCTGACCTATCAGATAGTGGCCAGTTCAGATGGGTTACCGCCCACACAAAAAGAAACCCTGGAATATCTGGAAAGAATGGGATTCCCGGTTCCTGAATATGATTTTTGTGATTCAATTCAGTCAGTGATCGATCAGCTGGACAAATGGGACCAGCTCCGAAAAACACTGGATTATGAAATTGACGGGGTTGTGATCAAGAT
>JAGHAU010000035.1 GCA_021161345.1 Anaerolineales bacterium | reverse complement strand
TATCAAACTCAATAATATTTCCAAGATTTCATATATTCAAGATGGAGGGTGCTTGCCGATTTGTTATCCCTCACAGAGAGGGTTTCCCCTTCATCTGGTGGTATGATTCAAAGCAGAGAGCGAAGAGTTAACAAACTGGCAGAAAAATGGTTTTCAGCCGGGTTTTTAGCTTGAAAATTGCATGATATGAAATCAAAACTGCTGCTGATCTTTTTCGTGTGTTTCAGCCTGTTCCTGTTCCTGGGGATCAGGGCCAGTCAGGTTGTCTTTGATGAAGACCAACCTTATACGAGAGATCTTCAAACTACAAACGCTCCGATTTTGATCCAGGAACAGGCGGCTGACCCTGCTCCCCTGGACCCCTTCACCCTCATTATCCTGATCGATGACCTGGAAACACTCAGCCCCCTTCTGGAGGGAGTTTGGCTGCACCGCTCAACTGACGGTGGGGCAGGAGCGATGTTCTTCCCGATCTTCCCCTCCCAGGCTGATGACGGCCTGGAGCGGGACCTGAACCTGCGAGGTGCGTTCTGGCTCGAAGATGGCAGCCAGTCCTCCCAGCAGTTCTTGACCATTCTATCCGACAGGAATTTGTCCTGGCATCAGACTTTGCTGCTGGACCACTCTGTTTTGAACGAGATAGGCTTGATCCTGGCGGAGATTGATCCGGAGTATCAGTCCCTGAACTCGGTCGGCCTGTCCGGATTGTCATATAGTGTGGAAAATCGGCTGATCGTGCAGTCCAACCAGGCTCTCTTTATCCACGATTTGTGCCAGGTACTTCCCTTCCCGGCGCATAATGAACTCATGCAGCGCTTCCTGGAAGGATTTTCTGGACATGTGCAGCTCAGCGGTACCACCCCGTTAGACTTTACCCGACCCTGGCAGGCAGCGTCTTACTGCCTCTTCCCAACCATGAACCTGCCAGTGAAATAAAAAAATATGATATCAACTGCCAAAGCCGCCGCCCATCCAAATATTGCCTTTATTAAGTATTGGGGCAACCAGGACCATGATCTGCGAATTCCTGCTAACGGATCCCTGTCGATGAACCTGGAGGGCCTTGAAACCCAGACCATGGTCAGTTTTGATACCTCTCTGGATCAGGACCAACTAATTCTCAACGGCGAACCAGGCGGAGAAGAGACTCTGAACCGTGTCAGTTCCCTGCTGGACCGGGTTCGCGAGTTAGCGGAGATCGAAACCAGGGCCCATGTTTCAAGCGAGAATAATTTCCCAACCGGAACAGGGATCGCTTCCTCTGCCTCGGCGTTTGCGGCACTAACCCTGTCAGCGGTCACCGCCCTGGGTTTATGCCTTACTGAAAAAGAACTATCCCAGCTGGCCCGCACCGGGTCTGGATCTGCCTGCCGCTCTATACCGGGCGGGTTTGTAGAATGGCAGGCTGGAACCGATCACGATTCTTCCTTTGCGAAAACCATCGCGCCCCCGGAGCACTGGGCTCTGGTGGATTTCATTGTCCTGGTCAGCCAGGAACATAAGAAGACCGGCTCCAGCCAGGGGCACCGGATTGCTGATACCAGTCCGCTCCAGGAAGTCCGGGTAGCGGACGCTGAACGGCGTCTGGATATCTGCCGAAAGGCTGTACTGGAAAAGGATTTCCAGACCTTTGCCGGGATTGTGGAGCTGGATTCCAATATGATGCACAGTGTGATGATGACCTCCGATCCGCCCCTGTATACTGGCAGCCTGGCACGCTGGAGATCATGGCCGCGGTGCAAACCTGGCGCTCTCAAGGCCTGCCGGTATGTTTTACAATTGATGCTGGTCCAAATTTGCATTTAATCTGCCCGGCACAGGCATCAGAGGCCGTAAAAAGAAAATTAAGCGCCCTGGTAAATGTAAAATCGGTATTAACATGCACCCCGGGAGGGCCTGCCCGCCTTCTCGAACCAGAAATCACTGGTGTATAATTTGATACTTCAAAGGAAAAAACCATTACAGGTTTTGAATTAAAATTGGATATAACTATGATTGAAAATGTGCTTGATTTGATTGTAAATTTGCTTCAATTTATCGGTGTCCTGGCTTCGATGATCATCCTTCACGAGGTGGGTCACTTTGCCGCTTGCCGCCTGTTTGGCGTGGAAGTGGAGGAATTTGGAATTGGTTTTCCCCCCCGCATCAAAAAATTATTTACATTGCGCGGTACCGAATACACATTGAACTGGATTCCCCTGGGCGGTTTTGTCAAACCGCGCGGCGAATCCCAGCCCGAAGTTGAAGGTGGCCTGGCAGCTTCCAAACCCCTGGTCCGGATCGGCGTGTATATCGCTGGCCCGTTGATGAACCTGCTGGCCGCCGTGATTATCTACGCGGTGATATTCAGCCAGCTGGGTATACCAGATGGCAGCGTGGTCCAGATCGGTGATATAGTCTCCAATTCGCCAGCTTCGGAAGCAGGTTTGATGGTGGGAGATACCATACTCAGCATCAATGGCGTGGACTCAGATAGCTATGAAGCCTTACGGGGTGAGATCTATGAAAACCTCGGGCAAGAAATCACGATATTAGTCGACCGTGAAGGTGAGACCTCCGAGATCGCGTTGGTTCCCAGGGAGGATCCACCTGAAAATGAAGGCGCTATTGGGATCTTGATGTCCAGTCCGGTGCGAGAGGTCAACTGGTTCCAAGCTTTGCCCATGGCGACAGTTGCCACAGGGCAGCACAGCCTGGCGGTATTGAAACTTCCTGGAGAGCTGATCCGGGGAACGGCTGGCCCCTCCGGACGCCCGGTTGGCTACAAGGGCATGTATGATATCTTTACCGGCGCAAAAGAAGGTGCGCTTCTGCCAAGCACACCGGCCTATATCAATGTGCTGCTGTTCCTGGTCTCGATCACTGTGTCTCTGGGTGTGTTGAATTTACTGCCCATTCCAGCGCTGGATGGCGGCCGGATCCTGTTTGTGCTCCCGGAACTGATCACCGGACGGCGCATATCCCAGAAAATTCAGAATGTGGTCAATATGGTGGGATTTTTCGCGGTGATTCTGTTGTTGATATATTTTAATGTTCTGGATTTCACTTCACCGGTACAATTACCTTAATGGAAGAACAGTTATTTTCTCCACTCGATGAATTGCCTTTTAGCGAGGTGCTGATTGCCCTGCTGGATGAGGAGCAGGTTCTGGATCCTATGAACCTGTTCAAGCTGTCGGATATCTCACCGGACAACTTAGCGGAAGTTCAGAAGATCTGGACCAAGATCAACCTCGAAAGGCGCAGAGCTTTAGTGGAAGACCTCGAGGATTTGACCGATACCAATCCTCTTTTGTCTTTTGAGCCAATCTTTCGGCTGGCTTTGAAAGATGAAGATGAACAGGTGCGTTTTTTCGCCACCCGGGCGATTGAGATCTTTGATACTGATGACCTGATACCCCATTTCCTATCTGTATTAAAGGAAGAAGCATCAGTTGACTTGCGAGCTGTGACGGCTTCAGTTTTGGGTAAATACGTTTACCGGGGAGAACTGGATAAGATCAGTTATAAGCTGAAGAAAAATATTGAGGACCACCTTCTGGAGATCCTGGATAAAGACCATCCCCTGGAAATTCAACGCCGGGCCCTGGAGGCTGTCAGCTATTCCTCTCGGGAAGAGGTCAGAGACCACATTCTAAAAGCCCATAAGAGTGAAATGGACGAGTGGGTGGCCAGCTCTTTATTTGCGATGGGCCGCTCCTTTGACCATCAGTACAGCGAGCTGGTTTTCGAGAAGCTGCAGCATACTTCACCCAAGGTGCGCCTGGAAGCAGTGCGGGCCAGTGGGGAGCTGACTTTGGAGGACGCTGTTCCGGTCATCATAGATCTGCTGCAAGATCTCCCGGATATCCGGGGGGCAGCTATTTGGGCCTTATCTCAGATCGGAGGAGAAGATGCCGGACCGGCCATTCAAGGGCTGCTGGATGATGATGTCAGCAGTGACGAAGAGGAGCTGATCCAGCAGGCCCTGGAACGGCTGGATTTCCTCGATGAGGGAATCAACCTGCCCATGTTTAATCTCCCTAACTCTGACGATGATATCATCCTGGATGATTATGATTATCAGCAGGATGGGTATGATGATTTCGATGAGGATGATATAGGCCTGGAGAATTTTGACATTGATGATGACCTCTGGATGGAGTAATCTCCGAACCCCATTTATATGCAAACCTGAGTAGAAGAATTATGAAAAAGTTTATCCCTTTCCTTTTAATCATAGCTGCCATAGCCCTGGTTTCGACCTTCTCTTCCGCCCGGGCAGACGGCCTGGTTGAGGTTGTAGATCAATCGGTTGAATACAGCTTTGGTGATGAGATCACTTTCCAGATCGAATATGAAAGTGAGCAGCCGATCGAGAGCATAACCCTCAGCATTCATTCCCCGGGGCTGCCGACTTTTGTGGGTGCGGTTTCCACATCTGGAGCTGGGGCAGGGGATTTTGTCTATGCCGTTTCAGAACGTCCGCTGCCAGCTTTTGCCAGCATCAGCTATGACTACCAGTTCATACTCACAAGTGGTGAGATCGTGGAATCACCGGAGTATGATTTCACCTATCTGGATAACCGCTACAATTGGCAGGAATTGATTGATGAGCCATTTAAGATCTACTGGTATGAAGGTGAGATCACGCTGGCCCAGGAAGTGCTTGATGCAGCTTTGTACGGCAAGACCAAAACCCTGGAAATATTGGAGCAGCCGCCTGATTCGCAGCCGATCGTGATCTTTATTTACAGCTCGGCTGAGGAACTTCAGTCCTCACTCACCACAATAGGACAGACCTGGGTCAGCGGATATGCAGATCCGGCCAGGGGTTCCGTTGTGGTTGCCTTACCGCCTGCTGTAGACCAACCTCTTGAAATCCAGCGCCTGATCCCGCATGAAATCGCCCATATCCTGCTTTATCGTTTTTTGGGCGCTGAATTCTCCTATTTGCCGGCCTGGCTGAACGAAGGGTTTGCCTCCCAGGTGGAGATCTACAGCTTGCCGGAATATAAACTGATCCTTGAACGAGCTTATGAAGGTCGGGATTTGATTCCCTTCCTGCATCTCTGCCAGGCTTTCCCAGCTGATTCTGAACTGGCCCGGCTGGCTTATGCCCAGTCAGATGCCCTTGTTGAATATATCCAGCAGGAATATGGACTGCCGGGTTTGCAGTCTTTGATCAATGCCTATGATCAAGGGGTCAGCTGTGAACGCGGGGTAGAAATGGCTTTTGGAATTAATTTGCAGACCCTCGATCAAAACTGGCAGCGGGATACCTTCGCCCAGGGCACGCTCAGGCTATATATCTATCTCCTGGGCGGCTTGCTGCTGATCCTCATTCTGGCCCTGGCCGGATTCATTGTTTATAAAACAAAAAATGATCCGTCCGAAGGAGACTGGGACGAACATGAAACCCTCTGATCAACAGCGGCTTCATGCCCGAGTTTACGGTCGGGTTCAGGGAGTTGGTTTTCGCTACTATGTATTGAACACCGCGGCCGAGCTGGGTTTGTTAGGTTGGGCTCGCAACCGCAAGGATGACTCGGTGGAAGTGATTGCCGAGGGGGAAATAGAAATACTGAAAACCCTGGTGCAGGCACTGCAGCGAGGTTCCAACTCCTCAGCTGTGAGAGAAGTAAAAACCAATCTGCAGGAAGCCAGTGGTGAATTTAGCTCCTTTTATATCCGCCCTACACTCTAATCCTCTGAAAAACCCAGACCTCTTCTGTTGAGAGAAAAAGAGGGTTATGGATAATTAAAAGATACCGGTAACTACCTATATAAATAATAAATCCCCGCGAAAATTTTAGATCCTTGCGGGGATTTATTTTGAATTATCTCTTTTCTAGTCTAGGGCAAGTGAGATAGAAATTGCTTGATTGATATCCTCTAATACCTCGGGGGAAAGCTCACCAAACTTCTCGACCAACCTTTTTTCTGAAATAGATCGGACCTGGAATGTGTCTGCGGACGATTCTGATTTTAATCCATTTTGTCGCGTAGGCATTATCCTGACGTGCCAGGCAGCGTCTTCAAATTGATCGTTCCAAGCGGTAAGGGGCACTATGATCTTCAACGGGAGAGAAGCCAAGGCATTCTGATTCACTATCACACAGGGGCGGCTTTTCTTAATTTCTGCCCCTATTGTGGGATCCAGATTGACCAGCCAAACTTCTCCTCGTTTCATAAGAATTCCTCTCCATCCAGGCTATTAAAGGCCAGCAGTTCCTTATCAGTTCCGTAGAGGAAAGCAAGCTCAGCTGCAGCTTTTTCAAGCTTCGCTACTTTTCTGCGCTCTATCTCGCGTTCTAACGCAAGCCGCACAAAATCCGATTTTGTTTCCTCATTTTTATCTACCATCTCGATCAACTGGTCATGAAGTGGTTTGCTGATCACGATGTTCAAGCGCCGTGTGCTCTGCTTTACCTTCTCCATGGCTAACCTCCTTGTACGTATGTGTAATGTGTTTGAATAATGTGTATATTTTATGTGTGCATATTATACATATCTTATAGTATCATGTCAATCCAGTTAGACAAATTCTCCCGATATCCGCCCTACACTCTAATCATCTGAAAAACCCAGACCTCTTCTGTTAAGGGAGATGAATCGGCCCTGGCCGATGATCAGGTGTAGAGTAGGGACAGGGCGCACCTTCCTATCTTTCGATAGACGTGTTTCCCCATCCCTCTCTCCGAACCGGACGTGAGACTTTCACCTCATCCGGCTC
>JAGHAU010000011.1 GCA_021161345.1 Anaerolineales bacterium | reverse complement strand
GTATTATTGGCTGTGCTTTCCACAATGCTGGTTGCCTGCGCGCCTGATGAACCGGCTGAAGTTGAAAGCCCGGAGGTGGTTGAAGAGGTGGATGCAGGTGAGACCACCGAAGAGGAAGCCACAGTTGAAGAGGAAGAAGAGGCCGCTGTGCCGGAAGGTCCTACTGGGACTCTTCGTGTGGCTCTTTCCACGATGCCCAACTCCCTCTTTATCCCTCTGACTGCCGAGCGAAACGCTGACAATGCAGCCACCCCGCTAACCGACAGCCTGGTTTATCTGGATCGCTACGGCGACATCCAACCCGCTTTGGCCGAGAGCTGGGAAATTTCTGAGGATGGAACTGTATACACCTTCTACCTGAGGGAAGGCATTACCTTCCACAATGGGGAAGCTTTTAATGCTGATGATGTTGTAGCCACCTGGGAAACCGGCTCAGTAACTGGTGAGTGGACCGATAAATTCACAATCGTTCAGGTAGAAAAAATTAATGATTACACAGTCACCCTTACCACCGAAGAACCAAATCCTGAATTGCTGGTTACCATTCACGACTTCTGGGCTGTAGCCCCCAATGAGTACCTGGCCGAAGTTGGCGTGGATGGTTTTTCTGAGTTCCCCGTTGGAACCGGTCCCTTCATGTTTGTGGAATGGGTCAAAGGCGATCATATTACCTATACAGCCAATCCAGATTACTGGCGGGAAGGTTATCCTTTGGTAAAAACCTTGATTTTCCGCCCCATCCCCGAATCATCCACCCGCGTTGCTGCTATCATGGCAGACGAAGTGGATATCGTTGGCCGCTTGAGCTCCGAAGAGGCCCAGAGCCTGGTCGGTGTTGATGGCGTGGAATTGATCCAGTACCCTGTGAACCGTATTTACTATATTGCGTTCAATAATCTCACCACTGGATTGGACCAGCCCACCATGGATGCGAAAGTGCGCCAGGCCATGAATTATGCGGTTGATGTCGATACCATTATCGATGCTCTCTTTGATGGCTACGGAAAACCAGCCGCTGGGTACGTTTCTTCTGGTGAATTGGGATATGGTGTTGTTGAGCCTTTTGGATACAATCCGGAGAAAGCGCTTGAGTTGCTGTCTGAAGCAGGTTACGCAGATGGATTTGCCATGGATATGGCCTGCCCGGCTGGTGCTTATATGAACTTTGAAGAGGTCTGTGAGGCCATTGCGGGTTATCTCGGTGAAGTGGGAATTGACATTTCTCTCGAGATTATGGAATCCGGACAATTCTGGGAATTGGAAGCCAATAAGGAACTCCCGTTGTTTGGAGACAGCTGGTCAACTCTTTCCGGGGAAGCTTTACGCCGCTTGTCGGGTGCCCTGGGCGGTTGGGATGCAGCCTATTCATCATGGTCTGATCCGGTCCTCGATGATTACCTGGCCAAGATTTCCACCGAAGTGGATCGTGATGAGCGCAAGGCCCTTTACGAAGATCTGCAAGTTTATATGCAGGAGAATCCTCCCTTTATCTACCTGTATGAACCGATAGCATTCGAAGCCAAACAGACGCGGGTGATGGATTACTATCCGCGCCCGGCTGAGGATTATTTCCTGTTCGAAACATACGTTTTAGGTGAGTAATTTCGTCAACTTCTTATAGAGGGAAGCAGAGGGTGTGTCCGATTAATTGGCATGTTAATCAGTCGGGCACACCTTCATTTTATATAAATTTGGGTTGGGTTTTTTGCATTTATAGATTATCGTAATATTGGTTGTATTCTAAGAACAGGAGAAATCTGAAGATGAAATCTCTTAAGGAAGAGGTGGATGTGCTGGTTGCGGGAGGAGGTACTGCCGGACATATCGCAGCCCTGCAGGCAGCCCGGGCAGGTGTAAAAACATCTGTTATTGAAGCAGGATCTATGCTGGCAGGTACGATGACAGCGGGGGGAGTTAACACGCCAAACCATTTTTTCAGCACCAAAGAACCCGTGGTCCTGGGTATTCCCTGGGAGCTGTATGTAAAATCCAAAGAGATTGAAGGTTTGCCAATACCGGATTACAAACAAAGAAGACCGGTAGAAACACCCGGCTATTATTCATATATCAATATTCCAATTTACGTGGCAGTTGTAGAAGAGGAATCCCGAAAAGCGGGATTGATCATCCATTATCATGAATTTATTGCTGATATTAAGGCGGTAGGGGATTACTGGGAAATCACCTCCTATGGGCGGGGGATTGAGAGGATTACCAGGGCGCGTGAAGTGATTGACTGCACCGGAGATTCCGACTTGGTCCGTTTGCTGGGATTGGGGACGCTGCGGGATGAGACCCGCCAGCCTGGGTCCTATCAATATATAATTGAAGGCATCAAACATGAGCAGATCTGGGAGAAGGAAGTCCAGATCATGTATGAAGAAGCCCTGGAAAAAGGTATCATAAAAAAAGGGGATTATTCTTATCCTAATATCCTTCCTTTTAAATATTTCCTTGATCAAGGCGGCCGGAATTGCACCCATATCTATAATTCTGATACATCGAATGCAGATGGCCAGACTGCCGCCAATCTGGAAGGTCGGGAGCGCATGCTGCGGATGTATCAATTCCTGAAATCAACCATCCCCGGCTGTGAGCAAATTGAATTGAGTACTATGTCTCCCCAAGGGGTCGCCAGGGAGACCTACAGGATCGAGGGGGAATATATTATCACCGAGGAAGATTTTAAACAGGCAGTCGATTTTGAGGATAAAATCTGCAACGCCTTTAACTATATTGACATGCACAGCCAGGCGCGGGGTTGTGATCTGTATTTCCATGAATCTGAGGACATGCTTCCCAAAGTTCCCTACCGGGCGTTAATCCCCAAGGGTAGCTCGCGCATCACTGCCGCCGGGAGGATCGTTTCAGCCCACCGGATAGCCCTGGCGGGCATTCGAGCCCAGTGTGTTTGTATGGCTATGGGCCAGGCCATGGGCGCGGCAGCTGCTCTGGCAGTGGAGCGAAAAGTCCCTTCTCGAGAGATAAATTCTAAAGATATTGTAGCTTTGACTGTTGAACACGGAGCTGTAGAGGTTTAACAATTTATATGAAAGAAATATTTGAAGATTCAAGATCTGTTGAGGTCATTGCTGAAGCCGATGTTATTGTGGTCGGCGGCGGGCCAGGAGGGTTAGCAGCCGCCGTTTCTGCCGCCCGGGCTGGTGTTTCGGTTTTACTGGTTGAAAGATACGGCTGTTTTGGTGGTGTGATTTCCCAGGTTGGTGTGGAAAGCATTGCCTGGTACCGGTATGAAGGGACAACGGATATCGAGGGGATCGGGATAGAATTTGAACAGCGCGCCCGGAAAATGGGGGGAAGCAGAAATGAATCTCAATCCCAGAGCGAAATGCTGGATCCGGAATCCTTTAAACTTGTCGCTGACCAGTTTGTGGAAAAGGCAGGAATCCAGCCGCTGCTGCACTGTCTGGTAGCCGCTCCCTATCTGGAAGGGAACGTCCTCCGGGGAGTGATCACTGAAAGTAAAATGGGAAGAAAAGTCATTTTGGGACGAGTTGTCATCGACGCGACAGGAGATGCAGACATTGCATCCCGGGCTGGCGCACCCTGTAAGAAGACGCCCCTGGAGGAAATGCTTGGTGTTACGGTGATGTTTTCATGTTCGGGAATTGATAAAAAAAGATTCCAGGAGTACGTCCGGGATAATCCCACGACCTATGGGGATTGGGCAGAAAGCTGGAATGTAAAAACCAGCGGGAAAGAGGATTCCCTCTTCAGCCCCTACCTGGACAAACCCTTTAAACTTGCCAGGGAGGAAGGGCTAATCCCGGACAATATTCTTGGCATCGGGGGTACATGGGGCAGCATCACTGATAGCGGAGAAGCTATCTCCATGAACATGATCTACATGACCGGTTATGACTGCACCGATGTCTGGGATCTGACCCGGGCTGAAATAGAGGGCCGCAAACGGGTAAATCTAGCCCTGAAAGCGCTGAGGAGATATCTCCCTGGATTTGAGAATGCCAGCTTGCGTAATTTCGGGATGACCTTGGGTACCAGGGACTCACGTAAAATTGTCGGAGAGTACGTGTTAACTGGAGAGGATGTGCAGAATCAAGCTCGTTTTGAGGATTCAATCGGGATTTTCCCTGAATTTATAGATGGATATGGAAAGCTTGTGCTGCCCACTACAGGGCGGTATTTTCAAGTTCCTTACCGAATTCTCCTTCCTCTGGAGATTGATAATTTACTGGTTGCCGGTCGGTGTGTATCAGGTGAACAGATTGCCCACGCAGCCACGCGCAACATGATGTGCTGTACTGTAACCGGGCAGGGTGCCGGCGCTGCAGCCGCTGCCGCTGTTCTTCACAACACCACCCCCCGTGATCTGGAAATCAAACAGATCCAGGATATCCTTGTAAAACAGCAGGTGCGGTTATATTAGGAGGAGCTTATGGGACGTTATTTTTTATCTAAATTGATCCAATCTCTTGTGCTTCTCTTCGGAGTGCTGTTTTTGGTATTCATGATGGTCCGTGTAACAGGTGATCCCGCCGCCTTGATGCTGTCCCGTAATGCTTCCCCCGAGCAGCTGGAAGCATTACGGGAAGAGATGGGATTCAACGATCCCGCGCTGGTCCAGTTTAAGCATTATATAACCGGCGCCATCCTGGGTGATTTTGGAAATTCCCTCCATTTTAAAACTCCTGCCCTCCCTCTGGTTCTGGAGAGGCTGCCGGCAACCGTCCAGCTGGCTTCTGTGGGTATGTTAATGGCAATCATTATTGGAATTCCCATCGGGCTGGTAGGCGGCTTCACACCCGGAAGTGTAGTGGATTCCATTGGCAGGTTCCTAGCCCTGATCGGACAGAGTGTGCCAAATTTCTGGCTGGGATTGATGATGATCCTTTTCCTGGGAGTCCGGCTGGGGTGGTTTCCAACTTTTGGCCGGGACTCATGGAATTCCGTGGTTATGCCGGCGTTTGTACTTGGACTTCCGGTGATGGGACAGCTGGTGCGCCTGACTCGCTCCGCGGTACTTGAAATCAGGGGCGAGGATTTTATCCGTACCGCTCACAGTAAGGGACTTGAGCCCAGGACAATCTATCTAAAACATGTCCTCCGCAATGTTGCCATACCTCTGGTAAGTGTGATCGGTGTGCAGTTTGGTTATATGTTGGGAGGATCGATATACATAGAAGCAATTTTCGCCTGGCCAGGGATGGGGGGACTGCTGGCGCAGTCGATTGGCTGGCGTGATTTTCCCCTTATCCAGGCAATCGCTGTATTTACAAGCCTGATTGTTTTGCTGTTGAATCTACTGACTGATTTAGCTTACTCAATCATTGATCCGAGGATTCGTTATGGCCGATAAAGATACCAAATCGCACCAGACTATTGACAGCCTTCTGGATACTGAAAAGACATTTAAGGACCGACTGGCATATTTTGGTCGTTTTTTATGGCGGGACCGGGGCGGGGTTATTGGGTTAACGGTTTTCTTGATAGTGGTGTTTGCGGCTGTTTTTGCACCGCTGATCACCAACCAGAGCCCGTTTGACCAGAATCTCCGGTCAAGCAAGCTGCCTCCTGCCTGGAAAGAAGAGGGCACCTGGGAGCATCCCTTTGGCACAGATAGCCTGGGCAAGGATGTTTTCAGCCGGGTGATCTACGGCACACGGGTTTCCCTGATGGTGGGGCTTTTTGGAGTCCTGATAGCCTCCATCCTGGGTTTATTGATTGGAGCGATTGCCGGTTATGCCGGAGGAAGGCTGGATGCAGCCATCATGGGTGGAGTTAATCTAATTCTATCCCTGCCTTATTTGCTATTTGTGGTTTTTATTGCCACAGTGTTGGGCCGGAGTTTGCTGAATGTGATCCTGATTTTTGGGATTACTGATGCTCCGATATTTGCTCGGGTCACCAGGGGAGAAGTACTGCGCATACGGGAATCAGGTTATGTGGAATCCGCTATCAGCGCTGGTGCCCGCTGGCCGACAATTATTTTTGATCATATTATTCCCAATTTACTTGGTCCGCTGATCACTCTAGCGACCTTTGAAATGTCGGCCATGATCTTTTATGAGGCTGGATTGGGATTCCTGGGATTGAGCGTTCCCCCTAATGAATATCCTACCTGGGGAAATATGCTTGCAGCAGGAAGGAAGTATATGACAAGTTACCCCTGGATGGCTTCTTTCCCTGGCCTAGCGATCATGTTTACTTCCCTGGGGATGAACCTACTGGGTGATTGGCTTCGCGATGTGTTAGATCCGCGCATGCGCCGGTCAAGGAAGTGAGGAGAAAATCCATGTCAATAATACTTCAGGTAAAAGACCTGGTAACGAAGTTTTATACTCTGGACGGTGTTGTCAATGCGGTAAATGGAGTCAGTTTTGAGTTAAATGAAGGAGAAACTCTGGCGATTGTAGGCGAGAGCGGTAGCGGTAAAAGCGTCACCATGATGTCCTTACTGGGATTAATTCCCATGCCGCCTGGAAAGATTGAATCTGGGAGCGCTTCATTTAACAGTGAGGAAGGGCTGTGTGATTTATTACAGCTATCACCTGAAGAAATGCGGGATATCCGTGGCGGACAGATTGGATTCGTTTTTCAGGACCCTATCTCAACGTTAAATCCGATTCTGACAATTGGGGAACAAATATCTGAAACCCTGATCCGCCATAAAGGATTATCCAAGGAACAGGCCCGGGAACAGACCATCAAACTTTTATCACAGGTGGGTATTCCTGATCCGGAATTGCGTTATAAAGCCTATCCGTTCCAGTTTTCCGGCGGTATGCGCCAGCGGGTAGTGATTGCTATTGCCATTGCCTGTACACCAAAAATCATCATAGCCGATGAGCCGACAACCGCCCTAGATGTTACTGTTCAAGCCCAGATCATTGAGCTGTTTAAGGAACTGCGGGATGCTCTGGGAGTGGCAGTGATCTGGATCACACACGACCTAGGAGTGGTGGCGGGGATTGCCGAGCGGGTACTGGTGATGTATGGCGGCCGCCCCGTGGAAATTGCCCAGGTGATGGATATATATAAGGACCCCAAACATCCTTATACACTGGGATTGCTGAGGGCTCTTCCAAGCCTGGAAGCAAAAGAATCCAAACGGCTGAAAAGCATCAAGGGGACTCCGCCGGATTTGCTAATCCCCTTTAAACACTGTCCATTTGCATCGCGCTGTGATTATGCCTTTGACCGCTGCTGGGAGGAAATCCCCCCCCTGATTTCAGTGGGTGAACAGCACCAGGCAGCCTGCTTTTTTGATCTTGAGGAAGGAGGACCCCGCCATGACTGATGTTAAAAAGTTGGTAGAAGTCATTAATCTCAAAAAGTACTTTCCGATTGCCGGGGGCTTGTTCCAGCGCACCAAGAGAGCTGTGAAAGCAGTGGATGGAATATCATTTGATATTTATGAAGGTGAAACGCTGGGCATGGTAGGTGAGAGTGGTTGCGGTAAATCAACCGCTGGCAGGGCGATTCTCCAGCTTCATAAACCTACCTCAGGCCAGGTGCTTTATAAGGGTAGAGATTTAACACAATTAAGCTCTGCAGAACTGCGCGCCCAGCGGCCCGACATGCAGATGATATTTCAAGACCCTTATGCAACATTAAATCCACGTCATTCAGTCAGGAAGATTGTTGGCGAGCCGTTGGTGATTAATGGAAAGATGAAAAAGGGCAGCCTGGAACTTAAAGACAGAGTGGCGGAACTGCTGGAACTGGTGGGTATGAATCCGGCCTATATGAAGCGCTTTCCCCATGAATTTTCAGGGGGGCAGCGTCAGCGCATCGGGATTGCCCGGGTGCTTTCACTTAATCCGAAATTCATCGTTTGTGATGAGCCAATTTCTGCCCTGGATGTGTCCATCCAGGCCCAGGTAGTTAACCTGATGCAGGATTTACAGGAACAATTTGGCATGGCTTATTTGTTTATAGCCCATGATTTGAGCATGGTGAAGCATATTTCCCACCGAATAGTGGTCATGTACCTGGGGAAAATTATGGAAATGACGGACCGCAATACACTATTTGATGATCCGCTGCACCCCTATACTCAATCACTCAATTCTGCGGTACCAATCCCGAATCCTGAAATAGAGATCACAAGAACACGGTTTATCCTGGAAGGTGATCCACCCAGTCCTGCCAACCCGCCTTCAGGATGTGTTTTTCACACCAGATGCCCGCTGGTAACAGAAGAATGTATCACGGTTGAACCGCAATTCAGGGAAATCACTCCGGGGCATTTTGTTGCTTGCCATTTGGCCAATACAACAGGCGGCAGCAAGATCTTTATACCTGATTCAAAGAAGGAACCTTCCTGAGGAGGAATATCATGGATTATCCTCTAAATGTAGATGTACATTGCACTGATGGTCGCTGCGGTCGCTCAACACATTTAATTTTTAACCCGGTGACAGAACATGTCAGTCATCTGGTTATACAGGAAAAAAAGCCGCCGGGTGAAGAAAGACTAGTGTCGACGAAACTCGTTGCCAGCACAGTTTCAGAGGTTATTGTGTTAAGCTGTACATTGGAGGAATTTGCCAAGCTGGAACCTTTTGTTCAAACAGATTTTATTTATGGCGATTTACCTCAACATGCTTCAGCTCCCACTCTGACCATGCTCTGGCCTTATGTTGTTCCTGTGAAGAGAATTGTTGATCCAAAAATCAGGCGGATTCCCCCTGGAGAGCTGGCTGTACACAGGGGAATGCGAGTGAAGGCGACTGACGGATGGGTGGGACGTGTTGATGAGTTTATTATTGGTCAGATAAGCGGCAATATCACTCACCTGGTTTTACGGGAAGGGCATCCCTGGAAAGAAAAGGATGTCACCATCCCGCTTTCCTATATTGATCGGATAGAAGAAAAAGGAGTGTTCCTCAATATTGATAAAGAATGTATAGCATCACTGCCCAGTGTGCTTGTAAAAAGGCGCTGGCCGTAAAAATTTTACTTTGCAGTGAAGAATTTCTGGTATTCTTCACCAGCTGTTTCGACTCCCGCGTGGAGTTAGTTATAAATAATAGTAGGCGTTATGAGAAAGGATGTTAATTATGAAAACATATACTGATCTGAATACTCCGGCCCGGTTATTGCTTGGAGCTGGACCGAGTACTGTTCATCCCCGGGTGCTCAAAGCCATGTCTCACCCGCTTGTGGGACACCTTGATCCCCAATTCCTGGTGGTGATGAATGAGGTGCAGGAGCTGCTGCGGTATGTCTTTGAAACTGAAAACCAACTGACCATACCGGTTTCCGGGACAGGAAGTGCCAGCATGGAAGCATCCATATGCAATTTTATTGAACCCGGCGATGAGATCATCATTGGTGTTAATGGTTATTTCAGCGAGCGCCTGTGTGATATGGCGGAACGCTACGGCGGGGTTGTCCGCCGTCTGGATAAACCCTGGGGAGATGTATTCAGCCGCGAGGAGATTGAAGCAGAGCTGAAAAAGAAACCGGCCAAAATTTTAGCCCTCGTTCACGCTGAAACTTCCACCGGAGCCATGCAGCCCATTGATGGCATGGGAGAACTGGCACATCAATATGGCGCGTTATTCCTGATTGACTGTGTGACATCTCTGGGAGGTGTGCCTGTAAAAATGGATGAACGCGGTGTTGATATCGCCTACAGCGGCACCCAGAAATGTCTCAGCTGCCCACCAGGATTAGGACCTCTGTCTATAGGTGAACGGGCCAGAGAAGTTTTGCACCATCGTAAATCCAAAGTTAAGAACTGGTATCTGGATTTGACCCTGGTGGAGCATTACTGGGGAGATACACGTACCTATCACCATACCGCACCGATATCTATGAACTTTGGCCTCCGGGAAGCTCTACGGTTGGTACAAGAAGAAGGGCTGGAAAACCGTTTTAGACGCCACCAGGAGAACGCTGAAATTCTCTGGGCTGGCCTGGAAGAGATAGGAATTACCCCGCTTGTTCCCCTTGCCCACAGGTTACCGTCTCTGACCACGGTCCGTGTTCCGGAAGGTGTTAATGAAGCAGAGATCAGAAAACAGCTGCTCCAGGAATATAATATTGAAATTGCCGGCGGTTTGGGAGCGCTGGCAGGCAAAGTCTGGCGGATTGGTTTAATGGGCTACTCCTCCCGCAAGGAAAATATTTGCACTTTGCTTGGTGCGTTGCGGAATTTGCTTTCCTGAGCTTATTCCCCTCAGCAAGTTTTCTAAGGGGTTGTCCCAAAAGTAATTGGCACAGCCCCTGATTTTTTAATAGAATGGGGATACGAAAGAACAACAATTCAAACCCTACACACCGAAACAAGCCATGCTGATGCTAGCAAACCTGGATGAGATGATTCCGGACCCTGGAACCTACTCCAGGAAGCTCACCACCGTTACGCCATCTCCTCCCTCACCTTCTTTCCCGGGTTCAAAGTGATCTACCTGGGAATGTTCCTTGAGAATATTGCGGACGGCTTTTCTGAGCCTGCCGGTGCCGATGCCGTGAATGATCCGGGCCCAAGGCAAACCCGCCAGGAAGGCTTTGTCCAGGAAAAAACCCAGATTCTCGAGAGCTTCATCCACGTTCTGCCCGCGAAGATCCAATTCCATACCCGGTGAAACGACATCTTTCGGTGTCCGGACCACTGCTTCATGACCGGCTTCAACTTCCGTTATCTCCTCCGGGGCTGTATGCTCAAGGTCAGACTTCTGAGCCCTCACCCGAATATTACCAACCCGGATCTCTACAGCATCCCCATTTACCGATAATACATTACCCTTTTTCCCCAAGGACCGTAAATATACTTTATCTCCCTTTTGAATGGGTCCGCTGGGAATGGGAAGATCAAGTTTTCTCTTTTTCTTCGGAATGGGTTGGGAGATCTCTTCTTGAACCTGCTCGGCTTTTTCTTCTAATTCTTCAATCTTTTCTTCTGGGATTTGATCCTTTTCCAGGTCTTCCTTGATCGAATCAAGCTCGTTTTGCAGGGACTGAAGTTTATCCCTGGATTCACGCTGGATCTTTTCCAGAGTTTCAAAGCGTTCATCCTCAACTTCCACAATCCGGTCAGCCAGCTGGATCCTTAATTTTTCTACTTCCTGATGGGCTTTTTCCGCCGATAAGCGTGTATCATCTGCAAGTTTACGCTGGCGGTGAATCTCATCTAATAGATCATCTGCCTGCAGATCAGAAGGATCAAGCGTTCCCCTGGCTGTCTGAATGATCTCGTCAGGAAGTCCTAACCTGCCGGCAATGGCCAGGGCGTTGGAGCGGCCCGGCAGTCCAACAGTGAGGTGGTAGGTTGGTCGAAGACTTTTCAGATCAAACTCTACCGATGCGTTGATCACACCAGGTGTAGTATGGGCATATGCTTTCAGATCCGGATGGTGGGTGGTAACCAGGGTGGTGATGCCCCGCTCTAGCAAGTTCGACATCAAGGATCGGGCCAACGCGGCCCCTTCCTGCGGATCTGTGCCAGCGCCTAACTCATCCAGGATCACCAGTGAACGGCGGTCAACTTTTTTCAGAATCTTGATGATATTAGTGATATGGCCAGAAAAGGTGGACAAGGATTGTTCTATGGATTGTTCATCCCCAATATCGGCGTAGATATTCGAAAACAGGCTGATCTCGGAATTTCCAGATACGGGAATGTGCATCCCTGTTTGGGCCATCAGGACCAGCAAACCAACTGTTTTTAAAGTGACGGTTTTTCCACCGGTGTTAGGTCCAGTTATGATCAGGGCATAGGTATCTTTATCCAAAGCGACATCAATCGCTACTACCTGATGGGGGTCCAACAGGGGATGCCGGGCTCCAAACAGCCTTAAGACAACTCCGGGGTGACCTTGTCCTTGTTTTTTAGGAAAAGGATGAATAGTCGGCGGAAAAGCATTCAACTCCAGGGCATATCTACCCCGGGCAAAAGCCAGGTCCAACCGGGTCAAAGCTTCAACCATCTCCTGCAGAACTGGACCGTGTTCAGCTACTTTGGCCGTCAATTCTGCCAGAATGCGCTGGATCTCATCGCGCTCATCCAGCTCCAGTTTACGGAATTTATTATTGGCTTCCACCATCACTTGGGGTTCGACAAAAATCGTCGCCCCAGATGTGGATTGATCGTGCACAATGCCCGGCACATTGGTTCGGGCCTCCGCCTTTAAAGGCAGCACATAACGGCCGTTGCGCTGGGTTATGATCGATTCCTGCAGATATTTAGCAACCTCAGGCTTTTTTAACATCTGGCCCATGCGATTCTTGAGGCGCGTGTGTTGTGTTCGTAAATCTCTGCGAATTTGTCCCAGTTTATCCGAAGCTGTATCCAGGATCTCGTCCTGGTCTGATACCACTTTGGATATCAAACTTACCAAACCCAGTGAATCAGGAAGCTGTTCGGAAATACTCTCCAGGGTCGGGAATTCTCCCTGGTCCTTTTGGAATACTCGCTTCAAATTGCGGGCTGCTACCAGGGAATCCTTGACTTGCAGCAGTCGGTCGGGTTCAAGCACAAGACCACGTTGGGCATCCTCCACGATTGGACGCAGATCCCTGGCGCCGCCGATGGTTGTACCGGGGTTCAGAGTTAATAGACCTACTGTATCTGCTGTCTCTTTTTGCAGTTGGCGGACATCATCCAGATCTGCAGAGGGCTGCAGTTCCAGAGCCATCTCCCGGGCAGGATTAAATTGGCAGCAGGCTGCCAGGGCAGCCAAAACTCGTGGATATTCCAGGGTGTTTAATGTTTTTTGGTCCATCGCTGTCAGTGTACCATATTCACAAATCAGCAGTCGCCGATTTTCGCGTAAGTTGTAAATAGTAAATCGTAAGCCAATCTAGGATTAAATCGATTTACGCCTTACTATTTACGACTTACGTCTAGAATAAACAAGGGGATATCTCAGTTATAATCTACCAATATAAACTACAAAGAACAGTCAAACACAAAAATGAGTACTCCCGTCTGGTTTATCAATTTTCTAAGAACAATCTACCCCGCCCGGCATTCCCTTGCCAAACTTACCAGGATCCCTTTGGTCGGCAACCTGGTTGACCACCTGCTATTCCGGGGAGATGAGATGTACATTCTGCCCAAGGACCAGACAATTCAGATTAATGAACCCCTGGACCGTCCCGAAAGCATGATCATTCCCTCCCAGGTAGTGGAACATTATATTAATAAAGCCAACCACCACTGGATTATGAATTTCTGCATCTGCCGGGAAGGAGATAAGTGTCAGGATTATCCCAGGGATCTGGGCTGCCTCTTCTTGGGTAAACCTGTCTTGCAGATCAACTCAAAACTTGGGCGTTTGGTAACAAAAGAAGAAGCCCTGGAGCATGTTCAACACTGTCGCGAAGCCGGACTTGTTCATTCTATTGGAAGCAACCGCATAGATTCGGTTTGGCTGGGTGTAAATCCGACCGAAGAACTAATGACCATTTGTAGCTGCTGTCCCTGCTGCTGTCTGTGGGGCTTGGTCACAGACCTGACACCCAAGATCGGAAATAAGATCACCCGTATGCCAGGTGTTGAAGCCCACGTCACCGAAGACTGCACAGGCTGCGCACTCTGCGAAGATAGCATCTGTTTTGCCGATGCGATCAAGGTTATCGACGGTAAAGCCCGCATAAGCCCGGAATGCCGGGGCTGCGGCCGCTGTGTTGAAATTTGCCCGGAAAATGCGATCAAACTGACTATGAATGGGGAAGAGAATATCCAGGATTTGCTGCAGCGCCTGGACAACCTGGTAGATTTGGATTAACTTCCGAAGTCTTCAGGACTACCCTACCACAAGCTGACACTTCCTGACTTCGGAAGTATCTAATCAACCTCAAACGAATCATCCGGCACCCAGGCCGGAGCGCAAAAAGCTAGAAAAACCAGGTCTGCTTCACCTTCATTCCGGATTTGATGAACATCTCCCGGCGCCAGGTAACAGGCCTGACCCGGAATGAGCTGGAACTCTTTCCCATTCACCAGCATTCCCGCCTCCCCCTTAAGAACGAAATAGGTCTCTTCAGTGACTTTGTGATAGTGCAGATTGCTGGATTTTCCTGTCGGGATCACGATCCGCGCCAGGCTGTGATTGGCTTTGTCACCAACTGCTTTTCCGATCATTTCTGCGATAATTTCACCACTGGGCGTAACCAGGGGATCTGTGACTAAACTAGGATCGGCAACTTTCATTTGATTTCCTTTTCGTATTTTGTGATCATCTTTGACACTATATCAGAAAATAAGACAGCATCGTCAAGTCAGATTCCCCTGGAAAGCTACAACGCGATGCAGGTTAGATCTAAAATGTTCAACAGAATAACAACTAATCAGCCTGACTCTGAATAAGCATTTCAGTCCTCGCAGCCATAATAAAATCATTCTCGTGAAGCCTCTTATAATCAAAGGTCCACCAATTTATTTTACACGTTCCCCAGCTGATAAGGATATCAGGATGGTGGTTGGCTTCCTCAGCAAGGTCAGCTATCTTGTTGGCAAATTCCATTGCTCCCGAAAATTCAAATGAATAACTTTTCTCGAGACGGGGGATGCCCTCCTGGAAAATGATCTTCCAGTCTGGCAGCACCTTCATATAAATATCTGTTTGATCCTCAGTCAGGGGAGAATCATATTTTGAATAACTTAGGATTGCTTGTTTTGCTAGTTTCTCCATCTTCCGACTCCATGACTGATCTTTCCAGCTGAAAGAATTCTACATTCAAAAACTCTCGGGTAAAACTTCCCTGGATTATAAATCCTAGGTTTTGAAACGTCTTTAAAGAACGCTTATTAAAACTGGCGATGGAAACCCGGAATATGTCAGGATGATAAGTGTTGAATCCAAATTTCAGGATTTCACCTACAAACGCAGTGCCTCTTCCTTGTCCCGTCAAACGGGGGGCTAATCCCACACCGATATCCAGGATTTCAGGTTCATTTTTTAGATACACTCCACCAGGTACCTGGGCATCGACTCCAAAACAACAATAACCAGCCAATCTCCCATTCTTATTCAGAACCTGATGATATCGATAATCGGGATTTAAGAATCCTGTTAAATGACGGGGCTCCAGGTCATATAGATCATATGGGGGATCGTATCGCCAGGTGGTAATTTCCCGGGCATTACCTTCACTAACAGGAAAGATGTTATATTCTGCCGCCATGAAATCAGATCCTGATCCTTATTCTGCTTTCAGGATATGGGTGATAATGGTCGCTCCGCTGCCGCCAATGTTCTGGGCCATTCCGATACTCACATCGTCGATCTGGGCTGGACCTGCTTCCCCTCGCAACTGCAACACAGTTTCCACGATCTGGTACATCCCGGTCGCGCCTACTGGATGGCCCCGGGCTTTCAGTCCGCCCATTGTAGCCAGGGGGACCTTGCCCTCGGGTCCAATTTCCCCATCCAAGGCCAGCCGGGGGCCTTGCCCTCTTTCTGCGAAGCCACAGGCTTCCAGGGAAAGAGCTGCCATGATCGAAAAAGCGTCATGAATCTCAAAAAAATCAATATCGTTTGGAGTAATATCCGCCTGGCGGTAGGCCTCATTGGCGGATTTTTCTGCTGCAGCCAGCCAGAGAGGATCATGCCGATCATGCACTGCCAAACTGTCCGTAGCCACTGCGGAACCAGCGATCCTGATGACTGGTTTTCCCTTCTGTCCTTTGATCAAGTCAGCAGGAACCACAATAGCTGCTGCAGCGCCATCCCCCATGGGAGATGCATCCATCAAATTGATCGGATCTGCGATCATGGCTGCTTTTTTATAGATTTCTTTTGTAATAGGTGATTGAAAGCGGGCATTGGGGTTCTTGGCCCCGTTTGCATGGGCATTGATCGAAAATTGGGCGAAATCCTCATGCTTCCATCCATATTCATACATATACCGGCGCATGATCAAAGCATTCAACCCCACAAAAGTCACACCGTGGATACTTTCCCAGTCTGCACTGGCCGCTGTAGCCAGGGCCGCAGTGGTTTCCCGGGGCGAGGTATCGGTCATCTTTTCAACACCAACAGCCAGGGCGCTGGAAACCAATCCTGATCCAACAGCCACCATAGCAGTCCGTAATGCCAAGGCGCCGGAGGCGCAGGCAGCTTCCACCGTCATGGCTTCAATGCCCCGGAACCCGACCCAATCGGAGATCAAGGCCCCCAGATGGCTTTGTTTATCCAGCTGTCCGGCCATCATATTTCCGACATAAAGGGCTTCCACCCGTTTGAGTTCGGCATCTTCCAGGGCTTTAAATACTGCATCCCCTGCTAACTCTACCAGTCGTTTATTCCAGTGTTCTCCGACTGGTACCTGCCCGATTCCTAAAATCGCAACTTCCCGCATAAATCACAATCCTTAGCTAGAGATCTATCGATTTCCATTATAACTGGTGACAATACCAATTATGGCTATCTAATCTCTCAAATCCTATCAGGTTGAATCTCACAAGCGGGATGGTTCAAACGAAATGGTGTTTGTGGGAAGAATTTCTGGACTAATATATACCGGGGATCAGCCTGGCGGTATATGTTCGATAGCGGGCATAGTCAGGGAACTTCTTTTGAAGCAATCCTTCCTCATATCCCATTTTGAGGATTAAATTCACCAGGAGAATGAACCAGATTACCAATCGCAGAGAACTAAAATCAGAAATAATTAAAGGGAAAGTCGTTAATAACAACGCCAGATACATAGGATGGCGAATAATTCGATATGGACCCCGGGAAGTCATCTTGCTCCAAGTTAAGGGTTCCGGAGCAATATTAAAATGACCGATTCTCATAATTACCACTGCCCAGATCCCCAGGAACAAACCGATTAATTCGATCAAAGATAACATGATCGGGTATGCAAAAAGCGGACCTGTTAAACCAATAACTGCTAGGCACAAAAACTGAACAAATACAAACAGAACAGAAAACCAGGTAGGTTTCATATGATTAACACCACATAATTAATATGTCGGGATACGATCCATCCCGGAACCATTTCACATTAGATGAATTCTATGGCAAGATTATTACTTCGATTTGCATGGAAAAATAGCAGCAAGATTTGCCAGGATCACAAACCCCAGGAAAATGATCATCCCAACCTGGTTTTCCCCTTCTGCAGTCGGAAATAACAGGAGGGACGGAATGATCATAAGCAGGAACACAACCAGGTAATACAAAGCTGGATGGGATTTCAGAGGAAGTATGATCTTATTCATAACAGGTAAACCGCCAGAACTGTGATCAGGCTGATGACCAGCAGCAAAATACAGATGATCGGCAGCAACTTTCGGAGAATATCCCCTTCTTTGCCTTCCATACCGGCAGTGCTGGCACCCACGATCACCTTGGTGGGAGCAGCCACTGATCCCAGCGCGCCCCCTGTGGTCTGAGCCGCCAGAATGATCGCCGCCGGAAGACCCAAGATCTCAGCCGTTCGGAGCTGCAGTGCTGAAAATACGAGATTGGAATTGGCATTGCTTCCAGTCATCACTGCTCCCAAAGCGCCCAGCCAGGGCGCAACAGCGGGATAGAACAAACCAATCGTTTTTGAGAATCCCTGGGCCAGGGTATCAGTCATACCGGCGTGCTGCATGATCACAGCCATCATAACAATCGAAGTGATACCGACGCTGGAGCCAATCACCCGGGATCCTGTGCTTTTTATGATCCTTCCCAAGGCTCCTTCCTTGTACCATCCAGCCTTGTTGAAAATCAGGTAGGCTGCCAGGGAAGAGACCAGCAAGATCATTCCTGCGTGCTTGAAAATATATAGCTGTCTGCCCGGCCCGGCCGGGACGATGTACCCGTTGGCAGTAAGCGTTTGTGGAAAGGTAAAACCTAATTTCACCTGGCTTAGAAATGCCTTGACAGGGGGTACAAGCTGGATGATCAATGTCAGCAGGACCAACACACCATAACCTGCCAGGGATATCAACAGCTCGCGCCAGTTGATCTTTCCAGTGGAGTTTGTCTTTCCATGTAAGACCCAGGCCAATGGAATACCAATGACCAACCCCGCCGTTCCGCCCATTAATCCGCCAATATTCCACAAGCCCAGTGTCGCAGTCAGATACTGTGCTGTGGACATCGCCAGGGCAATAACAAGGATAGGAAGCCACAGCCGTCGAAGCGTTTTCCAACCCCCAACCACCCAGGCAACCGCGATCCCAACCAGCAAGCCTGTGATGCCTAGAAAAATTCCGGCTGACGGAGCCAGGGTTTCCCAGCCCAGGCCAGTCGCTGCCATCATGGCATTAAAGGAGGCCCCCAAAGAGCCAAATGTGACGGCCCAGGTATGTCCCAGAGAAGGGATCACTACTGCGTTTAACGGTGAAAACCCCAAACCCACAAGGATGGGCGCGATCACTGCAGTCGGTACGCCAAAACCTCCCACGCCTTGCAAAAAAGAGGAGAATATCCAGCCGATCAAGAGGGCCTGCATACCTTTGTCCGCGGTCAGGTGCGGGAGCGTTGTGCTTAGAATCTCAATACCACCGGCTTCTGCAACCACCCGGTATAACAGGAATGCGGTCCAGATGATCAGCAGCACATCCATGATCAAGAAAACCGCTTTGGTATGTGCGTAAGCCAGGGTTTCAAGATTGATCCCGAACCAGATCCAGGATATCAGCAGGGATGCTACATAACCGAGGCCGCCAGCGCGGGAGGCTTTCCAGCGAAAACCTACCATTAGAATCAGAATGACCAGGATTGGGGAGATGGCGAGGATAAACATAAATAAACGAATATTCCTTAAAATAACAATCTAATTGTAGCACGGATAAAGAGGAGGATTCTCCCCCTACCCAGCTCGCCACAGCCTACAAACGGGTCCATCTCATGCTACAATGGTCTTTCAATAGAAAAATAGGACCGGAGACGATTATGGACCCTGTAATTATTGATCGGATCGAATTTAATCCAGATCCAGAGAAGTTTTTTCATAAAATGCGCACAAAACCCGGCAGTAGGCAGGAAGAGCTTGTTTTATCCCTGCTGGACGAAGGACGCCAGGTAGGACGACCGCGGGCGATTTACACTATTACCGGTATAGACCAGCACCTGGATGATGGAGTTGTCCTTAATGGAATCCGGATGAAAAGCAAAGTGATGGCAATAAACCTCAGCGCGGTACACCGGGTATTTCCATACTTGAATAGCTCAGGAAGAGAACTTTTCGATTGGACCCAATCCAAAGAGGATCTTCTGGAGAGATATTACGCAGAGGAGATCAGCCAGTTGGCCCTGCGAACTGCGGAGGAATTCCTTTTAGCTCATTTGAAAACCACCTACCAACTGGGAAAAACCTCCTCCCTAAATCCAGGTTCATTGGAAGATTGGCCGATCACTGCCCAGCGTCCTCTATTCCAGTTATTGGGTGACCCATTAGAATCAATCGGGGTCGAATTGACGGAGAGTATGTTAATGCTTCCTAATCAATCTGTCTCCGGGATCCGCTATAGCTCCGAAACTGATTTTTCGAACTGTGAACTCTGCCCGCGAGAGAACTGCTCCCACCGCCGAGCGCCGTTTGATGAAAGTTTGCTGAAGGAGAAGTATCTGTAGTAGCAGAGCGGAGATTGCTTCGCCGCCATCTCTTCGTTCAGGCTTCTCGCGATGACACATAACTGGAGGGTCTGTAATTGCCAGGAAGGAGTTATGCAACTGACGAAGCAATTCCCCTTTCTCAGGATTTATGCCTCTTCAAAAACTCCAGGACCACTTCATTGGTCCTAAAAGGCGCTTCCAGGGATACTAGGTGTCCCGTTCCACCCATTGTATAAAATTCCCCATTTGGCAGCTTTCCAGCCATTGACTTGAAGACCGGATCATGCAGGACATAAGTATCCTCACCACGGATGACCAGCACAGGGCACTGGACCTTGTCCAGATTCCGCCATACAACCCAATCCGCACGCCCTCCAGTCTCATAAATTCGTGCCTCCCAGGCGGGGCTATATTTTAAACTCACACCACCTTCCGGGATATCTGCCGCCAATCCTTCCACATAATCACGCAGCACCTGGTTAGATAAACCAGAGAAGACTGGTTTTTTACGGTAGTTCTGATACATTGCTTCCCTGGAATCAAAACGGGTTTTTCTTTTTAACGTTCCACGAATCAACGGATGGATTTCTTTCAGCACACCAAAGGGTGCCAGCAGGCGCATCACTATCCCCCACGATCGCGGAAACAGAACCGGCTCCATCAATACCAGCATCTGGAACATAGATGGGTCCTGAATGGCAGCCATCAAAGTTGTCATCGCACCTAAAGAATGGCCAACACCGATCACCGAACCGGATGATTCCGCCTGTTTTCCATAATTTTCAATCAGAGAATGCACTTCTGGAATATAGTCATCTCTGAAAGCCCTCCAATCCCGCATCTCCTGGGGATCTGTGCCAGGCCAGAAGGATCGTAAATACAGAGAAAAAACCTGATAGTCGTCGAGAAAAGGTGTCAAAAAAGTTCGATAGGCCTGGGGTGGATAACCATTGGCATGGGCAAATACCAGCAAGGGGCCCTGATCGCTCAGGCGTAATGGATCCAGTTTATTCATCTTCATCCTCTTTATCCTGGCGCCGGTTCCTTTTTTTCTTACCCGGGCGGCCCTTCCTTGGATAGGAAGCCCGACGGAGTAATAACCCAAAAGAAACAAACCCAAGACCTGCCAGCATGAACCAGGCATCTTCAAATATAAAAGCAGAGGAAGTAAAAAAGATTACCAGGCAGATCAAACCGATTAAGATACAAAAATTTCCCAGGCGGCGAATCATTAGATCGTCCAGAGAATAATGAGAACCTGCCCGGATTTATTCGACATAATCTTCCAGCTTGTAAGACACATTGGGGCTGCGCAGTTTCCGCAAGGCGGTGGCCTCGATTTGGCGGATACGTTCCCTGGTCACATCAAAATACGCTCCCACCTCTTCCAGAGTATGAACCTTGCCATCCATCAGGCCAAATCTAAGTTCAAGTACCTGGCGCTCGCGGACAGATAGATTATCCAGGGCTTTGCCCAGCTGTTCGTTCATCATCTCGGTTGCCGTAGCTTCTATTGGCGAAGCTGCATCCTCATCCCGGATGAAATCCTCCAGCTGGTTATCATCTTCATCTCCTACTGGCCGATCCAAAGACATGGGATCTTCCGCCGCCCGCAGGTAGCGGTGGACTTTACTGGTAGCTTCCCGCCATTTTTGGAGCAGATCTGGCGGCAGTGTATCCTGCTCCTTAAGGAATTCCTTGATAGCCTTTTTCTCCGCCGCGTCCAAATATTCCGTTTCCAGAGCAATTTCCTTCAGGGTCGGTTCATGCTCCAATTGCTGGGTCAGCTGACGGCGGATCCGGAGCAGCTGGGTGACTGTCTCAAAAACGTGGACCGGAATACGGATGGTGCGGGCCTGGTCAGCGATTGAGCGGCTGACTGATTGGCGAATCCACCAGGTGGCGTAAGTGCTGAACTTAAAACCGCGGGTAGGGTCGAATTTTGAAACCGCCCGTAAAAGCCCAACATTGCCTTCCTGGATCAAGTCCAGGAACGAGTTTCCCCTTCCTATATAGTGTTTGGCAACGCTGACTACCAATTTCAGGTTGCGGCGGACGAGGGCCTGGTAGGCTTCATAATAGCGGCTCCAGAGATCCTCGATCTCAACCTGCAGCACTTCATTAGAGGGCATTCGGTCCTGAAATTTCTTTACAGTGGGCAGGTTCTTTTTATCATGCATGCTGTCCTGCAGCCAGCTGGTAATCTCGTTCGGGAAAGAATAAAAAGCCACAAAAAAATAGAAGATATTGCGGGCGACACACCCCCAATCCTCATTTTCCCCCCATAAACCATTATCCAGGTAATTCCGGGTATAGGATGGTGGCTCCAAGAACCAGGATTTCCTCAGTTGGCGGGCTTCTTGTATTATCAGGTCCCAGTCCGGGCACTCCATGCGCAGGCGTTTAACATCTTCTTCAATCCGGCGGTATTTCACCCGCAGTTCTTCATAAATTGCCGCAAAAAGGTCACTTTCATTGGGGTGATCGGTATCTACCTGGGGATTTTCCCTTCTAACCCTGTCCATCCTGCGGGTGGACAGCAAGCGGGCGCCCAGCCAGAATTCCTGGTGCACGTCTAGCAGATCGATGGTACCAATGTCATTCAGGTACATCTGTACAGGATCATCGCGCAGAGCAGCTCTGATATTAGCGCCTTCAGCTTCCGGGATCGTATGTTCCTTCTGCATTTGCCTTTTCTCTATGAAAGGTCAGGATTGGCAGGCTGTATAACATACTGTTAATGGGCTTTCTATTCCTCAGGAATCGAAAACTGCAGTCCGACTGGTATAACGTTGCATCGCTATATCTATTTTATGCTTTTCTTGCAAATTATGGGAGATATTTTTCTGAAACTCAGCAGCTTTATAATCCCCATTTTCATGGTTGTTTTCCTGCAAATATCTGTAATGGTCATTCTGTTTGATGATCTGCCATTTGCGCAAGTTTAAAAATGCCCTCATCAGGTCTTCCAGCACCTTGTTTGATTTAGGATCTAAATCTTCTGTCAATTCCAGCAGCTCATCGACAATTTCAATAAAATCCTCGGGGAGCTGTTTAATAATATAATCCCTGGGTTCCTCATCCGCCTGGGTCAAAGCATCTCTAATATATTTCACCAGGATCTGGAAATCAGTGTTCTGAAAATCCTTCTCGCCAAAACGGTCCAATCCATCCTTGCTTAATGCCCGATCTACCTTGTAGATCAATTCCGGTTCTCTTAATAAGATGCCTACACAGTGTTTTTCGTAGGCTTCTCCTTCCCGGCGGACCGCTTTTCTAACAGGGGAATCCTTGATTGGAGCAACTTCCTGGCGCTGCCTGGCTGCTGAACGCCTTCTTTTTCGCTCAGGGCGAAAATTTATCAGCGTATTTTCATTGATCTCCAGCATACGTGACAAACGCTGGATATAAGTATCTCGTTCAATAGGATTAGGTAAATCGTCAATTAAGGGCAGAACCTGGGAAGCGATATCGCTTTTTACCTTGGGATCATCAAGATCCTGGTTCTGGGCTAGAGCTGTCATTACGTGAGCAACCACAGGTTTGGCGTCATTGAGAAGCTGCTGCCACAAGTCAGGATCCTGGTGAGTGACATCATCCGGGTCCATCCCAGGAGGCAGGGTCAGCACTCTGATATCAGCCTTTAAGCGGCCTTCGTGTTGCAGTAATCCCCGGGCATCAAATCCGATCTCTTGGGTCCGGTCCAGCGTTTCCCTGGCGATTTCCAAACCACGCAGGGTGGCTTTTTGGCCAGCGGCATCACTGTCCAGAGCAAGGATGAATTTCCCGGTAAATTTTTTCAGGATCCTCAACTGATATTCGGTCAAGGCAGTTCCCATCTGGGCTACGATATTACGATATCCGTGCTGGTAAGGGCCTACTACACCCATATAACCTTCCACTATCACTGCCTGATCCAACTCGCGGATATTCTTGCGGGCGGTATCCAGCCCAAAAAGCAGGCGGCTTTTATCAAAGGTCTGAGTTTGGGGAGAATTGAGGTATTTGGGCACGTCATCAGGATCCAATACCCGGGCGCCAAAACCTGCCATTTTTCCGTTTTGGTTTCGGATCGGAATCATCAGGCGATGCCGGAAGCGGTCATACATCCCGCCGTCTTCTTTCTCTGTGACCAGGCCAGCATCGCGAATTTCTGTATTTGTATATCCTTTAGACTGGAAGTGCTGCAAAGCCGCCTCCCAAGTTTTTGGAGCAAAACCCAATCCAAAAGCCTCGGCTGTTTCCCCATTGATCCCCCGGCGATCCAAATAAGCCTGGGCGAGTTTACCAGCTTCAGTATTGATCAGATTATGACGATAGAAAATTACCGCCTCTTCCAAAAGGGACCTCAGCCTCTCCCCTTCCTCCTGTTCTTCCAGGGCTTGCGGTGTTAGTGGTTTCAGCTCAATCCCTGCCCGGTCAGCCAGGTTGCGGAGGGCTTCAGCGAAATCCCATCCTTCCTTTTTCATCACAAAGCTAAAAACATCGCCGCCCTCGTCACATTCACCAAAACATTTCCAGGTCTGGGTATCAGGGAAAACCACAAAAGAGGGAGTATTTACATTATGGTGAAAAGGACAGAAACCGGTAAAGTTCCGTCCTGCCCGGCGCATTTCCACGCTCTCGGACACCAAGTCTACGATATCAATGCGATCTTTGATTTCGTCTGTTACGCTCATAGATTTCACCACGATAAAAAGGATTAGAACCGATTATACCAAGCTCAGGGATACTTCTATAATAAAATCCGCCCTCTTTTCGCCCTTTTGGGTAGAGGGTGGATGATAGTGTTCAATTACAATCAAGGGATAAAATCTAGAAACCTTCCAGTCGAGTCAGGTCAAGAATGCCTTCCGCTAAACCGGCAATTATCTGCAGAAGTCCGAGACGATTTTCCCGCAGAGCCAGGTCCTCATCCATCACCAGTACATTATCAAAGAAATCTGTGATCAGTGGGATCAAAGGATCAAATAAATTGAAAAATCCATCCAGGTCTCCGTCTGGCAATTTAACCTTCTCGGTTTTTTCTACGGATTCAAATAAGGCAGTTTCAGCTGGTTCCTTGAACAATTTCTCATCCACAGGGAAAATCTTCTCTAGATCACGGGTGATGCGCACACAGCGGGCGAATGAATCCAGGGTTTTTTCCCAATCCTTGTGTTTGACCCGATCAGTTAAACTTTTTACTGCCCGGAATGCGCTGGCAGGATTTTGGCCCTGGACGGCAACCACCGCATCCACCACATCATGGGCATATCCCTGCTCCCGGAGGTAATTATGCAAACGATCGCTGATGAATAACAAGCAGGCTTCGCGCGTTTCCGATTCCATCTTGATAGGAAGTTCAATGATCGCTTTATCAAGAGCCTTCTTCAAATCCAGATCCTGGTCCCAGCTGATTAAGTTGCCAACCAATCCCAGAGCCGCCCGGCGCTGCGCGAAGGGATCCTTGCTTCCAGTTGGTGCCAGATCCGCGGCATACAATCCTGCCAATGAATCCAGCCGGTCAGCCAGGCCTACCACCAGTCCGGCTTTGGTCTGAGGGGTTGGATCGCCAGACGAAGCTGGCAAATAATGTTCCCGGATCGCAGCAGCTGTGGCTTCATCCTCGCCCGAGTTCTTGGCGTAATAGTAACCCATCACTCCCTGCAGGGAAGTCATTTCCACCACCATCTGGGTCGCCAGATCCGCCTTGCAGAGTTCAGCTGCACGGCGAGTGATTTTCAGATCATCTTCAGAAAGGTCCAGCAGGGGAGCTAGCTCATCTACCAGGCTGCGAATCCTTTTGGTTTTATCCCCCATAGAACCGAGGTCGACCTGGAAAGTCAACAAATTCAGCGCCGGCAGATAATCGGCCAGCTTCTTTTCTAGATCTGCCTTCACAAAATATCTGGCATCCGCAAAACGGGCCAGAATCACATCAGCGTTGCCTTCAGTGATCATGGGCATTTCCGGGTATTCATTTTCAGTTGACTTTTTATTGGCAATGGTAATGAAATTCGCCAGCAGCTTGCCGTCTTTTTCAACCGGGAAGTAGCGTTGATGTTTTTTCATTACCGAGATCAGCACCTCGCGTGGCAGATCCAGGAATGCTGGATCAAATTTGCCCAGCAATGCAGTTGGCGCTTCTACCAGATGGGTCACTTCTGTTAATAATGAGTGGTCTTCGCTGACCACACCACCAACTTTGGCAGCCAGGGTGTCCAGATCGTTCTTGATTCGCTGTTGGCGCTGGTCCTGATCAAGTAAAATGCCTTGTTCTTCAAGCACAGCCAGGTAATCCTGGACAGATTTAACCGCAATTTCTTTTCCCCCATCAATGAATCGCAGTCCGCGAGTAAAGGGCCTTGCAGTTAACCCCGCGTATGAGAACTGAACAAGAGCTTCTCCATGAAGGGCTAACAACCAGCGAATAGGCCGCGAAAATGCCAGCGAGGGATCGTTCCAGCGCATAGATTGCCCAAAACGAATCGACTGGATCAGATCAGGTAACGCTATGGAGAGGACTTCATGGGCTGCCAACCCGGTTTTCTTCTCTACAGCCACAACGTATTTTCCGCCATCGATCTCATGGATCTCCAGATCTTCGACTGAAACGCCTTTTGAGCTGGCAAATCCTTCTGCTGCCCGGGTAGGTTTTCCATCGTCATCATAGGCCCGTTCCTGGGGAGGACCTTTAACTGTTTGCTCCAGATCTTCCTGCCTATCGGCCAGTTTCTCAACCTCCACCACCAGCCGCCTGGGAGTTGCCAGGATTTTCAATCCCTCATAATCAAGCCGCAAACTTTCAAGGGCTGCTGGTACTTTCTCTTCCAGCTGCTGAATAGCGTCCTCAATATCCCCGTGGGGCAGCTCTTCGGTGCCAATTTCCAGCACAAAGGGTGCTGGTTTGGACGGGTATTTTGCACTGGATTCTTTCACTTCACCAGATCCTTCCCTGGAGTCCCTGCCCAGCCAGGGGAATTCCATCCGCTGGCGTTCTTCCAGGTAGGCATCCGCCACCTTGCGGGAAAGATCCCGCATGCGGCGGAAATACCCGGCTCTTTCTGTGACACCCACTGCTCCACGGGTATCGAGCAGGTTAAAGGTATGGGAACATTTCAGCACATAATCATGGGCAGGTAACACCATCCCTGCTTCCAGACAGCGATTGGCTTCTTCCTCATACAGGCGGTACATTTCACGCATATTGTCCACATCCGCCAGCTCGAAAGCATATTTGCTGAACTGCTGTTCACTTTGCAGCTGAACATCCCCGTAGGTGTAGGTGTCATTCCAGCGGATATTCCTAAAATCGCGCACTCCCTGCAATGCCATAGCAATGCGTTCCAGGCCATAAGTCAACTCAACAGAAACCGGGTCCAGAGCCTGACCACCTGATTGCTGGAAATAGGTGAACTGGGTGATTTCCAGCCCGTTCAACCACACTTCCCATCCCAGGCCCCAGGCGCCCAGAGCTGGTGATTTCCAGTTATCCTCCACAAATCGGATATCATGGAGCATCGGGTCGATACCCAGCGCTTCCAGGGATTTCAAGTAAAGTTCCTGGGGGTTGCCCGGATCTGGTTTGAGGATCACCTGGTACTGGGTATGCTGGTAAAAACGGTTGGGGTTCTCTCCGTAGCGGCCATCGTCTGGCCTGATAGAGGGTTCCACATATCCGACATTCCAGGGTTCAGGGCCCAAAACCCGCAGCGATGTGGCCGGGTTCATGGTTCCAGCACCAACCTCAGTATGGTAGGGCTGCCAGATCAAACAGCCGTTATCAGCCCAGAACTTCTCCAGGGTCATGATCAGGGATTGGAAATCGAGTATTTCAGTCATAAAAAAACTCCTGATATCCTGAAAAAATCAGGATTAAGATAGCTTTGAAATCAATCAAAAAAAGATATGAAACTGTCAGAAAATTATAACATGTGGAGGGCAGCTCTTCGACTGTGGCCCGTCGATTTCACACAGGGCCTTCGCTCTAAGATTTGGCTCTTTTCGCTAGTCGATCCGTCACTCCGTTCAGGATGACATTTCAAGTGGCGCTGCCCTCTGCCGGTGATTGATTGCCCAACGATGAGATCAATAATCCCAATTATCCCACCCTTGCTCGCCGACCCGTCCCCGGGGAGGCATTGAATAAAAAAATTCAATCCTTCAAAAACCGGTCATCAATGACTGGGCTCATAACCCCGCCCGATCAATCGGGCTGTTATGCCGCAATCCAAAACCCCTTCAGCATTGTCATTCCGAACGCAGTGAGGAATCCATATTGGCACCGACAGTAAAAAAACAAGGGCATTTTATGGTTGATTTTTTTGTACTAAATCGCCTTATGGATCCTTCGCTCCGCTCAGGATGACAATCGGATAGCTCCACCCGTCTTCCGTCCTCTGTCTTCGGTCCGGGCGTTTCAGGGCCCCTCCTCTAGAACCCTTTTTTGGACACCAATTGGTTCATGATGTATAATCGCTAAACCTTATGCAATTTTAAAAAATAAACCCTAATTAGAAAAGTGAGATACCCATGACAGCAGCTTACAAACAGGAACGCTGGAGTTTAAACGCCCTCTTCCCAGGCCATGAGTCACCAGAATACGCGGACGCTATGAAAAAACTCGAAGGTTCCATCGAGTCATTCGAGAAACTGCGACCCGAACTGGATCTTGAGATCGACGAAAAGGATTTTCTGAAGATCGTTACCGAACTGGAAGAGATCACCAAACAGAGCAACCGGCTGTATGGTTTTGCTGGGTTGTGGTTCACCGAGGACACCCAGGACCAGGACGCCCAGGCCCTGCAAGCCCGGATCGAGCAATTCCTAGTCGGGCTCCAGAATAAAACCCTCTTCTTCAGCCTGTGGTGGAAAGAATTGGACCAGGCTACCGCAGACCAGTTAATGGCTGCGTCTGGCGATCTTAAATACTGGCTGGAGGAAATGCGCCACTACACTCCGCACACACTCACTGAACCGGAAGAAAAAATACTCAACATTAAAAACGTGACCGGTTTCAGCGCCCTGATCACACTTTATGACTCAATCACCAACCGCTATTCCTTCAAAGTGGACATAGACGGAGAAGAAAAGGACCTAACCCGGGGCGAATTAATGGTGTATGCCCGCCATCACGATCCTAAGCTGCGGTCAGCTATTTACCAGGAGCTTTACAAAGTATATGCTGATGATGGCCCCATCCTGGGACAGATCTACCAGACTGTGGCGCGCGATTGGGCTAACGAGAATATCGATCTACGAAAATACAATAACCCGATCTCGGTCCGCAACCTGCGCAACGACGTGCCTGACAAAGCTGTGGACGTTCTCCTGGATGTTTGCCAGAAAAACGCCCCTGTTTTTCAGCGTTTCTTTGACCTTAAAGCGCGCTGGCTCAAAACTGAGCAACTGCGCCGCTATGATATCTACGCGCCCGTAGTAGCCCAGGCAGATAAAACCTATACATTCCAGGAAGGTGTGGACATGGTGCTGGATGCCTTCCAAACTTTTGATCCCCGAGTTGCCCAGCTGGCTGAAAAGATCATCGCCGACGGCCATGTAGACAGCGAAGTCCGCAAGGGTAAACGGGGCGGCGCGTTCTGCTGGTCCGTAGACAAGGACCTCTCGCCCTGGGTGCTGTTAAACTTCCAGGGAACTGCTGACTCCGTCGCCACCATGGCTCACGAACTTGGACACGGCATCCATGCCCTGCTGGCAGCGGATCACAGTGTCTTCACCTATCATTCCTCCCTGCCTCTGGCTGAAAACGCCTCCACCTTTGGTGAGATGTTATTAATTGATAAGCTGCTCTCCGAGGAGAAGGATCCAGCTGTGCGGCGGGATATTCTCTTCAAACAGGTCGACGATGCTTACGCAACCATTATGCGGCAGTCTTTCTTTGCCCTCTTTGAACGGGAAGCTCACAAGATGATCAAAGATGGAGCCATTATCGATGATCTGTCCGAGATGTATATGGAAAACCTGAAGAAACAATTCGGGAAAGCAGTATCGATCAGTGATGAGTTCCGCTGGGAATGGGTTTCCATCCCTCACTTCTATCACACCCCGTTTTATGTATACGCCTATGCTTTCGGACAGCTGCTAGTTTTATCACTCTATCAACGCTACCAGAAAGAAGGCGACAGCTTTAAACCCGGCTACATCAAGATCCTGGAAGCAGGCGGCTCCAAAGCCCCGGCGGCGATTCTCGCAGAATCCGGGATCGATATCGCCAGCCAGGATTTCTGGCAGGGCGGTTTTGATGTCATAGGTGGAATGGTGAAAGAATTGGAGGATCTACCAATCGAGTAGAACTATTTCGTTTCCTGAACAATTACATACCGCAACACAAGTATCGCCAGCAGGTTTACGATTGCCGCGGCCAGGGCATTCATCCAGAATCCACCCAAAAAGATGGGCGCCGCGATCAACGAACCAAGACCTCTCCCAAGGTTCGCGCTGGCGATATTTATTGACATTAACGTCCCCCGGGCAGCCGGAAGCACTCCAGTCATCATTGGAAGCATACTTACTATAGTAAATTCGAATGTTAGGTAAAAAAGGAACAGTCCCAGATAAGCCCCCCAAGCCGAACTCCCCAGCAAGGGGAGAATTGCGGAAGAGAGAACACTGCCTATCAATCCTATAGAAACTGCTTTTTTGGAACTGATCCTGTCTGTAAAAGCGCTAACTCCCCCTTCTCCGACTAATTCAGCAATTCCAATGACCGCGGATGCTCCCCCGAGGGCAGCTATCTGCATGCCAAAGGAACTGTTTAACCAGACCCCAAAAACGACATTAATCAACTGGTTGGCCAAACAGATCAATAACATCACGGATATACCGGCCAATGCTGAACCTGACTTGAGCACCAGGCTGAAATTTGAAAATATTGTTCTCCCGTAAGTTGCAGGAGGCGTATCCATGGGGAAAAGAAACAGCACAAATAGAAATGCCAGCAGACTCAATACAATCAGGACGATGAAAGGGGCCAGTAAACCGTATTGGCTCATAAAGAAACCAGCGACCGGAACTCCCACAAAAAACGCCAGGGACCAGCTTATTTCAGTGATCCCCAATACAAATCCCCGGCGTTCAAAGGGGATTATGTCTCCAAAATAGGCTATTACCGAAGGTTCAAATATAGCCTTGCCCAACATTGATAAAACTAGAAAAATAAAAAATCCCAGCGGTGTGGGCTGGAAAACTATCACCAGTGTTCCCAGGCTGAAAAGGACCATCCCGGCCAGCATCCCAGTCCTGCGCCCTTTGGTATCGGCAACTGATGCCAGAAGAGGACTGATAATTCCTAATAGGGATTGGCCGGCATACATGCGGCTAATTTCCTCCAGGCTGATCCCAAACCCTTTCATTAACATTGGCTGAAATGGAAAAACCATCCGGAAACCGGTGTTGTAAACCATCCGCACTAGTGTTGAACTGATAATTTGATACCAGGTCTTTTTTGAAAGTTTCATAACCCCCCTATCATAACATGCCTTTCAGTCAACGAGAGGCAGGTGCGGAGTGACTAACAGCCTGCCCTGAATACGATATGGGGAAGCGATCAATTCATTCACCAACTGTCATTGCGAGCGCAGCGAAGCAATCTCGTCTTTTGCTCACCGAACCGTCCCCGGTGAGGTAAAAAAAAACGCCCGGGGACGGGCGTTTGAGCAAATCTGGATTTACTGTGAACCGATCCAACTTCCTTATTCCTTTATCTGTTTATCTTCGGCGGAATTAATCTTTTCAATCGTTTACGAGCATGAGCTTAACGAAACGATCCCCTGTTATACACAGGGGATCGCATTTTTCGTTATTCTGTTTTTCTATTTTATAGATTGATCGCAGATGTCAGTCCAGGTGAAGAACAAAAGCCCAGCCTTCGCCGCTGACTTCAGCTCCATCCTCGATCGGGAATTCCAAAACAAACTCGTACTCACCAGACCAGGGATAGGACCATTCATCAGCTCCTACAAATACCTGGATCAACTGCTCTCCTTCTGTATGGACGACTACGTTTAATTCTCCACTTTCCTCGTCCCCAATACATGTACCGCTCAGGTTTGCAGTTGAATCAAAAGTCACTACATAAAATCCCCAATCAGTATCCAATTGATCCTGAAAATCAATCGTCCCGTATCCTGTGACTTGATATGCTCCAGCAGCAGGTTCTACAGAGAGTGGAATGCTTCCAATCCCCAGAGGTTCTAAACCCACTACTTCCGCGGGACCGACCCGGACCTGCATTTCCAGATTCCCACTCAAACCGTTGCATATGCTCCCGCCCGATGGATCTTCAGGGAAAAATTCTTCCATCTCAGGGAAATCTCCATCAGGGAAAAATTCTTCCAACTCGGGGAAATCTCCATCAGGGAAAAATCCTTCCGGATTGTTAATTAAATCATCCACCAATCCCCAAAAGTCATTATCTCCAGTTTCATTTCCCGGAATCTCGGTGATGATCCGGTCCAGGAGATCCGGCAGCCTGCTGGTACCCCGGCACAGGATCGCGCCTAAGATGCAGCAGCCCATCATCAGAATAAGTAAAATGAGCAGGACGACCAGCCAGGGAGAGCGTTTCTTTTCCTGTTCCTGTGGGATATTGGCTTCGGTTTGTGGTGTTTCCATGACTATCTCCTTTCTTCCCTGAAAGATCAGGGACCTATGATTGACAGCCTTCCTACCAATAAATTCCCCTAATGTTTAAATATTGTAAACGGAAAATCGAAATATAAAAGAATTTATCAATAATTAGGAGAGATTGCTTCGTCAATCACTGCGCTCTCTCCTCGCAATGACAGTTTAGAAAAACCGGCTCGAAGCGCAGCTTCTCCGTCTTCAGTCCTCAGTCAGGACGCATAGCATCCTCTCTATATCTGCAGCTCCACAATGTCTTCATCTTCCAGCACATGATCCCGGCTGACCATCTGGCCGTCAAAATCAGCGCTGGTGCCCCAGATCTTGGCAGATTTAAGTTTTTCCTGGAAATCTTTATGCACCTTGCCAGCAAAATCACCCAGCTGGATGCCTTGGTCAACTACAAAAGGCGACGATTTATCAACGTCTTTGCCGGGCGCTTTGGAATAGACCCGGATCACCCCCAGTTTTTCGAAGATCGTTCTCTTGAGAGCATCAATATTGTGCCCGGTCTGAACTGAGACCGGCACCATGGGATACTCCTGCTCCAGCAGCTCCTTGAAGATCTGGTAGTGCTCCTCATATTCTTCGCTGTCAAATTTATTCACAACTACTAATGTGGGTACATGCAGTAAAAAACCCTCAACTTCGATCTGGCCCTCCAGATACTTGGGAGCAATTCGGTTTTCCTGCAGCTTCTGCTGAACAAATTCCAATTGCTGGACCGGATTGGCATGCAGATCGATCATGAGCAATACCAGGTCCACCCTCCGGATCAGGTTCAGGAATTCGGGGTCGATATATTCATCACCGATTGGAGGAGTGTCAATCACCTGCACCTGAATATTATCAATCTTCATCATACCCGGCATGGCTGTCCAGGTGGTAAACGGCACCTCAGACACTTCGGGGTCGGCATTGGTCTGATTGGCTACCAGGCTGGATTTTCCTACGTTAGTAGTGCCGATGATGATAATCTGTCCGGCCCCTTCTTTGTTGATGTGATAGGCGGACACCTGCTTTTTTGAGCTCTTTTTTGAGGTAGCGGCAGTTTTCAATTTGGAAAGCTTTTTCCGCAAATCAGCCCTGAGATGATCTGTCCCCTTGTGTTTGGGGATAGTACCCATCATCTCTTCCAGATATTTGATCTTATCTTCCGCCGTTGTGGCTGACCGGAAGCGCTCCTCAGCATTGAAATAGTCGGCAGGCAGGTTAGTTGGCATAAGATATCAGTCGATAGGTTTGATAGCTTCATTTTACCCCAAGCCAGCTCCTTTCACCCTTTTAACCTAACGTTTTTATTAAGCACCAGATTTTTAAATCAACTAAAATTAGGGTAATTAGGATGGAAAAAAAAATTATGATCAAATTATTACTGGCGACCAACAATCAAGGGAAGCTGGCAGAGTTGCAGTCGCTTTTAAGTGGGCTTAATATTGAACTGCTTTCCCCAAAAGACCTCGATCTGGACATTCAAGTCCAGGAACGGGGACTGACCTACATGGAGAACGCGGTGTTAAAGGCAGCCATCTTTGCTGATGCTGCCAAGATCTGGACCCTGGCGGATGATACCGGTTTGGAAGTGGATGCCCTCGGCGGCGCACCCGGCTTATTGTCCGCCCGTTATGCCCCAGAACCCAATGCCACGGACAAGGACCGGCGGCTTTATCTGATCAAAAACCTGGAGGGAACTTCCCATCCCTGGAAAGCGTCTTTTCAGTGTGTAGTGGCACTGGTGGGTCCGGAAGGATCCCCAATTGTCACCAGTGGATCCTGTCCAGGGGATATCATCCCGGAAGGGCGCGGTCATGGCGGCTTTGGTTATGACAGGATCTTCCGTCTGGAAGGATCGGGATTGACAATGGCCGAACTGACTACGGACCAGAAAAACGAATTAAGCCACCGGGCCCTGGCTGTGAAGAAGTTGATCCCAATTCTCGAAAGCCTGTTTGTAGAGGATATGGTAAGCAAGTAGAGCATTTTTTATCCTCCATTAAGAGGATAGTTTGTCATCATGATAAGTTATCCATTTTGGGTTATTATATATTGGATTAACCTGAGTGGCTCCTGAGCTGAATATGGTATCAGTACAAGAATTTTGGATCATCCTGGGATTGACCGCGGTAATCGCCCTGCTATTAGGAGCAAGCGCGGCCTATTTCCTGTTACCCAAACCCAAACCAGACCAGGAACCAGCTCTCAAACCCAAAAAGAACAAAAAAAGTGATGAACGCATCCGCCGCTTATTCGCATTGATCACAGACCTGACCGTGACCCTGAACTATTCCCGCGTTTTAGAAAAGAGTCTTGATGTCTCTTTCCTTGCACTGCGCGTTTCGAATATGGACACTGATCGATTGATCAGCGCCGTACTTCTATTCACGTCAGATGATGTTTCCGTTCCGGATCTGGAAGTCGCTTACGGACGTGGTTTACCCCGGCCGGATATGACTACCCGTGTGCCGGGTATTGCAGGGTTGTTAGAAAGGATCATAGAAACTGGTGACCCTCAAATGACAGATGATCTGGCTGCCGATCCCGAGCTTAAAACCTTTATTTCCTTCCGGGCTTGCCAAAGCGGTTTTGGTATCCCGCTCAGGGCAGGATTGGATACTTTCGGTGTGATGTTATTTGGTCATCCTGATAAAGGCTATTTCACAGAAGAAGCCCAGGAAACGATCAGCACCGTTGGCCACCAGGCTCAGATTGCAATGCAGAACGCCCACCTCTTCCAGGAACTCAAGTCTGAGCGTGACCAGATCATCAAGATCCAGTCCGAAGCCCAGAACCGCCTGGCCAGAGCCCTGCATGATGGACCAACCCAGACCGTGGCTGCTATCCCGATGCAGATCAGCCGGGCTCGACACCTGCTGAACCGTGACGTCGAAGCCGCCGGAGAAGCTCTCTATCAAACAGAGGAGCTAGCCCGCCGGACTTCCAAGCAGCTGCGCCATATGCTCTTCACCCTGCGTCCACTGGTGCTGGAATCCGAAGGATTGATCCCCGCCTTGAACTCAATGGCCGAAAAAACCAAGGATACTTTTGAGCAAAATGTGATCATTGAATGTGATCCCCAGCTGGTGGATGAACTAGATATGAACACCCAAACCGTGATCTTCACTATTTCAGAAGAGGCCGTCAACAACGCTCGCAAGCATGCTAAAGCGGATAAGATCTGGGTCAAGGTGCAGCGGCTGCAGTCCGACCTGGCATTCCTGGAAATTGAGGATAATGGAAAAGGTTTCCTGGTAGATAACGTGATGGATAATTATGATGACCGGGGAAGCCTGGGCATGTTGAATATGCGCGAGCGAGCCGAGCTGGTCCAGGGTGTGTTCCACATCAAATCGATTCCTGGCGAAGGAACCCAGATCCAGGTTGTTATACCGCTGACCTCTGATGCCGCCGACCGCTTGCGGTTGATCTAAAAGCGCCTTCAGCGCGACCGATGTGCACTTCACGCACGACCGAGGACCGTGGGATTGCTTCACAATCGACCGAATAGTCTAATTACCTCCCGCCGAATACTATTCAATCCAATAATCCCTTACTCCCTTTCCGTTTACGATTCACGACTTACACTCCCTCATCCCAGTCTCATCACCCCGGTCTTTTCATCCCGGTCTCTTTTTCCCGGTCCCTCTTTGAACAAAAGGGGTTTTCTGTATATAATATTCTCCATGCCATATCTTGCTGACTTGTATTATCAGGCCTATCAGGCCGATGACCCGAACCGGAAGACCTTGATCCTGATCCACGGCGCTGGAGGAGACCATCTTTCCTGGCCCACCCAGCTGCGGCGTTTAAGCGGCTATCGGGTCTATACGCCGGACCTGCCCGGACATGGAAAATCCAGAGGACATGGTTTACAGCGCATTCCTGCTTACGGTGAAACTGTCCTGGAATGGATCCGGGAGTTAAGGCTTCCCAAGGTGATCCTGGCCGGTCATAGTATGGGCGGGGCGATCGCCCTCTGGCTGGCCATCAACCATCCTGAGCTGCTGCACGGCCTGATATTAATGAGTTCCGGCGCGACCCTTCCGGTTAACCTGTCCCTGATCGAGGAACTGGCTACCCAGGTCGGCTTCCCGACTGCTGTGGACAACATCATGCGCTGGTCATTCAGCCCCAGGATCGAACCTGCCCTGGTTGAAAATGTCAAGAAACATATGTTAAAACTGCGGCCATCCGTTGTGGCGGGAGACTTCCGGGCTTGTGACCGGTTTGATCTGAGCGAAAGATTGGATCAGGTTGCAGTGCCTACGAAAATCCTGGTAGGAGATGAAGACAAAATGACCCCGATCCGTTTTTCCGAGGAGCTGGCTGAAGGGATCCAAAATGCAGAATTGGATGTGATCCAGGGTGCGGGGCATATGCTGCCGCTGGAGCAGCCGGACGGGGTTGCAAAGACCGTCCGGGGGTTTATGGATAAGGTTCTAAAAGTATAAAAGTATTGCCTAATCAAGGTCGAAGTTGTATAATGTTTTCTCGATGGGCGGTTAGCTCAGCTGGTTAGAGCGTTGCGTTGACATCGCAAAGGTCGTTGGTTCGAGTCCAATACCGCCCACAACAAAAATCCACCCGGTCGGGGTGGATTTTCTTGTTATACTAAGCCTTAAATTGGTACAAGGAAGATAGTGTCCCATGTGCTTGAAACTATTCAGCCTTGTTGTGATGGTGCCTTTGCTTGCGGGATGTTTTCCTGCCCAGGCTGGATTGTCAACAGCGACTGAAAGGGCAGAACCTGTCCGACTGCCACCTACCTGGACACCAGAACCAACTCAATCTCTTGGTCCCTCCCTACCTACTGCCACCATTCTGCCGAGTGATGTGGGATCCACTCCGACCCAGTTTCAAATCACACCTTCTGAGGAACCCCAATCGCCCACCTCGGTACCCGAGGTGCCGTTCTCAGGGATCAAGGCTATTGATGCCCAACAGCTCTGGGCTTGGGGTGAAGGGCGCATCTGGCAGTCCAGGGACGGTGGATCAACCTGGCAGCAAGTCTCTCCAGAGTGGGAAGGACAGTTTTATGTTTGGGAAACTACCATCCTGGATGAACGAACTGCCTTCGCTAAGTATTGTCTGGATTTCCAGGGACCCTGTCAATTGATCAGAACACTCGATGGCGCTATTTCCTGGGACGTAATGGACCAAGACTTTCATTTTCCTTATGGCGGCTTGACATACTTCTTCGATGCTTCCCAAGGTGTTTTTCAATCAGTGCCATATGATGCTGCAGCGGGTAGCGTGTACACGTCGTTCAGAGATACAGATGATGGAGGACAGACATGGAATCTGATCGAGCTTGACACACCCACGGAATTCATGACCCTGGTAGAGTGGGGAGGGATCTGGTTGTGCAACTGCGGGGATTCTCTGACCGTCGATCATCAGCGGGTGATCCACATCCCAGGCAACATGGTGAGGGATCCCTGGGAGGAATTTAAAGTCTGGATCAGCTGGGACCGGGGACAGAATTGGTCGATCTCCACAGTCCCTCTGCCGTCCGGAAGCTACAAACCGGCCATGATCGACCCGCAAGACCCGATCTTTTTCAACGAGAAAGATGGGATCTTGGCAGTCAGACTGAACGAGGATTTTGTTTTTGATGATTTTTTAATGGTGTTCTACACTACAGAAGATGGAGGATTGAATTGGACTTTCCGCTCGCAGGTAGCTGATGTGGGCCATGGCTACCGCTTCCAAGCAGCCACGGAACAAGACTTCTTTTTTGTCTGCGGGAATGACCTCTGCACCTCTCACGACGGCGCCCTAACCTGGGAAAGGATTCCCTCCATTCTGAATTGGAACAACCGGGAATTCGCTGATTCTATCATCGCCTTTGATTTTGGAGATCCATCCACCGGATGGGCGCTGGTCAGGAGCCCAAATGAAAGCCGCCATATTGTGAAGACCGAGGATGGCACCTACCGCTGGAACGCAGATGAAAGCAGCAGTTTTTGGAAAACCGAGGATGGCGGATGGACATGGAACGCAATGAATCCAGTATTTACTCCCTGATACACGATCAGGGATAGAAAACAATAGTCATTGAACCGGTTCGAGATCTGTCCACTAACGCCCACACATAAATCCACCCAAAGGGTGGGTTTATTTATTAAAGAGGAAATCACAAAGGCGATTGAGTTTGTAGATGGGTTATTTTCAACAGAATGGGCAAATTACGTGCTATGATTAATAGTAGACAGGTTAATTTACTTGGGAAGGATGTATTGATATGGGCGATAAAGGGAAAAGAGATAAGGGCGGTCGAGAAACTAAGAAAAAAGCCAAACTGACCATCAAGGAAAAGCGTAAACAGAAAAGAGAGAAAGGCTCCGCGAGTACAACACCAACTTCTTTATGAATTTGGGGATACTCAGGGACTTCTCGCCTTGATAACATAATCAAATTGCATCACATTTAAAACCGCCTTCAAATTGAAGGCGGTTTTATTGTTAATTTTGAATAAATCGGGGGATTATTTCCACTTCAGCCAATGGTATAGAGGTTAGGCACAATAAATTGGCAAGGCATTAGACCAGCTTAATCTGCCCAGGAAGCAATCCATTATGATGGCAGCAGATCTCCTTGCCCCTCAGACTTAAACCTACCTTCCCTTGACAGCATTCTAAAACGTAATAATATATAAGCATGTATTTATATGTTAGGAGTTTGGAATGGATAAACCAACCTACTGTACAGATCCGCACGACTCTGAAAGATTAATAGCGGCTGTCAAGGATTCGTTATTATCGGTTGAAAACGCAACACTGATCGCGGAAACCTTGTCCGCGTTCTCAGACCCTACGCGCCTTCGAGTGATTGGGTTACTGGCAGAAAGCGAAATGTGTGTTGGTGATTTATGCTTGGTGCTGGAGATGACCCAGCCTGCCGTATCACATCATCTAAGGATTCTCCGCAATCTAAAGATCGTTGCTGTCAGAAAAGCCGGTCGTCATGTCTTTTACACCTTGGCCGATCAGCATATTCTCGATATTTTCAATCAAAGCCTGGAACATGCCCGGCATATATAAATTTCCTCTCAATACAACAAAATAGGACCCTATGGAAAAACACCTCCATCATCACCATCACACAACGACTGAGAATATCAAAGTTGCCTTTGCCCTGAACCTGGGATTTGCGATCCTGGAATTAATAGGCGGGTTAGCTTTCAACAGTGTTGCCATCCTGTCGGATGCCCTGCATGACCTGGGGGACAGCATCTCCCTTGGCCTGGCCTGGTTCTTTGAAAATTTCTCCAACCGTGAATCGGATGAAAAATATCCCTATGGGTACGGACGATTCTCGCTTTTAAGCGCGCTGATCAATGCCATCGTGTTGGTATTGGGTTCCTACATCATCCTTAGCGAAGCCATAAAGCGCTTGCTGGAGCCCGAATCAACCCATCCTGTGGGCATGATCGGTTTTGCGCTGCTCGGTATTGTGGTGAATGGGGTAGCCGTTCTTCGCTTGAGAAACGAAGAATCTCAAAACGCCAAAATTGTTGGTTGGCACTTGATGGAGGATGTTATAGGTTGGATTGCAGTATTAATCGGTGGCATCCTGATGCTCCTATTTGACCTGCCATTTATCGACCCTGTTCTGGCTATTATTTTATCCATTTATGTTCTGTATAACGTTCTCAAAAACTTAACGGAAACCCTGGGGTTATTTTTGCAGAGAACGCCTAAGAATATTGATGTAGATCTAATCAAAGGGGAACTCTGCAACTGCGCCAACGTGTCATCTGCCCACGATACAAGGATCTGGTCTCTGGATGGCGAGCGGCATGTTCTTTCTACTCACCTGGTCATCGCTGAAGATGCAACCAAAGAAGATATTCTCAGGATCAAGCGAGAGTGTAAAGAAAAATTGATAAGCACACCACATATCGCTCATGTAACAATCGAGATCGAATATCCCAGCGAGTGCTGCCCAGATAATTCATCAGATTTGATTTTATAAGAGTAAATTCAGAGATCAGTTATATCATTTCGAGTCCCATACCGGTACAATATTATTTCCACAAGGTGAGTTATGGCTGAGAAAAATTCAAAGAAAAAGAGAGTTTGGATACTTGTAATAATCCTGATCTTGATCAGCATCATTGGATTGTCTACCCAATTCGGAACCAATGGTCAGATCATCTCAAGCGGGCAGACCCGGAAATACCTGGTCTATGTCCCTGAATCCTATAACCCCGAACAACCCACACCCCTGGTGATCAGCATCCACGGCTTTGTGCAGTGGCCGGCCCACCAGCAATCCATGACCGGCTGGAACAAACTGGCCGACGAATACGGATTCATCGTTGTATATCCTAAGGGGACAGGATTTCCGCTGCGCTGGAGCACCAGACCAACGGAAGATGATCCCGGCGCGATGCAAAGGGAACTGCAGTTCTTCTCTGACCTGATCGAAGAACTCAACCGTACTTACAATATCGATCCCGCCCGCATTTACGCCAATGGTATGTCCAACGGAGGCGGGATGTCAGATCTTTTAGCCTGCGAATTCTCCGACCGGATTGCAGCCATCGGCGGTGTGGCCGGAGCTTATGCCC
>JAGHAU010000038.1 GCA_021161345.1 Anaerolineales bacterium | reverse complement strand
CTTCTTCCCTTATACCGCTTACTGTCTTTTAATCAGCTCTGTCCCCAAAGCAGGTTTCAGCAGCATCCAGACGCTAAGGATCAGAGCGATGACGATTAAAATCCCACCCAGCAGGGTCACTCCACCTGCGCCCAGGCTCGGCAGCAAGCTGATCAGCCAGGGAGCCCGGACACTCCCGGTGGCTGCAGCCCGGCCTGAGACCACTTCCTGGTAGGCCCAATATCCGGCTGCAGTCAGTCCAGCTGCCCCGAAGGTTAAAAGGGCAGAGATTCCCAGGGTCAATCCTGTCTGGACTGGTTTGGTCTGAAGTAGATAATCTGGCCCCAGTTGATTTACCAGCAGATCCATAATACGCTCTGACATAACTGTGTCTTCCAGAACCATACGGGCGGTGCGATCTGCCCCTTCATATAGGTACTGGAACTGCAAGGATGTTTTAAGTAATTTGATCGAAGTGATCGAGGTCAGGCGGATAGCCTTGATCTCGCTCAGGTAATGGTCTGGGATTTTTCCTGTCTTAAGGATCTCCCGCACACGGGGGATCAATCTCTTCTCGGTTTGAGCCCAGAACACTTGTTGTTCTCCCAGGATGATGAGGAAGACTTTAGATCCCCTGGTGTAATGCCAGGTTTTATATCCGCCGATAGGTTCTGTCTTTCCAGTGGGTCTTTTGCCCGGGGCGGGTTTTGGGATCTTACGGCGGGGTTTGGTTTCAGTGATGGGAGGTGAGGCTCGCAGTTGGTTCAGGGCGTCGCGGGCAAATTGATTGCCCGGGTTGATGCGCAGGACCTGTTCCAGACAGGTGGCCCGTTCCTTACGCTGCACCAGACCGGACATGATCCACCAAGCTTTCTCGCTTTCCGGGTTTTCAACCAGGACCTGGCGCAAAATTTTAAAACCGGTTTTGGTATCGCCGGCTTTAATGGCGGTTTCGGCTTGCTGGACGACTTCAGACATGGGCGGCCTCCCTTTGTTACCAGAGGAATTTGAGCAAAATCAATATTGCCTATATTTATTATATATGATAAATGGCCTGCGGCTTGACCGGGACAATGAGACGGAGATGGAGGACGGGAGAGGGGAAATAAGAGACGGGGGATAAGAGACCGGAATAATTAGACCGGGATAGAGAGACCGGGGACGGGAGACCGGGGACGGGAGACCGGAATAATGGGACCGGAGCCTGGATTCGATCAGCGGGGCTGTGATCGCCCTGCACACCGGGGATATCCCGCAAGTCTCAGATGGTTAGTTTAGTGAGTTGAAAAAACCCTGCTTCCAAACGGGAGCAGGGTTTTTATGTAAGATGTAAGAAGTATTCAGAGCCCGGTCTTTTTTCCCCGGTCGAGAGCGCAGCGATCGCCGGTCATCGGTCAGAAGGGACGAAGAGCTTTGAAAAGGACTTCGTCCCTTTCTTTTATTCCCCTTTTATTCCCCACCGTAAAAATACTGCCGGCAGCAGGGCCAGGGCAGCGATCACAGCGGCGATCCAGAAGTTATCAGTGATCACTCGCTCAGCTACCTCAATACCCACTCTTCCGATATCAGCCATACTGGCGTCGGGGGGCATAAGCTGTTTGCTGAGGATCTGCATCCGCCTCAGGCCAACCGTGGTAATGCCCGAAACGCCCACGGTCATGCCCACCAGGCGAAAAATGATCACCAGGGCTGAGCTGGTGCCGCGGTGCTTCTCCGGCGAGGCGTTGATGACTGCCGCCGCGATGGGTGCCATGGTCAATCCCAAACCGATACCGGTGAAGGCCAGGTGGATGCCCATGGTTAGGTAAGTGACATCCTGGGTCCAATTGGTCATCAGGATAAAGCCGGCCACGGCCATCATCAACCCCAGCAGGGAAGGTAGGCGGTAGCCCCGTTTTTCTGCGATCCAGCCGCCTGGCACAGCCGCCAGGGCCATGGGTACGGTTAGCCCGGAAAGCATCCAGCCGCTTTCCCAGGCGCCCTGTTCAGCGTTAGAGGCGATCAGGGAATTGATGAAGAGCGGCACGTTGGCAATGGCGATGAATAAGGCCACCCCGATCAGAAAGTTGGCCAGACTGGCCGGTAGATAGTTCTGTTTCTTGAACAGGGATAATTCTATTAAAGGATCTTTAGCCCGGGACTGGCGCCAGATGAACAGCAGGAGGAATAAGAAAGCCAAACCCAGGGCAGGCAGCACCGATGGCGGCAGGCCTTGCAGTTCCTCAAGACTGGCAGTGCTGGAAGTTTCTCCACCCGATCCCAGGGCGATATTCAGGATCGAAAGGCTGATGGCGATCAATATAGCGCCGCCCCAATCCATTCTACCCTGGTCCCCGGCTGGTTTGCTCTCCTGGAGCAAAAAGCGGATCACGATCCAGGCCACCAGCACAATTGGTATGTTAAGCCAGAAAATGGTTTGCCAGCTCCAGAAACGGACGATGATGCCGCCGTACAGATGTCCCACTACCCATCCTGCCGTATCCACTGCGGCGATCACACCCAGGGGTCGGGCTCTGTGGCCAGCTGGATAGAGGTCGCCTATCATGGCCATACCCACCGGCACCATCGTGCCAGCTCCGAAAGCCTGGATCATGCGGGCGGCGATCAGGATGTAGAGAGAAAGGAAGTTAATGTCAGGTCGTCCGCTGGCCACCAGGTAATAGGCCCGCAAAGCCAGACGGGTGGGCCAGGTGTGGGCCACGGCTGCCAGGTAGGAGCCTAAACCAAAGATCACCAGAGCGGCCAGGTAAACTTTACGGCGGCCGTAGATGTCGGAAAGACGACCCATGAAGGTCATCGAGACGCTGTAAGCTAAAAGGTAGCCGGTCACGATCCAGGCGGCGTTGTCCATCCCGGACTGGAAAGGGATCTGCAGGTCAATTAAGACGTGAGGCAATACGGCCGAAACGACAGTCAGGTCCAGGGCGCCGATGAAGATAGGGATCGCAATTAACGCGACTTTAAATCCCGGGGATGAGGTCCATTTTTTCATGATTGGCCTCAGGGAGCGGTTATTTCAATGGTTTCGCCGAAGCTCCAGAAGTCAAAGGTCCAGACTGAGGCTTCGCCTTCCGCGGCGGAGGTATCGGTCAGAACTACTCTATGTACCTCATTGGTGGCTGTGTCCATCCAAAGATCGCCAGACATGGACTCAATATTGATTAGCCCCTTGCTGATCTCGCTGATTACCTCACCAGGTACCGTTCCGTTCAAATGAGTGAGGGGCAGTCCGGGCATTTCTGCCAGTTCTTCTTCACCGACAATGATAAGGTCAGCCAGACCGCTTCCCAAGCTGGGGAAGAAACCGGAAGTGGGGTCAAGATACTGAGTCGGTTTGAAGAGGTAAGTGTCAGGTAGTTCCTGGAATACACCAGAAAGGGGATTGCTGGCCCACTGGATATCCGGCAGGCTAATGACTGTGATCTCAGTCAACATACCCAGAGCGGTGATGGTGACCGTGGTCAAGGCCTTGTCCGGGGAGACATAGTGTCCCACCGCGGTGCCAAACTGGACCACCTCGTCCGCATCCAGAAAGACAATCTGACCCTCCTGGGTGATACTGAATTCGAATCCTTCCAGGCCGGCCATATGGGTTACGCCATCGGCCAGGATCATAGCCGGGGTGATCACTTCTTCAGGCTCAACACTGCATCCGACGGCCAGTATGGCGATAAGGGATAATATCAAGATAAAGGGGATCAAGCGCTTCATGTTTCTCTCCTTATGAATGAGGTTTACCTTATTAGTATAGCAAAGAAATCTAACCCCCTTCCTTGATATTCATTTAAACACAAAAATGGGTCTTGAGGTATGTCGTTTAATTGAAACAGTCTGCTTCTGGAAGAAGCAGACTGTTTGAGTGAGAAGTAAATAGAGGGACGAAGTCCTTTCAAAGGACTTCGTCCCATAATCTTTCAATCACTTACCAGTAGAGCTTTGGCGAACTTGCCGTGTACTTTGCCCACCCAGCGGGCGATGTGCATGGTGCAGGTGCCGATCAAAAATCCCAGGGCTGCTATTAGCAGGGTCAGCATGAATCCGGCCGGATCGGACAGGGTCCAAACGATATCGCCGCTGCTGAAAATATCAAACGGGATATCCTTGGCCATCATCACGATGGCGCCGATTGGAGTGGCTGTAAAACTGATTGAAACTGATAGCAGGGTGACCATTACCGTGAAGTAGATGATACCCAGGGGCAGCATCAGGATCATATAGATGATCGAGAGCCAGGTGGCTTTGCCGGTCAGCAGGATCTTAAGCCGCTCTTTCCATGACAAGGATGAGTCTGTGAAGCTGGCTCGTCTGGGCATACGTTCTCCCAATAGCGCTTCTACAAGACGCCCTTCCAAAAAGGCGATGCCCCGGAAGGAAAGCAGGAAGATGATTGCGATCGGGACCCCAAAGATCAGGATCATCAAACCCAGTGAGATCGACAGGCCAGTAACTGCCCATGTGAAATATAGGACACCGGTCACGAGTGAGATCAACATAAAGACCAGTCCGCCCCAGGCCTTGGGATCAGCAAAGACACCAAAGAACCCTGGATATTTTTTAGCGGCTGGATTGTCTCCATTGGCTGTGGCTGCTACCCGGCGGGCGGCCGGTGTGGAAGCCAGGGCGGGGGGCAGGGAAACTTCCCAGTTTTTGTAAGCCTGGGCAATTTCCTCGGCTTCGCCGTATTCGTTGATGATGGCCTGGACTGCTGAGGTCTCCGCCTCCGCTCCCGCGTCAGCGCCGGCATTCTCTAAAGCGGTGCGCAGGTGCTCTTCGGCGTCTGCCAATGCGTCCTGGATTGTGGCCTTGTCCGCGCCCCTGAGGGCTGCTTTCAGGTCTTGTATATAAATTCGGATCAGTTCGTCTGCGGTTCTCATTGGTAATCACCTTCCAGTACATTGTCAACAAAAGTTTTGGTTTCGGTCCAGATCTGGGACCAGGTTTCCAGGGCTTCCTGCCCGGTTTCCGTGGCCTGATAGTATTTACGGGGCGGCCCAGAATCGGACATTTCCCGTTCGCTGCTGAGCAGACCCTGACCTTCCAGGCTGCGCAGGACCGGGTAGATGGCGCCCTGCTTAACCATCACACCCTCGTCGTCACCAGCGCCTACCAATTTACCGATCTGGTAGCCGTAAAGAGGTTCTTTGCTTTGGGCCAGGATGCTCAGTAGGGCCAGACTGACTGTGCCCGAGCTGAGTTCCTTTTGAAATTTCTTGTGTGTTTCCTGTAGTTCTACCACTTCGTGCCTCCTTTTAGTTTCTTGAGGGGTTCAGCCCTACTAGCAACTGGTTCCCTATATTAATAACTCGGTTATACTTTGTACTTAGTACTAGTATGGAGTTGATAATACAATAAAGTTGAGAGTATGTCAAGAGGGAGTTTTGAAGGAGGGACGAAGTCCTTGCAAAGGACTTCGTCCCTTAATTGATACTATAATCATCAACAACAGCAATAATCCGGCTGAAATTCCCCTTAGAAGGTGAAAATAAGGAAAATTATGGAACTCGAGATCAAAATCCTGGATTGGCCTCAGGCCGACATGGTTGAGTTAGCAGGTGTTGCACTGGCTTCCCGCAAGGCCTCCCCCTTCTATATAGTGGGGCAGGATCAGGAAGCGTTTGAAAATTATGTTTTGCAGAGCAGCCAACGCTGGCCTAAATCTTTGGTACTGGCTGCCTATCAGGACGGGACCCTGGTCGGTTGGCTGGGTTTGATCACGGAAGATCCGCTGTCATTTGAGATCTGGCGTTGGCATCCGTTCATCCTGCCCGGAATCGATCCCGGACCGGCAGCAGAGGGGCTGCTTCATGAGGCTGTAAACTTTTCTCGCGAAAAAGAGGCCCAGAGCCTGGAAGTAGTCTGCGGCTTTCAAAAGTTCCATCTCACTCCCCAGGCCGAGGAATATTATCAGCGCCAAATGGGCTGGTATGAAAAATGCGGGTTGAAAAAAGCGGATGAGTTTGTCTATCTGACCTGCCCGTCTAACAATCTTCACCTGTCAGAATTGCCTGACTTTCCAGGGACATTGGAGATCAGATCTTATCAGCCTGGTGACCAAGAGACCCTGGTTGAACCCTATTACCAGGCCTTCAGCGCCGGGGTGGACCGTTCTTTCTTGGAAAAAACTTCCGAGCAGCGGCAGACCACCTTTGAGGGCTACTTCACTGAGGAATTGAACATCGGCGCATCCAAAGTGCTGCTTGCAGGGGATCAACCCAGGGGATTTTCCCTGATCCAGACCCGCCAGCGGGTAGGGGATCAACACCTGGCCCTGGTCGCTGTTTCCCCAGATTATCAACGAAAGGGTTGGGGGCGGGCTTTGTTATCAGAGTCGATCCGGGCCGCAATTGGGCAGGGGCATGATTACTTTTCCATCGGGGTTGACCTGGTGAACCAAGCAGCCTATCAGCTCTATTCCTCCCTGGGATTTGAGGTCCAGACCAAGTTGATCAACCATATTTGGAAAAATGAAGACTGATCGGACCTTTATCTAAAGCAAGATCAGAAGGGTTATCCAAAAGGAAGCGGGATCCTGGAAGGATCCCGCTTCCTTCTTTTTTATTTGGCTGGTCCTCTCAAGGTATTGACACTATATGTTTCTCTTTTTATAGTGATGAAAAGGGGGAATTATCTCTTGTCCAAGAAAGAATACCCAACCACCACACCAGATTGGCGGACCGCGGTCAAACGCCGAACACGATTTTATGTGCTGATGGCTGTCCTGCTGGCAATTATTTTTGGAATCCTGGTCTTTCAATTCTTTGCTCGCCAGCAGCGGATTGCCCCTGGTTCTTTGATTTCTGCGGTATTTGCTTCCCAGGATATTAAAGCTGGAACTGTGATCATGGAGGGAATGATTGAGATCCGTGATGTTTCGGTCCTTTCCGTGCCGGATTCCCATCTCATGTACAAAGAGCAGGCTATCGGAAAATCCGCCTTATATCCCCTGAGTATGGGAGAAGTAGTCCTGCCAGAAAAACTGGCAGGCAAGGTGGGTGGCTTGGTAGCTTCGCGCTGTCCTTCGGGGAAATGGTGTGTCAGCGTCCCATTAGACTGGTTTATTGCCGCTCCTCCAGATCTAGCAGAAGGTGATATGGTGGAGATAGCATCATCTCTCCCTGGAGGGAATCCGGGTGAGACAGGATTTATTGCTGCTGGTGTTCAGGTGGTTTTAATACCAGAAAATGAAGGATCACCTGCGTTTATTTTCGCCCTCGATGATCAGGAAGCTCTCTCCCTTTTGTATGCCAGATCCAATCAATTTCAGCTGCTGGCTCTGCTCCGGCCAACGGAAGGGGACTGAATGGGAACAGTGATTGGAGTATTTTCCGCCAAGGGCGGTGTGGGTAAAACCCTATTGGCAACGAATCTTGCGGCCGCATGTGGCGTAGGCTATCACAAGAAAACGGTCCTGGTTGATTTGAATATTGGGAATGGTACGACTGACTTGCTGCTGAATTTGAGTCCTGAAAGGTACTGGTCAGATCTAGGGTCTGTTTTCCAGGAGTTAACTCCCCAACATCTCTCTCTCACCATTACAGAGTATCGCCCCGATTTGGATTTGCTGGCTTCTCCACCAGATCTGATCAAAACTGAAGTGATCAAGATGGAAGATCTCTCTTTGCTTTTTAGTGCCCTTAAAAAGGTGTACGATCTGATAATTTTAGATACGCCAAGCGGCGTTGATCCTCCTGTTAGAGGGTGTCTTGCCTTGGCCGAAATCAAGTTAATGGTACTGACTCCTGATGCACCTACCTTGAGATCAACATCCCGATTTCTAAATGCTCTGCCAAACTCCAAAAAAACGAATGGATTGATCATTAATCAATATTCCCCTGCAGCGGCGATTACTCCAGAAGAAGTCAAGGATCATCTGGGGGAACCTGTCTTTGGTGTCCTGCCCATAGATCAAGCTGGTGTTTGGGCCAATGTCAGTTATGGAGAACCCTGTGTTTTTCGTAAATCCAGTAAATTAGGAAGGTCAATAAGGCAATTATCCGGTAGGTTGTTGCGTTTGATTGATCATGGTCCAGAAAATTATTCCAATGAAGACGATGATTGAGCCTCTTATCCTGAGTGCAGCAGCAGGGAGTATTTTTCTCTTAATAATATTGCCTTTGGTTGAGGGTTTAAGGGGAAGAGGATTGCGGCAGGCTTGGCGAAAACGCCTTGAGGTTGTGGGTGATTTCGTTCCCCCCTTACCATTCCGTTTAAGAATAAAAACTATTTTAGGGGAGATTAATGATTTTATCCATTCAATAATAAATAAAGGTCCTGGTCAGACCCTTTATGGATGGTGGCAGGATGCTGAATTCGGATCTCAACCTCTCCCATTTCTGGGTTTATTGATCGGGATTATTGGTATTGGCTCCACTGCAGGATATTTTTCATTTGGCAGTGCCTTGTTATGTGTGTACTTTTCATCTTTACTCCTGCTGGGTTTTTTTGTTTTGCTCTACTACCGCGCAAAGGCGCATCGCCAATTATTTCAGGATCAGTTCCCGGGTGTATTGGGGCGCCTGGCAGACTCACTCCAAGCCGGGTTTTCGCTGCTTCAGGCAATAGAATTTATGACCCCAAATTTGCCTGAACCAAGTGCTTCAGATATCACAAGGGTATTTACGCAGATCCAGATAGGATATTCAGTTGAGCAGGCACTTACCGCCCTCTATCAACGACACCCAAATGATGATACCAGGCTGCTGGTGGAGGGGATAACCCTGCAGCGGCAAACAGGGGGGAATATGATTGAAATGATCAGAGAGATCGCAGAGCTGGTAAGACAACGTGTTGAATTGGAAAAAGAAATTCGCACACTGACCTCCCAGGGTCGACTCTCCGCGGTAGTGATTGCCCTGTTAGTGCCGGTTTCGCTAGGAATACTATCTATATTTCCAGGGTATACCGATGTGTTGTTTGAAACTACTATTGGCAATCTAATTTTGATCAGTGCCGGAGTTCTTGAGGTGATCGGTGCGTTAATCGTGAGCCGTTTGATCAGAATTGAGGTTTAAATTTGATGATCCTATACGTCGTTTCTATTGTCTTTGGTTTGATAATCTTTCTGAGTTTGATGACTTTGTTCTCGATTGATGATCATAAGGCAAAGATCCGTTTTAAACTGAATAATTTTCAGGAGGAATCTCCAACGCCCCCTGAATTGAAAGGGCGATTCCTTGCTTTTCTTGACGAAATCAATGTTCCAAACCAATTGAGCAGGCTGGTGGATGAACAGGATATAGCCTGGTCAGGGATCCGGATGACTTACCATCAATTTCTTTCAGGCTGGTGGTTGTCGATCCAGACCGTGATACTTCTGGTTATATTGATAATCATTTTCGGTGATCGAGAACCAGTCCGGATTTTTGTATTATTGAGTCTGGTTCTGCTAGTTTTTCTTGCTCCTAATCTCTACCTTAAACGTCAAATTCAGGTTCGAATAAGAAGTGTCGAAAAATCTTTACCAGATTTTTTAGATATTTTGACTCTTGTAATTGAAGCAGGATTAGGTTTTATACCCGCGTTGAAGAGGATTAGCGGATCTATTACGGGTGTGTTAAGGAGTGAGATTGAAGGTGTATTGATGCGGATGGATCTCGGATTTTCCAGGCAGGAGGCACTGAGGGAGATGACTAATCGAATCCCTTACTCCAATCTTCACCAGTTTGTGGAAGCGATCATATTATCTGACCGGTTAGGAACCTCACTGGCAAAAACATTGCGGGTACAGGCCAAAATGCTTCGTACGCGGCGCCGGCAGCGGGCGGAGACCAAAGCCCAAACTGCACCGATCCGGATCATCCCCGCTCTGGTTTTCTTTTTTTTGCCAAGTTTGCTTTTGATCTATCTGGCTCCACCGATCCTAAATCTTCTCTTGCGGCGGTGACTAAGGAGGCTATTTCAGCATGACTAAAAAAGGACGATCGAAATCCTCAATCTCCGGACAATCACTGGTTGAATTTGCTTTTGTTCTGCCGATCCTGCTCTTGTTGATGGTCGCGATGATCGATTTTGGTATTCTTTATTATTCCCAAATGGTGGTCTCGAACGCGGCCTGGGAAGGAGCCCGGGCAGG
>JAGHAU010000255.1 GCA_021161345.1 Anaerolineales bacterium | reverse complement strand
GTCCCAGGAAGATCTGAATTTGATAATCTCCCGGCAGCCACAGTTCCGGGGCCGGATCCCAATCGGTGTAGCCAATACCGCCGCTGCCGCCGTTCCAGGGCATGCTTTCATAATGCACCAACTCATCTCCCCTGTACCAGAGAGAGCTCCACTGGATATCATCCTCCATCAAGGCGTAGCTGAAAACTGCATAGAGGTGGCCCACCGGGTTGGTGAACTGGATCCCGGGGCCGATAGGATTGTAATCATCATCGAGCCCGATATTAGAAAGGACCAGCGGGCTGAAGGCGGCTTCTGCCGGCGGAGTGAGCTTTCCCTCAAAACGAGCTTCCACAGCCATCGGAATGTGTGGCGTAGAACTGGGCTGGGGAGTATAGGATTCGGCCGGTGTGAGGGTAATGGTGGGGGTCTCAGTGATGGTCGGTGAGGTCGATGCGGATGGGGAGATGGAAGGTGTCAGGCTGGCAGGCCGGGTAGGTGAGGGACTGATGATTGTGTAAGCTACTGGCTCGCCGTAATAAAAGACCAGGATGCCCAGGATAGCCCAGAATAAAGCCAATACGATCAGCCACCAGCCCCGTCTTTTCTGGTCCTGGCTGAGATTGAAAAATTTTATCTTGCGGCTGGCCAGTACTGTTTGGGCGCCGGTGATAACACTGATCAGGAAAAAGATCCCGGTCAAGACTGTGGCGGCGATCACACCAGCGCGGATATCCAGGTTCACTGGGCACGCTCCGACAAGATCACCGGATTGGTTAGTTTTCCAATACCTTCGATCTCAATTTCTACTGTATCGCCGGCTTCCAGTTTGGAGACCCCTTCCGGCGTCCCGGTCAGCAGTACATCGCCAGGCATCAGGGTCATAAAGGATGAGGCAAAAGCGATCAGCTGCTCCACCAGGAAGACCATTTCCCGGGTGGAGGCCATCTGGCGCAGGTCGCCGTTGACACGGCAGGAAATGATGGCGTCGGCTGTATTGAAATCGGTCTCGATCCAGGGTCCGATGGGGGCGAACGTGTCAAAACCTTTGCCCCGGGTCCAGAGCAGGTCCTCGCGCTGGAAGATCCGATCGGTAACGTCGTTGGCGATGGTGTAGCCCAGGATGTGTTCTTTGGCCTGGTCGGGTTCGATCCAGCGCCCGGCTTTGCCGATCACTACGACCAGCTCAGCTTCGTGCTCTACCTGTTTGGCCTGGGGAGGTAAAATGATCGCTTCTCCGGGTCCGATCACAGCCGTGGGCGGCTTAAAGAACAGAACCGGTAATTCAGGTACAGAGTTATTCAGTTCAGCGGCATGCGCGGCATAGTTGCGGGCCACACAGATGATCTTGCCGGGCTCGACCGGGGCCAGCAGTTCAACCCTATTGAGAGAGGTTTTAGCTTCCCCGCGTTGGAAGGAACCGAAGATATCGCCCTTGATGGGCCCGACCTTATTTTCCAGCAGCCAGCCGTAGCCGGCTTTGCGGCGAGGGGTTCTGTATCTAATGATTTTCATTCAGAATGAGTTTATCATATGGGAGGAAGGTTTGGCAATTTACGAGGCCTAAGTTGTAAGTCGTAAATCGTAAATGGATGAATACTTGCTGACCTCAAGTCGACTTACATCTTACAATTTACCACTTACGGGAAGACCGTCCCTTCCGATTACTTTTCCTTTTTGGTATAATGTGCACAGAAACCCGGGCGGTTAGCTCAGTTGGTTAGAGCACCTCCTTTACAAGGAGGGGGTCGTTGGTTCGAGTCCAATACTGCCCACTAGAAAAGAAAACACTCTTCATGCTTTGACTGAAGAGTGTTTTCTTTTCAGGGATCAGTAACTTTCAATCCTACATTTTCCACTTATATTCAAAAACGATTTGGCAAGTAGCGAATCCTCCTAGGAATGGAAGAGAGAATATTTTAATAATAATTCCTCATGCTATACTTCTAATCAGGATACTGTTTAATGATTTGCCTTCTGAAATACGTTTTTTTTCAGATCTTTCTTTTCCAGGTAAATAACTCCCAAAATAACATACTTGGCTTCAGGCAGCATAATGCAAATTACCTTCATTAAACCCACTCTCGGTTACCTCGACAATAACGAGCGTTTTGTGGATGAGGGACGCATGGAACCATTATCACTTGGTCTCCTAGCGGGATTAACACCATCCGGGGTAGACTGCCGGTTATTCGATGACCGCATCGACGAGATTGACTATGATGAACCTACTGACCTGGTTGCGATCACCGTCGAAACATTCACTGCGCGTCGCGCTTATGAAATCGCCGCTGAGTACAGAGCTCGCAAGGTGCCAGTAGTGATGGGAGGAATGCACGCGTCGCTCATCCCCACTGAAGTAGCCAAGCATGCAGATTCCGTTTTCACCGGTGATGCAGAAGGGCTCTGGTCGCAAGTTGTGGATGACGCTCATGATGGGCAGCTGCGGCCACGCTACCATGGCAAGTTTGGAACACCCCAACCAGGTGTGATGCCCCGGAGAGATCTATATGCTGGTAAAAAATACCTGCCAGTAAGCCTGCTTCAATTTGGCCGTGGCTGCCATTATCCCTGCGAGTTCTGTGCCGTCGGTGAGTTCTTTGACCACAAGGTATATACCAGACCCACAGCCGAAGTTATAAAAGAGATTACCGCCCAATCTCGCCGGGATATATTCTTCGTCGATGATAACTTCACCGCCAACCCTGAGGCAGCCAAGGAACTCCTCCGGGCGCTAATTCCCCTCAAAATCCGCTGGATATCACAAGTAAGTGTCAACCACACCCGCGATCCAGAGCTGATGCACTTGATGGTTGAGAGCGGGTGTATCGGCAACGTTATTGGTTTCGAGAGCCTGGATATCGATAACCTGCGTCAAATGGGCAAAGCCCCAAATATGGTTGAGTTCGATAGGTATTCCAGAGCGGTTGCCACTTTGCGGGAACATCACTTACAGACCTGGGCAGCTTTCGCGGTTGGATACGATTACGACACTGTTGAGTCAATCCTTGAGACCTGTGATTGGGGCATCTCCAACCGTTTCGCATTTGCAGCCTTTAACGTGTTGATGCCCTACCCATCAACCCCATTCTACGAGCGTCTCCGGGTTGAAGGCCGGCTTCTTTATGATGAACACTGGTGGCTCCATCCGGATTATCGTTTCAACCAGGCAGCCTTCCGCCCGGCGCGTATGACAGCCGACGAATTGACTGAGGCTGCCTGGGCCTGCCGCCAGCGTTGGAGCAGTCACCTCTCAATCATTAAGCGTGTCCTGGATCTCAAAACCAATCTCGCTACACCTTTCCGATTCTTCACCTACCTTATTTACAACCCGCTCTTCCGCCGGGAGGCTTTCAAGAAACAAGGTATACGCCTGGGTAATCAATGAAAATTGAAACCAGATTCAAAATCCATTGGGCAACACCAGATGACGAGCCAGAAATTCGGGCGCTGGTGGGCACAGTGCCAATGCCCGGCGGTGTTTCCTTGATTTTCGCCCGGGAACCGGACTATTTTCTTGGTGCCACAATTATGGGCGACTCCTGTGATGTACTGCTTGTCCGCCAGCGATCTGACGGCCAATTAGCCGGTATCGCTTGCCGCGCTGAGAGGCGAGTCTATATTAACGGGCAAGAATCAGCGGTCGGGTACATCGGCCAGATTCGAGTTTCTGAGAGCTTCCGCGGGAATTGGTTGCTCCACCGGGGAGCAAAATGGTTCAAAGATTTTAGCCCTCCGGGGCTTCTCTATACAGGGGTTATCGCCAGCGAGAATCCTCGAGCGCGCGAACTCCTGGTGGGAGCCCGGATGCCTGGGGGCTTGCAATTTGCAAGAAAGTGGGGATTGACAACTTGTGCCATTTTGCTAAGACCAAGACGGGTTCCCCGAACACCAGGTGTAGAGATACAGCCAGGTTCGTTCGAGACACTGGGGGAAATCACAGCTTACCTGCGCCTTAAAGGTCCCCGCCGTCAATTCTTTCCCGCCTACACACACAAGGATTTTGTTGAAGGAATTAAGCTCCGCGGACTCAAACCGGAAGATATTATGGTAGCCCGCAAGGGTAATACCATAGTGGGTATTATGGCCGTCTGGGATCAGGCAGCCTATAAACAAGATATTATCGATGTTTATGGACCGGAGCTACGCCTGCTCCGCCCACTTTATAATCTCGCCGCCCGGCTTATCCGAGCTCAACCACTCACCCCTCCTGGGCAGGTTATACCTCTCGCATTCGCTTCCTGCATTTGTGTGACTGAAGATGATCAATCCGTGATGCGAGCACTGCTCTCTGCCTGTCTGCATAATGCCTACACGCGCGGAAAAGCATTTCTGATGGTTGGGC